>NZ_JBWKPX010000010.1:0-181737 GCF_059418465.1 Caulobacter sp. GW821-FHT09A05
GGGCGATTTCAGCCCGGGCCTGTTGCGCTCACCCGCCACCGCGGCGCCGAGGTTTCGGCCCCTTGCATCGGAGCGCCCGCCTCGAACCGACCGCGGCGTCCATCCAAGGACCGCCGGCGAGCGCTTCCCGCTCGTCCACCCCTAAAAGCCGCATCGGTCGCCGTACGTGCGCCCTCCCCTGCCTTCAGGTGGGATCAGGATAAGGGTGGTTCGAAGGGGGGAGGACCAGATCGGGTCGAGAAAAATTAGAGCCTTGGAATCACTAGGCTTTGCTCTCCATCCGCCGAGCATCGACGCTCTTCTTCGCCCTCTCCCAGGGGGAGAGGGCGGGGCCCGCCGCGCAGCGGTGGGAGGGTGAGGGCGTAAGACGCCAACCGGCGCGCCGGCAGGGCGTTCGAGCAAAGACGGACAGGGCGTGACCCCTCACCTTCCCACGCTTCGCGCGGGCCCCTCCCTCTCCCCTCCGGGAGAGGGAGGGGAGGCGCCGGTAAAATGAGAACAAAGATAGAACATTCTGCGTCCGCATCTGACGCATCCTTCCTCCAAATTAAAACCATCCGTTGCGTTCCAGACGTCGCGATATAGGCGGCCAACGACGCGGCGGCGCTGCATTTTTAGCGGCTATATTTTTGAAATATTTGGAGAATTTAAATGACCAACTCTGTTTTCGCCGACGATTATCGTCTGCCCGGCGACCCTGACGCCCCCTTCAGCGCCACCAACCCCAGCTCGACGGGCAACCGCGTCTAGGCGGCCTGGCAGGCGCCCGGGAGGTCTTCCCGGGCGCCGATGCGGGGGACCGGAGTTCCCACGGGTTCCGCCAGTCGGCTCGACGAACGGCGGGAACAGGTGGAAAGGCGACTGGCCTGAGGTCATATGGCGAGATGACCCGCGATGAGCCTTTGATCTTCGAGGCCGACCTACCGGCGCCCGAGCACTTCGATAGCTTCCACCCCTTCATCAAAGGGGTGTTCAGTCAGTGGCGTCCGACGCCGTTCCAGATCAACGGACTGACCGTCGTCACCGCGGAACAATGGATGATGTTTTCGAAAGCGCGACTATTCGGCGACGACGGCGCCGCGAATGCGATCCTGGCGACGGACAGTCCGGACGAGCAGAAGCGTCTTGGTCAAAACGTCCAAGGCTTCCGTCAGGAGGCTTGGGGTCGCTGGAAGGTCAGCGTCGTCTATCAGGGCAATCTCGCAAAATTCAGCCAGAACGCGCGCGCCGCCCGCCAGCTCAGGGCAACGGGAGACGCCATGCTCGTTGAGGCTAATCCGCGAGACTGGATCTGGGGCGTGGGCCTGGCGATCGACGATCCTTCCGTACATTCGCCGGCCGAATGGAAGGGCGGCAACCTGCTGGGACGCATCCTGACGAAGGTGCGGTCCGCGCTCGGCTAGCGGCTGGTCTAGATCCGCTCGAGCTCGAAGGCGGCCGCCCCGTTCAGCACCTCGCACACATCCCCGCGACGGACCACGCCACGCCGTCCCTCTGTCGCACGGCCGACATCGAAGCGTGGCCGTTCCGCCCCACCGACGCCTTGCTTGCGCCACGCGCTTTGGCCAAGGTGCGCGACCTCCAACGCTCCACCACTTCAAGGTCGCACATGATCCGCGTTTCGCGCCTGGCGCTCGTTCTCTCGGCCGGGCTCAGCCTCTCCGCCTGCGCGACCTTGTCCCATCTCAAGCCCGGCGGAAGCGACAAGGCCACCGCGTCGGCGCCGGCGTCCAAGACGCCCGCTACGCCCGCTACGCCCGCTACGCCCGCTACGCCCGCCAGGACCCCGGGCGCGCCGACGATCGACCTGGTCAAGCCCGGTCAGTGGCCGCAGGCGGTGTCGGACGTCGCGCCCGATCCGCGCGTGCGGTTCGGCGTGCTGCCCAACGGCCTGCGCTACGCCATCCAGAAGAACGCCACCCCGCCCGGCCAGGCCGCCCTGCGCCTGTGGATCGGCGCCGGCTCGCTGGACGAGACCGACGAGCAGCAGGGCCTGGCCCACTTCCTCGAGCACATGGCCTTCAACGGCAGCAAGAACGTGCCCGAAGGCGAGATGATCAAGATCCTCGAGCGCCACGGCCTGTCGTTCGGGGCCGACACCAACGCCTCGACGAATTTCAGCGAGACCATCTACCAGCTGGACCTGCCCAAGACCGACGACGACACGGTCGACACCTCGCTGATGCTGCTGCGCGAGGCGGCCGGCGAATTGACCATCGCGCCCGACGCCGTCGACCGCGAGCGCGGCGTGGTGCTGTCGGAGGAGCGCACCCGCGACAGCCCCGGCTACCGGGTGTTCGTCAACACCTTCGGCTTCCAGCTGCAGGGCCAGCGGCCGCCCCAGCGCCTGCCGATCGGCAAGACCGAGATCCTGAGGACCGCCCCGGCCCAGCGCATCCGCGACTTCTACCAGGCCTGGTACCGGCCCGAGAACGCCGTGGTGGTGGCCGTGGGCGACTTCGACGTCGACGCCATGGAGGCCAAGATCAAGGCCCGGTTCGGCGACTGGAAGGCCGTCGGCCCGGCCGGCGTCAGGCCCGACCTGGGTCCCGTGGCCAAGCGCGGCCTGACCGCCAAGGTGCTGGTCGAGCCCGGGACCCAGACCTCGGTGCAGATGGCCTGGGCCCTGCCGCCGGACCTGGAGCTGGAAACCCGCGCCAAGGACAAGGAAGAGCTGGTCAAGGCCCTGGGCTTCGCGGTGCTGAACCGCCGCCTGCAGGTGCTGACCCGTTCGGAGGCCCCGCCGTTCATCGTCGCCATGGCCCTGCAGAACGACCAGGAACACGCCGCCGACGTCACCACCCTGGCCGCCACCGTCCAGCCGGGCCACTGGAACGAGGCTCTGACCGCCCTCGAACAGGAGCAGCGCCGCATCGTCCAGTACGGCGTGCGCCAGGACGAGCTGGATCGCGAGATCGCCGGCATGCGCGCCGGCTTCGTGGCCGCCGCGGCGGGCGAGGCCACCCAGCGCACCACGGCCCTGGCCGGCGCCATCGTCGGCACGCTGGACGACCGCGAGGTCGTCACCAGCCCGTCCCAGAACCTGGCGGTGTTCGACGAGGCCACCAAGGGCCTGACCGCCGACAAGGTCTCGGCCCTGCTCAAGGCCCAGTTCTCCGGCTCCGGCCCGCTGATCACCCTCCCGACCCCGACGCCCATCGACGGCGGGGAAAAGGCGGTGACCGACGCCTACGCCACCTCGGCCAAGGTCCCGGTCGCCGCCCCGGCCGCGCCGGGCGTCACCACCTGGCCCTATGCGACCTTCGGGCCGAAGGGACAGGTCGTGGAACAGAAGGACGTCACCGACCTGGACACCGTCTTCGTGCGGTTCGCCAACGGCGTGCGCCTGACGGTCAAGCCGACCAAGTTCCGCGACGACCAGATCCTGGTGAAGGCCAGGGTCGGCCACGGCCTGCTGGACCTGCCGCCCGCCGGCCAGAGCCCGCTGTGGGCCGGCTCGGCCTATATCGAGGGCGGGCTCAAGCAGATCAGCACCCAGGACATGGAGCGGGTGCTGAACGGCAAGGTGTGGAACGCCGGCCTGGGGGTCGAGGACGACGCCTTCAGCCTGTCGGGCCGCACGCGCCCGGAGGACCTGGACACCGAGCTGCAGGTGCTGGCCGCCTACGCCACCGAGGGCGGCTGGCGGCCCGAGGCCTTCAACCGCATCAAGACCTATTACGGCACGATCCACGACCAGCTGGAGAGCACCCCGGGCGGGGTGATGAGCCGCGACCTGGGCGGGCTGCTGCACGGCGGCGACGGCCGCTGGACCTTCCCCAGCCGCCAGCAGATCGCCGGCGCCTCGCTGGAGCAATTGAAGAGCGCGGTGTCCGGCCCGCTGGCCGCCGACTCCATCGAGGTGGTGATCGTCGGCGACATCACCGTCGACAAGGCGGTGGCGGCGGTGGCCCAGACCTTCGGCGCCCTGCCCGCCCGCGCCGAGGTCCCCGCCCCGGCAGGGGCCGAGAAGGCGCCCTTCCCCGCCCCGTCGCCGGTCCCGGTCGTGCGCACCCACAAGGGCCGGGCCGACCAGGGCCAGCTGTTCATGGCCTGGAAGACCGACGACCTGTTTTCCGACCTGCAGCGGGCCCGCAACACCCAGGTCCTGGCCCAGGTGATGCAGCTGCGGTTGACCGACGAGCTGCGCGAGAAGCAGGGGGCGACCTATTCGCCCTCGGCCTCGGCGACGGCCAGCGTGGCGTTCACCGGCTGGGGCTATCTGGCGGTCAGCGTCGAGACCCCGCCCGACAAGATCGACGGGGTGATCGCCACCATCCGCCAGATCGCCGCCGACCTGCGCGACAAGCCGGTCACCGCCGACGAGCTGGATCGGGCCAAGAAGCCGCGCATCGACCAGATCGAGAAGGCCCGCGAGACCAACGAATACTGGCTGGGGGCGCTGTCGGGCGCCCAGGCCGACCCGCGGCTGCTGACCGCCACCCGCTCGGTGCTGGCCGGCCTGCAGCGGGTGACGATCGCCGACGTCCAGAAGGCGGCCCAGACCTTCCTGGGCGACGACAAGTCCTGGACCATGGTGGTCAAGCCGGAGGGGAAGTAGGGATCAACGCCCCTCTTTGATCCGAGGGCTTACCGACAAGCGATCAGGTGAACCTGGTCCCGCCGCGTCTCCGCCTGCGGCGCGGCCAAGGCCCCGTACGCCACTAGGCCCCAGACCGCCAGCACGGCCAACCATTGCGCGGGGGTGATGGAAGAGCGGGGACGCATGCCCTCCGTATCCTCCGGTTGCCCTTCCGCGAATAACGACTTATCAGCGGGCATCTGTGAGGTTTCGTCACATGGTCGCCCGCCCGCTCCCGCCGCTCAACGCCCTGCGCGCCTTCGAGGCGTTCGGCCGGCGCGGCCGGATGACCCTGGCGGCCGACGAGCTGTGCGTCACCCACGGGGCGATCAGCCGCCAGATCCGCCAGCTGGAGGACCATCTGGGCGTCGCCCTGACCGAGGGTCCGCGCACCCGGCTGGTCCTGACCGAGGCGGGACTGAAGCTGGCCCAGGGCCTGACCCGGGCCTTCGACCTGATCGACGACGCCCTGCCGCCGGCGCCCGACGGCCGCGACACGGCCCTGGTCGTCTCGTGCCTGCCGACCTTCGCCATGAAATGGCTGATCCCGCGCCTGCCCGACTTCGTCGTCGCCCATCCCGAGATCCAGGCGCGGATCGTGGAGTCCAACGGATCGTTCGACTTCCGCGCCGACGGGGTCGACCTGGCCATCCGCATGCGCCTGCCCGACGCCCCGCCTTCGCCGGACGCCGACGTCACCCCGTTCCTCAAGCACGCCGTCGGCCCGGTCGCCTCGCCCGGCCTGGCCGCCCAGGTCCGGGACCTGGAAAGCCTGGCCGGCCTGCCCCGGCTGCACACCCGCACCTTCCCGGAGAGCTGGGCCGAGTGGGAGGCGGCGGCCGGCGTCGCCCTGCCGCCGGCGGCGGTGAACCGCGAGTTCGACCACTACTTCTACATGCTGGAGGCCGCCGCCGCCGGCCTGGGCGTGGCCCTCAGCCCCTTCGCCTTCGTGGAGAACGACCTGGCCTCCGGTCGCCTGGTCGCGCCGCTGGGCCTGGTCCCGGGCCAGGCCGAGGTCTGCGCCCTGACGCCCCGGGGCCGGGCCACCCGCGCGGCCCGGCGGTTCCGCGACTGGCTGGTCGCCCAGGGCGCGGCGACGGCCTCGCCGCCCGGTTCTCAACAGCTGGTCGAGCCCGCCGCCGCAAAACCCCTTACACTTTCGCGTCCGGCCCTCTAGTTTCCGCCGATCCCCCGCGCCCCGCGCGCCCCATCGATATCAGGAGCCGTCATGGACGCCGCCACCATCGCCAAGCTCGAAGGCCATCTGAAGCGCACCTTCGGCAACCCGCACATCGCCCTCAAGGCCCGCCCCAAGCAGAAGGACTCCGCCGAGGTCGAGGTGAAGGGCGAATTCATCGGCGTCGTCTTCCAGGACGAGGACGAGGACGGCTCGTTCATGTTCGAGATGGCGATCCTGGCCGAGGATCTGGAAGGCTAATCCCGGCCTCCGACTTGCCCCCACCTGGCGGCTTCGCCGCCTGTCCGCCCCCATAGGGGGCGGAGCCTCCGCCAAGCGCTCTTCCCCCTCTGGGGGAAGACGACCGCGAAGCGGTCCGTAGGGGGCAAGTCACGCCGCGCTAACAACCACCGACCGACGCACCATCAGCGACGCCCCCGCCGCCAGCAGGCCCGCGACGCCGGCGATCACGAAGGCCTCCAGATACTGCCCCGACTGGGCGCGGATCACGCCCGCGCCGATCGCCGCCGTCGCCGCGCCCAGCTGGTGGCCCGCCCCGATCCAGCCGAACACGATCGGCCCGTCGCGGTCGCCGAACGCCTCGGTCGCCAGGCGCACGGTCGGCGGCACCGTCGCGATCCAGTCCAGCCCGTAGAACACCGCGAACACCGACAGGCTCAGCAGCGAGAAGTCCAGGAACGGCAGGCAGATCAGCGAGAGCCCGCGCAGGGCGTAGTACATGAACAGCAGCTTGCGCGGGTCGTAGCGGTCGGTCAGCCAGCCCGAGGCGGTGGTGCCGAACAGGTCGAACAGGCCCATCAGCGCCAGCAGGCCGGCGGCCTTGACCTCGGGCATCCCCCGGTCGCCGCAGAAGGCGATCATGTGCACGCCGATCAGGCCGTTGGTGGTCAGGCCGCAGATGAAGAAGCCGCCGAACAGCAGCCAGAAGGTGCGGGTGCGGCTGGCCCGCGCCAAGGCTCCGAAAGCGCCGGACAGGGCGTTGGCGGCCGAGCCCTTGGGCGGCGGGGTCCAGTCGTCCGGCGCCCCGAACGGGCGCTGGCCGATGGCGTCGGGGCTTTCGGGGATCAACAGCCAGCAGATCGGGGCCATGATCGCGGCGACGGCGGCCACGGTCAGCACCACCGGCCGCCAGCCGCCGTGGTCGGCGATCCAGGCCATGGCCGGCAGGAAGACCAGCGAGCCGGTGGCCGTGGCCGCGGTCAGCAGGCCCAGCATCAGGCCGCGCCGCTGGACGAACCAGCGATTGACGATGGTCGCGCCCAGCACCATGGCCACAGCCCCGCTGCCGACCCCGGCCATCACGCCCCAGGTGGCCACGTACTGCCAGCTCTGGGTCATGAAGGCCGACAGGCCCGTGGAGGCCGCCATCAGCAGCAGAGCCAGGCTGATCGTGCGCCGCACGCCGAACGACTGCATCAGCGCCGCCGCGAACGGCCCGGTCAGGCCGTAGAGGAAGATGCCGACCCCGGCCGCCAGGGAGATCGAGCCGCGATCCCAGTGGAAGGCCTTTTCCAGCGGCAGGATCAGCACGCCCGGCGCAGCCCTGAGGCCAGCGGCCGATAAGAGAGCAAGGAACGTCGCGGCGGCCACGACGAAGGCGTAGCGGTTTCCGAGGGTGCGGCGAAGAATCTGCATGCGATGTAACCGATCGGTACGGGGCTTGTCGCCTTGCATACGTACCGGTAAGTAACATCGTCAAGCGCCATGGCCGAAAACGACGAAAAAATTCCCGAGCACCACCTGCCCTACGGCCCCGGGGCCCGGGCGGCCGAGCGGATCTTCGAGACCGCGCGGGACCTGTTCTATCGCGAGGGCATCCGGGCGGTGGGGGTCGACGAGATCGTCACCCGGGCCGGGGTGACCAAGCCCAGCCTCTATCGCAGCTTCAAGTCCAAGGACGAGCTGGTCGCCGCCGTGCTGCGCGAGGTCGAGGCCGGGTTCTGGGAGCGGTTCGAGTCGGCCGAGACGGCGTTCCCGGACGACCCCAAGGCCCAGATGATCGCCTATTTCGAAGGCCTGGCCGCACGCTCGGGCGGGGCCGACTATCGCGGCTGCGCGCTCAGCAACGCCGTGGTCGAGTATCCGGACCGCGACCACGCCGGCCGGGCCGTGGCCCAGGTCCACAAGCAGGACCTTCGCGCGCGGTTGCGGGCCAAGGCGGCGGAGATGGGCGCGTCCGACCCGAACACGCTGGGCGACGCCATGATGCTGCTGGTCGAGGGGGTGTTCACCTCCAGCCAGATGTTCGACGACGACGACAAGCCGGCCCTGGCCGTGGTTGGCGCGGTCAAGGCGCTGATCGGGGCCTATTGCCCGGGGAATCCTGGATGAACGACCACCCGCTCGACCGCCCCGTCTGGTCCGCCTTCACGACCCGCCAAGCCCATCTGGCCCTGCGCGACGGCGGAGCGCTCCGCGTCCACCCCGATTTCGGCCTGTTCGCCGCGACGGCCGACCACGCGCCCGAGACCCTGACCGCCCTGGTGCGGCTGGTCCACGCCCATCCCGGCGAGGTCGGGGTGGTGGAGCGGTTCGACCTACCGCCGGTCCCGGGTACCCAGGTGACCAAACGCGCGGTCCTCCACCAGATGGTCGCCCAGACCCTGGCCCGGCCCAAGCCCGTGGATTTCGAGATCCAGCCCCTGGGCGACGCCGACTCGCCGCAAATGGTGGCCCTGGCCGCCCTGACCGCGCCCGGACCGTTCTTCTCGCGCACCCACGAGCTGGGCGATTTCGTCGGGGTCAAGGTCGACGGCCGCCTGGTGGCCATGGCCGGCGAGCGCCTGCGGCCCGAAGGCTTCACCGAGGTCAGCGGCGTCTGCGCCCATCCCGACCACCGCGGCAAGGGCTATGCGGCGCGGCTGATGCTGCACGTGGCCGGCAGGATCGCCGAACGCGGCGAGACGCCGTTCCTGCACAGCTACGCCGACAACACCGGGGCCATCGCGCTGTACGAGGCGCTGGGGTTCCGGTTCCGCTGCGAGCAGGTGCTGACGGTGCTGGCGCCCCAATAAGCCGCTCATCCCGGCGAATGCCGGGACCCAGATGGAATGGCGGTGCGGCTGACGCCATGAGCGCTGCGCCTTTTCCATCCACCACACCGCTTTGGGATCTGGGTCCCGGCATTCGCCGGGATGAGCGGTTCAGATTGTTGCTGGTTCGAACCAAAAAGACCCGGAGAGCTTCCGCCCTCCGGGTCCCTTCGAAACGCTCCGGCCTGAACCCTAGGCCTGGATCTTGTTCGCCGACCGCCGGGCCCAGCCGTACAGCACGGCCACCACGACCGCCGCGGCGATCAGGGCGAGGATCATGCCCACGTGCTCGGACGGCGCGAAGGGCACGGCCAGCGGTTCGGGGTTCTTGCTGAAATAGATGATCGCCGCCAAGGCGACGTTGAACAGGCTCTCGCCGACGATGAAGCCCGAGGCGATCAGCACGCCCAGGCGCTTGGCCGCCTCGCCCATCCGGTCCTTGTCGACCATCTTGTCGTAGAGCCAGCCGATCACGGCCCCGACCACGACCGGCGCGGTCACGGCGCTGGGCAGGTAGATGGCCAGGCCCACGCCCAGGGGCGGCAGGCTCAGGCGGCCGTTGCTGGTCCGGCGCAGGATGATGTCGATCAGCACCAGCCCCAGGCCGATCAGGGCGCCATAGCCCAGCAGGGTCCAGTTCAGGTCGCCGCCGATCACGCCCTTGGCCAGGGTCGAGATCAGGGTGGCCTGCGGGGCGTTCAGGGGTTCCGTACCGGCGACGGCGTGCAGGTTGGGCGCGCCGGCGAAGCCATACGAGCCGTTCATCACCTCCAGCACGAAGGGAATGACGATGGCGCCGGCGACGACGCCGATGACCAGGGCCACCTGCTGCTTCCACGGCGTGGCGTCGACCAGCTGGCCGGTCTTCAGGTCCTGCAGGTTGTCGTTGGCCACGACGGCCACGGCCAGGACCATGGTGGTGACATAGAGGGCGTAGGCGACCAGGGCCTTGGCGATGTCGGGGCCAATCACCCCGCGGCCGACGACGCCGACCATCAGCGAGGCGCCCAGCACGGTCAGGATGGCGATACCCGAGACCGGGCTGTTGGACGAGCCGATCAGGCCGGCCATGTAGCCACAGACCGCGGCGGCCAGCAGGCCGGCGACCACGACATAGCCGATGCCGATGGCCACCAGCGGCGCGGCCAGGCTGGTGATCGGGCCGCCGGTCAGGAAGTGGGCCAGGAACCAGCCGGCCGGGGCCAGCAGCAGCAGCGAGACCAGGCCGACGATGCCGATCGGGATATCCTGCTCGGTGCGCGGGATCACCGCGCCGCCGACCTTGCGGGCCTTGCTGGCCTCGAACGCCGAGACCAGGCCCGACCAGATCGGCAGGGCCAGCTTGCCCAGGGTCCAGATGGCGGCGGCGCCGATGACGCCCGCGCCCATGAACCGCACCTCGGTCTTCCAGACGGTCAGGGCGTGCTTGGCGACGTCGACGTCCGGCATCGGGTGCAGGTTGGTCATCACCGGCACCAGTACGCCCCAGGCGATGGCCAAGCCGGCGAACATGGCCACGCCGACCGTGATGCCCATCAGGTGGCCCGCGCCCATCAGGGCCAGCGAGCTGGACGCGCCCAGTCCGGTCGCGCCGGCCCCGGCCTTGAAATAGCCCGCCACTTCGGCGGCGAAGATCTTGGCGGCGGCCAGGGCCGCGAACAGGGCCGAGGCGATGGTGCCCAGCACCACCGCGATCAGGCCGGCCTGGCCCTCGGCGGCGCCGGCCCGCGAACCGGTGCCGACCTTCAGCACCTCGGCGGCGGCGACGCCCTCGGGATAGGGCAGGTCGGAATTGGTCACCAGGGCCCGGCGCAGGGGGATGGTGTACATCACGCCCAGGATCCCGCCGACCAGGCAGGCGCCGAAGGTGGTCAGGAACGGCACGTGGCTCCACCAGCCGATCATCAGCAGGCCCGGCAGCACGAAGATCACCGACGACAGCGTCCCCGCCGCCGAGGCGATGGTCTGGACGATGTTGTTTTCCTGGATTGTCGCGGTCTTGAACGCGCGCAGCAGGGCCATCGAGATGACGGCCGCCGGGATCGAGGTGGCGAAGGTCAGGCCGACCTTCAGGCCCAGATAGACCTGGGCGGCGGTGAAGACGAGGGTGATGAGGATGCCGAGGAGCACCCCTCGGATCGTGAACTCCGAACGGGGAGTCGCGGCGGCGTCGGACGACATGCAGGGTCCCAAAACAGTTAAGGCGGTCGGACCTTGCACGTCCGACCGCCCCAAACTCAAGTCTTGATCCGAATTTCGGCGATTTCCGGGTCGCGGCGACCCTTGAAATCGCCCCTCGCGGGAACGGCTAGAGCACGCCCAGCATCTCCGCGACCAGCGGGTGGCGGACGATGTCGCGGTCGGCCAGGCGGACCACCGCGATGTTCTCGACCGGCTCGAACTTGGCCGACACCTCGGCCAGGCCGGAGATGCCCGGCAGCAGGTCCGACTGGTTCGGGTCGCCCGTCACCACCATGGTCGAGTTCCAGCCCAGGCGGGTCAGCAGCATCTTCAGCTGCATGTAGGTGCAGTTCTGGGCCTCGTCGATCACCACGAAGGCGTTGTTCAGGGTGCGGCCGCGCATGAAGCCGACCGGGGCGATCTCGATGGCGCCCTCGGCCATCAGGGCCCGCATGCGCTTGACCGACAGGCGGTCGCTGAGCGCGTCGTAGAGCGGGCGCAGGTAGGGGGCCAGCTTGTCCTCCATGTCGCCGGGCAGGTAGCCGATCGACTCGCCGGCCTCGACGGCGGGGCGCGACAGCACGATGCGGCCGACCTTGCCGGCCTCCAGGGCCTCCACCGCCTTGGCGATGGCGATGTAGGTCTTGCCGGTGCCGGCCGGCCCCAGCGCCATGATCAGGTTCTTCTCGTCAATCGCCTCCATCAGGCTGGCCTGGCCTGGCGATTTGGGTTTGATCGTTTTGAGGTAACTCTGGTCCCGATCCTCATGCCCCGGATTGCCCAGCGGCGACCAAGCTTGGCGATGCTCCACCGGCAGGCGGCGCACCTTGGCGTCGTCGTCGTACCGGCCGGCGTCGTTCGCGCCTTCGCGCACCATCCGCTTGAGAGCTCGCTTGGTCATGTAAGCCTCCATTCAGGCATGAAAAAAGGACGTGGCCGAATGGCGACGTCCTTGGAGCAGGTGGAGAAGTGAAGAACGGAGACGCGAGCGCGGCCGGGCGGTTCGGAGCTTGCCCCCGAAGGCGGTGATGTACGCCCAAACCCCAAAACCGACACCCAAGGTCTCCGTCACCGGGAGGCCGCGTTCGGCGATCGAGCGCGGCTCGGATACGAGAAGAATGACTCCCGATATGGGAGTGTTCCCCCTCGAATCGCACAAATACAATGGGGCAGGCATGGTTTATGACCCGTTAAGGCCCTGCCTGCTTTTAGAACACGAGGTGTACGGATGACTGTCTATTCCTTGGGCGCCGCAAGTCCTTCGCTGCCCGCAGGCGACGAATATTGGATCGCGCCCAGTGCCTCGGTGATGGGAAACGTCATCCTTCGGAGGAATTCCAGCGTATGGTGGGGCGCAATAGTTCGCGGCGACAATGACCCGATCGAGATCGGCGAGAACAGCAATGTCCAGGACGGCTCAGTACTTCACACCGATGTCGGCAGCCCGCTGACCATCGGGGCCAATGTGACGATCGGCCACATGGTGATGCTTCACGGCTGCACGATCGGCGACGGCTCGCTGGTCGGCATCGGGGCAATCGTGCTCAACGGGGCGAAGATCGGGAGGAACTGCCTGATCGGGGCCGGCGCCCTGATTACCGAGGGCAAGGTGATTCCCGACAACTCGATGGTCATGGGCGCGCCCGGCAAGGTGGTCCGCGAGATCGGCGAAGGCCACGCCCTGATCCTCCAGGCCTCGGCCCTGCACTATGTCGAGAACTGGAAGCGCTATCGGGCCGAACTTTCTCGCCTGGATTGAGCGGTCGCGGCGCTTCGCTTAACGAAATACCGACGGTTTACGACGATCGTCGGGTCGAGGGTGGGGGAATTCTATGGTCACGAGCCCGAGGCGAGATTGGATCCAGGCGCACCGGCGCCTGGCGATCCTGACGGCCGCCTATGTGGCGGGCATGGCCTACAGCCTGCTCCTGGCCGGGGCCTCGCAACAAATTCCCGCCCTCTGGACCGCCAACGCCGTGCTGATCGCCGGCCTTCTGCTGCTCAACCGCCGGCAGGGCGCGGTCCTGCTGGTCCTGACCGCCGCGCTGCACGTGGCCATCGAGCTGTCGATCGGTGATCCCCCGTGGTTCGCCCTGGCCGTCACTGGGCTGGACGCCCTGCTGGCCACCGCGACGGCGGCCCTGCTGCGCCTGGCGCGCGCGCCGATCCGGGTGCGCTCCATGCGCGGCTTTCTCGTCCTGATGGCCGCCTCGACGGCCTTGACGGCGGCGGGCTCGATCCTGGTCAACGGCCTGTTGTCGATCAGCTTCGGCGGCGGCTTCTGGCGGGGCTGGACCGAATGGACCCTCTCCAACGTGCTGGGCGTGGCCATCGCCCTGCCGACCCTGCTGATCCTGTTCGACCGCCGCCATCGCGAGGCCTTTCGCGTCAGCCCGCCGGAGTTCCTGCTGGTCCTGGCCCTGGTGCTGGCCACCGCCGTGGCCGTGTTCGCCGCCGAGGCCAGCCTGCAGGTGCTGCTGTTCGCCCCCGCCCTGCTGGCGGTGTTCCGCGGCGGGCCGCGCGCCGCGGCGGTCCTGGTGACCAGCTCGCTGGCGGCGACCATACCGACGGTGCTGCACAGGACCGGGCTGGACCCCGCCGTCGCCCGGCCGCCGCTCCGCGACGCCCAGATCTTCCACCTGGTGCTCTACGCCGTCTGCCTGGCCGCCGCCCTGGCGCTGAGCCAGCAGAAGCGGCTGCAGGCCCTGCTGGTCCGCCGCCAGGCCGTCGCCCGCGCCGCCCAGGCCAAGGCCCAGGCCGCCAGCCAGGCCAAGTCCGACTTCCTGGCCACCATCAGCCACGAGATCCGCACCCCGCTCAACAGCATCCTCGGCTTCGCCGCGATCGTCGGCGACGACCCGGAGCTGTCGCCCGAGAACCGCCGCCGCCTCGACCTGGTCGGCCGCGCCGGCCGCTCCCTGGCCGAGATCGTCAACGACCTGCTGGACTTCGCCAAGGTCGAGGCCGGCCGCCTCGACCTGGCCCTGGCCCCCGTCTCGCCGGCCGCCCTGCTGCGCGACACCGTCGCCATCGTCGCCCCCGCCGCCCAGGCCAAGGGCCTGCCGCTGTCGGTGACCGTGGAGACCACCGGCGAAGGCGACGAGGCCGTCCTGCTGGCCCTGGACGAGACCCGCCTGCGCCAGATCCTGCTGAACCTGCTGGCCAATGCCCTGAAGTTCACGGCCGAGGGCGAGGTCGCCGCGCGGCTGACGATCGGTCCGGCCGCCGGCGACCTACGGTTCGAGGTCGTCGACACCGGCATCGGCATCGCCTCCGAGGTCCAGGCCCGCCTGTTCCAACGCTTCAGCCAGGCCGATAGCTCGATCAGCCGCAGCTATGGCGGCGCCGGCCTGGGACTGGCGATCAGCAAGGCCCTGATCAACCGGATGGGCGGCGAGATCGGCGTCGCCAGCGCGCCGGGCGAGGGCTCGCGCTTCTGGATCGCGCTGTCCGCCCGGGTCGCCGCGGCGGAGCCCGCCCCCGCCCCGGCGCCGGCCGCGCTCGAGGCCGAACGGCCGCCGCGCGTGCTGCTGGTCGACGACCATCCGATGAACCGCGAGCTGGGCCACGCCCTGCTGACCCTGGCCGGCTGCGAGGTCTCCACCGCGGACGACGGCGCCCAGGCCGTGGACGCCGCGCGGCTGGGCGGTTTCGACCTGATCCTGATGGACGTGCACATGCCCGGCCTGGACGGCCTGGCCGCCGCCCGCGCCATCCGCGCCCTGCCCGCGCCGCACGGCGCCGTGCCGATCATCGCGCTCAGCGCCGACGTCCTGCCCGACCAGGTCGCCCGCTGCCGGGCGGCGGGCATGGACGACCACGTGGCCAAGCCGATCCGGCGGGAGGAGCTGGTGGCGGCGGTGGGACGGGCCCTGGCGCCGGCCGCGCCGGACCAGAAGGCGGCGGCCAACCTTCCGGGCTAGAGTCGGCGAACCGCGCCACGGCGGCCCATCGCGTCGGTTGCTCCGGCCACGCGACGCGAAAGCGTCGGCCAGGTCGGCAAGCGGCGCTCCACCGTAACGACAACTTGCAAGTGAATATCATATGCAATAGGTGAAGCTCCCCGATTTGAGTGGAGCCTTCAATGCCAGGAACAGGATCTTCAAGGGTCGCGCAGCGGCTCAAGGGGTCGCGAGCAGCGTCTCTTTTCGCCCTGGCTCCGGCGCTGCTCATGCTGCCCGCCCTGGCTTCGGCGCAGGAAACGGCGGCCGAGGACAAGATCGCGGTGGACGAGCTGGTGGTGTACGGGCGGGGCGTCGCCAAGAACACGACGGCCACGGGCCTGAACCTCACGCCGCGCGAGACGCCGCAGTCGCTGAGCATCATCACCCGGGAGCAGATCCAGGACCAGGCCGCGTCAAGGGTGACCGACGTGCTGGCCTATACGACCGGCGTCTCGGTGAAGGCCGTGGACCGGGGCCGCAACGGCCTGTCCGCCCGGGGCTTCGAGATCACCAATTTCCAGCTCGACGGCGTGCCGTTCGAGACCGGCAACATCGGGTTGGAGGAAACGAGCACGGCGATCTACGAGCGGGTCGAGGTCGTGCGCGGCGCGACCGGCCTCATGCAGGGCGCCGGGGAGCCCTCGGCCTCGATCAACCTGGTGCGCAAGCATGCCACCGCCCGGACCTTCTCCGGCGAACTGACCCTGGAAGCCGGATCCTGGAACCGCTTCTCGGGGACGGCGGACGTGTCGGCCCCGCTCACCCGGGACGGCGCGGTGCGCGGCCGCTTCGTCGCCGAGACCTATGACGAGGAGGCCTTCGTTGACCTGGAAGCCAACAAGGGCTTCACCCTGTACGGTGTGATCGACGCCGACCTGGGCGACAGGACGCGGCTCAGCGTCGGGGCCAGCCACCAGCGCGACGAACGCAGCGGCGTCCTGTGGGGGCAGCTTCCCTACTGGTACAGCGACGGCACGCGGACTCGCTGGCCCCGCTCGCAGACCAGCGCCGCCAAGTGGAACCAGTGGAACACCACCGAGCAGACCGCGTTCGTCACCCTCGAGCATGCCCTGGGCGGGCGCTGGTCGGTCCGCGGCGACGCCGCCTATCACCGCCAGACGGAAGATTCCAAGCTGCTGTGGATGTGGGGCGACCTGGACGCCCAGACCGGCGTGGGGATGAGCGCCTGGCCCTACTGGTACAAGACCAAGCCCGAGCAGTGGAACCTCAACCTCACGGTCAAGGGCGCCTACAGCCTTTTCGGCCGCGAGCACGAGCTGGTCCTGGGCGCCATGTACAATCGGCTGTCCACCGGCTGGACCAACCAGGATCCCGTTTCGGCCGTGCCTGACGCGGGAGACTTTCGCCTCTGGGACGGCAGCTATCCGGAACCCGCCTGGGGGCCGCGCTACGACCTGTCCGATCTGGGAACCACCAAGCAAGCCGCCGTCTACGGCGCGACACGCCTGCAGGTCCTGGACCGGCTCAAGCTGATCGCCGGCGCGCGCCTGAGCTACTGGCGGCGGGACCAGGAGGTCGCGACCTACACGCCCGCGGCCTTCACCCTCAAGCAGACCGACGTCCTCACGCCCTATGTCGGCGTGATCTATGATTTCACGGAAAACGTGTCGGCCTACGCCAGCTACACGAGCATCTTCGATCCGCAGAACTACAAGGATCGCAACGGCAAGTACCTCGACCCGCTCGAGGGCGACAACTACGAGGCGGGCCTGAAGGCGGATCTGATGGGGGGGCGGCTCAGGGCGTCCACCGCGATCTTCCGCGTCGAACAGAACAACTTCCCCGTCGTCGACGACGGCTTCTTCGTTCCAGGAACGATCGACCCCGCCTATCGGGCCGCCCAAGGCACTGTGTCCAAGGGCTACGAGGTCGAGGTCCAGGGTCAGGTGCTGGACGGCTGGGACGTCAGCATGGGCTGGAGCCAGTTTTCGGCCAAGGACGGCGACGGCGTGAACGTCCAGGCCCATCACCCGCGGCGCGTCTTCCGCCTGTCCACCAAATACGCGCTGCCTGGCGCCCTGGACCGCGTCAGCCTGGGCGGGTCGCTGCGCTGGGAGAGCCGGCCGCCGCAGACGGCGGTGAACCCGGGCACGGGAAAGACCGAGGCCGTCGGCCAGCCGGCCTACATGCTGGTGAACCTGATGGGGCAGTTCGCGGTGACAGATCGAACCTCGATCCAGCTCAATGTCGATAACCTGTTCGACAAGACCTATTACAGCAACAACGCCTGGTTCGCCGGCTTCGTCTATGGCGAGCCTCGCCGGGTGCGCCTGACCCTTCGCCACGCCTTCTGACGGTCAATGCGGCCGTCACCCCGTGGTGCGACGCGAACGACTGACCGCTCCGGCGCAGATGGCGGCCGTCAGGGCGAGCAGCCCCAGCAGGGGAACCACGGGCGTCGATCCGGACGGGGCGCGCGGCGCATAGGCGGGCAACCGGTCGAAGTCCGCGCGCTGGAACGGCCGCTCGTTGAAGATGTAGGGATAGTAGAAGGCCTGCAGGCGATGATGGAACGCGGCGATGCTGTCCTGGTAGGCCAGGTGGGCCGGCAGGTCGCTGTCGGCGACGCGGTGGACCAGGCTCTGGGCGGCGGCGGCGGGCGACAGCCAGCCCAGGCGCTCGGTCCAGGCCTGGCGGGCCGCGAGGCTGGCGCGGTAGGCGGCGACCTGCCCGGCCACGCTGTCGTCGCCCATCTCGTGCATGGCGTAATACCATTTCCAGTGGAAGCGCCCGCCGACCGGCGGCGTGCCCTTCCACTCCGGATGCTTGGCCACGAAGGGCTCCATGACCGCCTCGCGCGGGACATCCCAGGCGTGATGGACCGCTTCGCGCTGGGCCAGGGTCAGGTCCACCCCGCGCCCGACCGGTACGGCGCGCGACAACACCGCGTTGCCCAGGGCCGGGATCAGCAGCACCAGCACGATCCAGCTCCCGACAAGCGCCGCGGCGTTGAAGGCCGAGCGACGCCCCCAGGCGCCGACCCACAGGCCAAGCCCCGTCCAGAAGGCGACATAGAGCGCGGCGACCAGGCTCAGCGTCGCCACGCCGGCGACGGGCGCCCGGGCCACGAACGCGCCGACCAGCAGCGGCGCCAGCAACGCCGACAGCACCAGTCCCAGCCTCAAGGCCGCGCGCTGCAGCCACAGCACGCCGGGCGGGGTCGGCAGGGCGCTCAGCAGGCGAAGGCGCCCGGCCTCCCGCTCGCCGGAGACCAGGTCGTGCATCAGCACGATCACCGCCAACGGCGCCAGGTAGATCAGCACGAAGGCGAAATCGAACGGCCCCGGCAGGGCCAGCTCGGCGTTGACGGCCTCGGTCTCATGGAGCTGGGCCTGGAGGCCCAGGGCGCGCACGCGCAGCACATAGGGCTGGATGTCGCGCTGGCCCATCGCGGCGAAGGCCAGCTTCGACGGACGGTCCGAGGTCAGGTGGAACGTGTAGTAGGCGGCGTAGCCGGCCTCGCCGTCGGGCTTGCCATACTGCCTGGCGACGGCGGCGAGATCGCGCTGCTGCGCCGCCGCCACCCGATCGATGACCGCGTTCTGCCGGGCGCTGGCCGCCAGCCCGGACATCACCGCCACCAGCGACAGCACCAGCAGAAGGACCAAGGCCGCGGCGCTGACCTTGGAGCGGAACAGCAGGCGCAGTTCGTATCGCAGGCGGATCATCGGACGTCCTCGCGAAGGCGGCGGGCGACGGGCGCGACGAGGGCCAGCAGCGCGATCAGCCAAACAGACAGGATGGCGAGATTGGCCACGATGCGAAGGCGCGCGAGGCGCAGCACATCGGGGGCGACATAGGAAAAGCTGGGCACGCGCTTCCAGTTGTCGGCGGAGATGCGCGGGTCCTCACCCGCATCGCGGTTGGGGATCTGTTCGACCTGCATGCGGTTCAGGGCCTGGACGAAGGCGTAGCGATAGCGCTCGACCTGGTCGAGGAAGTCCTGGTGGCTCTCGACGTCGGTCCCCGCCAGGCTCATCGAGGCCTGGCGCAAGGCGATCACCGGGCTGACCGCGCCAAAGCTGCGCACGACGCCATTCTGGGCCTGCTCCCGAGCGAAGGCCTCCCGCGCGTAGCGGTCGAAAAGCTGGCTGGTCAGGCGCTCGCCCTCCATGCCGACGAGGCCGCTCCACTGCACGGGCAGGTCCTCCACCCTCCGGACGCCGTACCTGGCCAGGGTCCTGGCCTTGAAGGCCGAAAAGTAGGGATCGTTCGGATCGTGGCTGTCGCCGATCTTGGCGAGGTCCCGGTGAATGGCGATATCGGTCTCGATCCGGGTCGGCGCCGGCAGGCGGGCGGCGACCTCCGGCAGGGTGCGCGGGACCAGCACCACCAGCACCATCCAGGCCGAAACCAGCACGATCAGGGCGTCGCGCGACCGACGCGCCACGGCCGAGACCAGCACCGCCGCCACCGCCCAGATCGCCAGGTAGAGGCCGTAGATCAAAACCAGGAGCAGGGCCGGTCCGGGCTGCGCCCAGCCCGCCAGGGCCGCGACCGATAGAGCGGCCGCCGCCGGAGCCAGGATCAGCGCCACGAGGCCGCCGTGGGCCGCGAGCTTGCCCATCAGCATGTGGCCCGGGGCCAGGCCCTGGGCGGCCATCAGGCGCAGCGTTCCGCGCTCGCGTTCGCCGGCCACCGCGCCATAGGCCAGGAAGATCACCAGCAGCGGCGCCAGGGTCTGCAGCACGAAGGCCGGCGTCAGCTCCCCAAATCGCAGCAGAAGGGACGACTGTCGCGCCTCGCTGAAATTGGCGCTGTTCTGCCGATGGCCTTCCAGGAACACGGTATGGCCCGTGAAGCTGTCGACCCCTCGGTCGAAGAACCCCAGGGCCGACAGCGGCCGAAAGACGAACTGGCCGTAATGGACCATGCGATGCGGGTGTCGGTCCGGCTGGGCGTCGAACTGCTGGTCGGAACTGGCCTGATGCCGTTCTCGCGCCGCCACGATGGCGTTGCGCTGCTCGACGCCGAGCACGGCGGCGCTGACCAGGAGCGCCGCCAGGATCACGCCGGCCACGACGGACACCCGGTTGCGGGCCAAGGCGCGCCACTCCTCGCGCGCCACCCGGCCGATCAGATCGAACCGCCCCTTCACGCCGCCGCTCCGACCTGGACGTAGCGCTGGTGGAGGGCGCGGACGTCGAAGCGCTCCTCGCCCTCGGCGGTGAGCTCGACCTCGATACGGCCATCGGCCAGGAAGCCGATCCGGTCGGCGACCTCGCTCGCGCCCAGCAGGTCATGGGTCACCATCAGGGTCGCCACGCCCCGAGCGCGCGCGGTTTGCAGCAGACGGTTGAAATCGGCCGTGGCGCGCGGATCCAGGCCCGAGGTCGGCTCGTCCAGCAACAGCACCGGCACGCGGCGGGCGATGGCCAGGGCGATGGCCACCTTCTGGCGCATGCCCTTGGAGAAGCCGGCGAGCCGGCGGTCCCAGGCCTCCCGCATCAGGCCGACGGCGTCGAGCGCCTCCTCGATCACCGCCCGATCCGTGTCGGCCCGCGCCAGGGTCAGCAGGTAGTCGATGTTTTCCCGCGCGGTCAGGTGTTCATAGAGGGCGACGTTCTCGGGCACATAGGCGATGCGCGAGCGGGCCGCCGTCGGGTCCGCGCCGACCTCGACCCCGCAGACCCGCGCGGCGCCGGCCGCGGGGCTGGCCAAGCCCAGGAACAGGTTCAGGGTCGTCGACTTGCCCGCGCCGTTGCCGCCGAGCAAGGCGTAGATCTCCCCCGCCCCGACCGAGAAATCCAGGCCCCGGAGAACCGGCTGGCTTCCATAGCGCTGCTCGAGGCCCACGGCCTCGAGCGCCTTGGCGGCGGTGATGGTCAAGACGCTGCTCCCACTCTTCATCGACGCGAAGGCGCTTGCAAAGCCGCGCCGCCCCGAACTAATACGTTATAACGTAACACATACATCGCATGTCAATCCTGGATTGACCGCTATCGGACTTCGGGGAACGGCATGGGCTTGGCGGAATTTCGGATCGCGCTGCTGGCGGGATGCACGGCGTTCGGGGTGTCGACGGGCGCGAGCGCGGAGGTCGATCCGGACGCCGCCGACACGGTGGTGGAGGACGTCACGGTCACCGCGCGCCGCGCCAACGCCAGCATCAACGGGTTGAACGTCGATCCCCTGCGCCTGCCGCAAAGCGTACGCGTCCTGGACCGCGAGCTCATCGACCAGACGGGCGCGGCCAACCTGTCGGATCTGTTCGACCTGGCCGGCGGCATGGCTCGCCAGAACAGTTTCGGGGGCGCCTGGGACGCCTACGCCATCCGGGGCTTTTCGGGCGACATCAACCAGGGACCCGATCTCCTGGTGAACCGCTTCACCGCCAACCGCGGCTTCAATCCGCGCCGCGACACCGCCACCGTCGAGACCTTCCAGGTGCTCAAGGGCCCCGCCTCAGCCCTGTCGGGCAAGGGCGAGCCTGGGGGCTCGATCAACATCGTCACCAAGGCCCCGCTGGGCCACGCCCACGCCTCGGCCGAGCTGGGCTATGGCAGCTTCGACACCTGGCGGGCCGTGGGCGACGCGGGCGGACCGGTGAGTGGAACGGTCTCGGCGCGTCTCGTCGGCGCCTACCAGACGACGGACGGCTTTCGCGACCATGTCGGCAGCGACCGCCTGGTGCTGGCCCCCTCCCTGGCCTGGGACCCCACCCACGAGGCCCATCTGCTCTATCAGTTCGAGGTCATGGACGTGCATTTCGTCCACGATCGGGGCCTGGTGGCCGTGGGCGGCGACGGCAAGGCCCTGCCGCGCGAGCGCTTTTTGGGCGAGCCCAATGACGGCAAGATCCATCAGCGGAGCTTGCAGCACCAGGTCACCGGCGTCTTCGACCTGGCCGAGGACGTCTCGCTGGAGGGCGGCGTCCAGTATCGCGAAGGGTTCTTCAAGGGCCAGTCGACCCATAACGCGACCCTGGTCGGAACCCAGCTGCGTCGCCAATTGCGGGTCCACGACTATGACTGGCAGGACCTGTCGGGCCGCGTCGAACTGAGCGTCAAACGCCAGTGGGCCGGCGTTGATCATCAGCTTCGCCTCGGCGGCGACGCCTTCACCTACGACCAACGGCGGATCTTCCTGCGCTCCAGCCCCACGACCGCCGCGCCCTACGCCATCGACGTCTTCAACCCGGTCCATGGCCAGCCCAAGCCGATCGCCGCGCTGAACCAGGACCTGCTGGAGGAACTGCGTGGCCAGAGCCTCTACGCGCAGGACCTGGTGGTCGTCGGTCGCTTCACGGCCCTCCTGGGCCTGCGCCACGACTGGATCCAGCAGACCACAACCAACTACCGCAACAACACCGCCACCAAGCAGAGCCCAGGGCGGATCTCGCCCCGCGCCGCCCTGACCTGGGCGGCATCCGACCAACTGTCGGCCTATGTCAGCTGGGGCCAGTCGTTCCGCTACAACCAGGGCGCCGACGCGGCCGGGCTGGCGTTCGCGCCAGAGCAAGGCGAGGCCCTCGAGGGCGGCGTCAAGTACGCCCTCGGCGACGGTCGCCTGACCGGAACCCTGTCGGCGTTCCGGATCAACAAGAAGAACATCCTGGTCAATGACGCGGCCAACAGCGGCTTCTTCGTCGCCGTGGGCGCGGCCCGCAGCCAGGGCGTGGAGTTCGACGCCAACCTCCAGCTCAGCGACCAGCTGAGCCTGACCGGGGTCTACGCCTTCACCGACACGCAGATCACCCGCGACACCCGGGCCGGCTTCGTGGGAAGCGCGCTGAGCAACATCCCCCGCCACTCAGGAGCGGTCTATGCGCGCTGGCGATCGGCCCGGCCAGGCCCCGGCGCCGTCGGGGTCGGCGGCGGCCTGGTCTATGTGGGCCGGCGTCCGGGAGACGACGTCAATTCCGGCTTCAAGCTGCCGGGCTACGTCACCGGCCGGCTGAACCTGAGCTACCAGGCGACCCAGAGACTGTCGCTGCACGTCGACGCCGAAAACCTGCTGGACGCCTATTACCTGGAAAGTTCCTACAGCAACGTCTGGATCACGCCGGGCGCGCCCAGGACGATCACGATCCGGGCGAAATGGACGATCGCTCCACACCGCGCCCCGCGCCGCTGATCCTTGACACCCGGGAGGCGCGGCCCGGCAGCCTTCCGGTCAGTCGCCGATCAACTCCAGGACTCCGTCCCCAGGCGTCAGAACGATCTCGGCGGCGCGCCCGTCGCGGAGGGTGATATCGACCGCCGCGCCTCGCCAGGACGCCTTGCGCGGCGGGCGGTCGGCCACGACGAGCACGGATGCGGCGTGTTCGCCCTCGACGTTCAGCCGCGCCAGGAGACCTTGCGCCGACCAATGCTGCTGGCGGACGTGGGTATTGAAACCGCCGCTCAAGGTTCGGGGCTGGTAGTAGGCCTCATACCAGTTGCGTATGGGCGAGGAGAGGGCCCCGAAGGGCGACCAGCCCCCTCCCCGTCCGGTGAAGGCGTCGAACTGTTCGTAGGCCAAGCCGCTTCGAGCGATCTCGCGGCTGTAGACGTCGAGCGCCGTCCGAGCGATGCGCCAGGCCAGCGCGCCTTGCCCATAGTCGAGCATCGCCTTCCACATCAGCCACTGGTGGGCCATCCATACCGAGCCCGACCAGTAGCCGGCGCGATCGAAATAACTCGCCCGCTGATCGACCGCGGTGACGCCGCTGGGTGTCCACATTCGCTCCGGGGACATCAGGTTGTCGATCATCGCGCGTCGCTGCGAGGCGTCGGCGATATCGGCCACGAGGGGCGCGACGCCATCGAGCCCCATGTTGAAGTTTTCGCCGGCCGCGCTCCTCAGCCAGCCGGTCGGCGCGCCCGTCGCATCGTGCAGGACATAGGCGTAGTAGCCGCTCTGGGCGTCCCAGGCATGGGTTTGCAAGGCGTGGCCGAGCGCCTCTATGTCCCGGTTCCAGGCTTCCACGTCGCGATGGAGATCAAGCGTCCCGGCGATGCGGCGCAGAAGCTTGGCGCAGCGAATGGCATGGGCGGTGCTGATGGCCGGCGCGACGCGCGCGGCCAGGCCGCCGGCGTGCATGGCCATCTGCGCCGGATAGTCATCCATGCCGGCGGCGTTGTAGAAATAGTCGTAGGTTCTGACCAAACCGCTGCCCAAGGTCCGGCACGTCGAGCCTGGCGCCCGCCCCAGCAAGAACTCCAGGTACCGCTTGAGCCTGGGATAGCGCTCCCGCGCGAAAGCCTGGTCACCGTTCAGGTTCCAAAGCGCCTCGAACTGATAGAATTGGGTCGGGAGCGGCGAACCGTGGTGCAGGAAGGCGGCCTGCCTGTCCTGGACCGGGCTCAGATACGTGTCCAGAAGCGCGGTCGACAGGCGCGGCGTTCTTTTGGCCAGGCCCAGCCCCGTGAAACCGGAGTCCCAGGTATAGACCGACGGCCATTCGCGACCTGGACTGTAGTTGCGCACCCAGGCGCCGCCGGTCCAGATCGGAAACAGCATGTTGGTGGCGGCTGTCGCCAACAGGCGTTCGGCGCTTTCGGCGCGCCAGTCGCCGGCGGCTCGATCGCTATCACCGAACTTCTGGCGAGCCGCCGCGAATTGCCGATCAAGCGCGTCGGCGTCGGCCACGGGAAGCTCGCCGGTCGCGCCCCCTTTTCCCACCGCCACGCGCAGGTCTCGCCAAGCGGTTTGCCCTGGCTCCAGGTCGAACACCCGGTGGGTGAGCACGGTGACGTGTTCGGGGGTCTGCGCGTCGGGCACCCGACCCATGGTGAACCTCGCCGGAGACTTCAGGGCCGTCTCCAGCAGGCGCAGATCATCGTTGGCCACCGTGCGAACGGGCAGGATATCGTCTGTCCAGCTCAGGGCGTAGGTGCTGTCGGTTTCCTCGGCGAAGGCCAGGACCGTCGATCGTGCGGCGTCGCGGCGTTGCGGGCGCAGGGCCCAATCGTGAGGGGCGAAGCGAACGGCGTCGGCGGCGTCCCGCTCGAACAGAACAAAGCCGTTCAACTCGACGGCGGCGTCGCCCATGGCGGTCAGCGACCAATCATGCTCGCCCGCCGCGAGCCTTCCCACGGCGAGGTCAAGTTCCATGAAGGCTTGCGGATCATCGCCGCCGGCCAGCGTGACGACGCCGGAGAAAAGCCCGCTGGCCACGACTCTGGCGGACGGGAACGCGCAGCGATATCGAAGGCGCAGGACCGCGTTGGCGAGGGGCTTGGCCAGCTTCACCCGCCAGCGGACCTGGTCGCCTTTCGCGCGTCCAAAACCCTGGCCAATGCCGTAACCGTCGACGAAGCCATGCTCCACCACCTCGCCGTGGCGGCGGCCGTCGTAGGGGAGGCTCTCGTCCGGACCAGGCTTGGCCCATTGGAAATGGTCGTAGAAGAGCGCGTTGACCCAGACCGCATCGCTGGGCAGGGACACGCGCGCCGGCCGCAAGGGCGTGCGCGGGACCGCCCGGTGACCAATGTCCGACGATCGCGGGCGCTCGAGGCGGGCCGGGCATGGGGGCGGGCAAAGCCGCGCGGTCCAGTTCAGGACGACAGGGCAGGCGACGTCGGAAAGGTTGCGAACACGAGCCCTGAGCACCCCTCCCGCCTCGGACAGGCGCAGCCATTCGAGGCGAACCTCGACGCCCGCTTCGAGCCGATAGAGCCAGGCGTAGTAGCTCAAGTCGGGGTCCGCGCGCACCGGCTGCATGCCCAGGCCGCCATGCGCGAACGGGATCAGACTTTCCCGCCGCAGGACGGCGGGCGTGAGCGCGAAATCCATCCGCAGTCCACGCTCACGATCCGTGATGTGGGAAATCCCGTTCCAATGGTCGCTATAGGGGCCCCAGTCTGGCGTTGGTATGTCACGGTGCGCGGGCCGCGGCCACATCACGGCTGAATTCACCGACCGGCCCTCGGCGTCGGCGTTCACACCCGTCGCGCCCGCGGCCGCGCCCAGAAGCGCCAGAGTGTTCCGCCGGGTGGGCATGCGGATCCTTTCACGACAATCGACGCCTTACAAAATTATGCGGAGCCTCGATAGCCTGACCGTCGAGCCGTGAAGGGGTCAACAGCTATGGGATTGGCCGGCCCGCCCTGAGGTGCAGGTCAATCGCGCCGCCGGTCGCGAGGCGGCGCCCGCTCCGGACACTCAAACCGTTCCTGGAACATGCCCCCCGCGGGGCGAACCCGGCGCATAAATACTGTCGAGAACAGGGGGCTCCGCTAACGATTTCAGATGATCTGGCCAGGTTAGCCCTTCGAACTCTTCATACCGCCAAGCACGGATATCCCTTATCAGCGACGAGATCTCTCCAGCCGGTCATTGCGCTCCCGAACGGGGTAGGCCATCTTGACGTCCCAGGGTATAGAGCCCCCATAACGCACCAATGGGACGCAAAAAGTGTATCGGATCGCCGAGGGATCACTAACACTGGCCTCCGAGTGGCGGGATCAAAGCGTTAACGTGCTTTTGCCCATGGACGCCAAGGTACATGGCGCAAACCTGGTCATCGCGAGGGATCGCCTACCGCTTGGCCTGACCTTCCACGACTATGTCGCTCAGATGCGCCAGAATTTCATGGCGCAGTTGGCCGGATGCGAGATTTTCGCCGACACGGCCGGTCAGGTCGACGGTCGCGAGGCGCAGCTCATGGAGCTGAGCTGGCGCAGTGACGGCAAGCCCATCCATCAGGTGATGGCGATCGTGCTGCACGAGGCCAATGCCGTGCTGACCTTCACCGGGTCGATCCCAGGCGGGCGCGATGAGGAAACTCGAAATGCGCTGATCTCAGCGATCACGTCCTTCACCTTCGCTCCGTGACCGACGCGACCCCCATAGCCAATGACAAGCTGCGCGAGCTTGGCGACCGCACCGCGGCCACGAGCAACGCGGGAACGGTTTCGGCGATCGCGACGACGGGACACGTCGTCTCCGGCGGCATTGTCGCCGCGGGGGCCGCTTCGGCATACAGCTCGGGCGGATTGGCCGCGCTGAAATGCTTTGCTGGCCGGATCGCCGCGCCGATCGCGGGAGCAATGGCGGGAGCCGCGATCGCGGAGCAGGTCCATGCCGACGAAGCGGCGTTCTGGGTCGCGCAGCAATTTGGCGCCAAGCGCCTCGCGGGTCCCGGGAAGCAGGCCGCGCACCTCACGCACCAGATCGCGCATAGCAACGCCTTTGCCGGCCTGCTCGCCGGCATAGCCGCCGGTATCGTCGTCGGAGCCCTCGTCGCGGTTAGCGCCGCCGCGATCATCGGCACAGCGGGCATGGCGGCGCCGCTCGTGGGGGCGGCGGTCGCCTTCGGCGCCGGCGCGGCGGGCGGGTTCGTCACCGCCGCGATCGCGGGGGCGGGCGCCAAGATGGCCACCCTGTCCGGCCCGATCGGCAGCGGCTCCCTCAATGTGTTCTTCGAAGGCAAGCCCGCCGCGCGCGTCACCGACATCGCCGCCTGCATCAAGCATCCGTCGGTCCCCTCGCTGATCATCGAGGGCAGCAAGACCATCTTCATCAACGGCCTGCCGATGGCGCGCATCGGCCACAAGCTGTCGTGCAATGCCGTGGTCCAACAAGGCTGCAGCACCGTGCTCGGCGACGATACGACCGGCAGCTACGGCGTCCCCGACGCCGAGTTCTCGATCGCCGAGCAGCTGCTGCTCTCGGTGGCCGAGGTCGCGGGCATGCGGTCGGCCGTGCGCCAGGGCGGATTGCTCGACGGTAGTTTGCGACGACTGTTCGGCGAGCCGGTCGATATCGTCACCGGCGACTACGCCGATCAGCGGACCGACTTCCACTATCCGGGCATCCTGCCCTTGCAGTTGGAGCGGACCTATCCTGGGCGGATGCAGGTGGAGGGCATGCTCGGCCCGCGCTGGATCTGCAACTGGTCGCAGCGGGTGCTGCTCGACCGGAAGGCGGGCACGGCGTTGCTCGAGGATGCCGGCGGCCAGCGCCTGTTGTTCGCGATCGGAAGCGGAACCCAGATCGACGCCCGCCACCTCAAGGCGCCCTATTACCGGCTGACCGGCACGCGCGATCAGCTTCGCCTGTTCGACAGCCGCACCCGGCAGTTCCTGCTCTTCGCGCCCGTCGGCGACGCGGCGATCCTTGAAATGGTGGGGATCGAGGATCGCAACGGCAACCGCATCGTGTTCCACCGCGACGCCAAGGGGCGCCTGACGAAGATCCAGCATGCGGACGGTACGATGTTCCGCGTGCAGACCACGCCGCAGGGCTGGCTGAGCACGCTGTGGATGGAAGGCGAGTCCGAGCCGCTCGTCCGCTACGACTATGATGCGGACGGGCGCTTGCTGCATGTCCTGGGCGCGTTCACCGGCGAATTCCACTATCGGTACACGTCCGAAGGGTGGCTGAACGGGTGGCGCGACAGCGGCCTGACCGAGGTGGAAATCGCCTACGATTCGGCGGGCCGGGTCACCGGCACCCACACCGGCGAGGGGATGTTCAACGACCGCTTCCTCTACTTCCCGGAGGAGCGGCGCTCGCGCTATGTCGACGCCACCGGGGCGGTCTCCAGCTTCCGCTACGACGCCAACGGCCTCGTCGTCGAAGAGGAGGATCCGCTCGGCGCGCGCACGATCAGCGAATGGGACTCGCTCGAGCGGCTGCAGCGCCGGATCGACCCCGGCGGCCGTGAGACGCGTTTCACCTACGACGGCGACGGGCGCCTGATCGGCCAGACCGATTGGGCCGGACGCAACACCCGTTGGGCCTATGACGCCTGGGGCGCCCTCGTCGAGTTCGAGGGGCCGGACGGCGTCACCCGCTGGACCCGCGATGCCCGCGGCAACATCGTCGCGTGGCAGGAAGCGGACGGCGCCTCGGGCTCCGCGGCGTATGACGAGCGCGGCGCGTTGGTCCGCGAGCAGGTCGCCGGATTTGGCGCGACGCAGTGGGACAATGACGCGGCCGGTCGCCCCCTCGCCCGTCATGATCCCGGCGACCGGGTCTCGCGCTACGGGTGGGACCGGCTGGGGCGCCTGCTGGCGCTCACCGACCCCGCGGGACGGACCAGCAGTTGGGCGTACCAGCGCTCGCCCGAGAACCCGCGCGGCTCGGTCAGTCATTCGCACACGCCCGACGTCGGGGAGATTCGCTTCGCCTATGACGGCGAAGGACTGATCAAGGCCCGCATCCGTGGCGACGGGCAGACGACCCGCTTTGTCCATGGCGCGTTCGACACCCTGCGCCAGGTCATCGACCCGCTCGGCGCCACGACGCAGTTCGCCTATGACGGCGCCGGCCGCCTGGCGGCGATCACCGACGCGGTCGGGCAGCAATGGCGATTCCGCTACGACCCGGCCGGGCGGCTCTCGGCCCAGATCGACTGGGCGGGCCGAGAGACGCTCTACCACCGCGACGTCCTGGGGCGCGTCCAGACCAAGCGGATGCCGGACGGAGCCGAACAGCAATTCGAATGGGACCCGCGCGACCGCATCGTGCGGGTGATCGCGGGCGAGGACGCGATCTCCTATCGCTACGACGATCAGGACAGGCTGGTCGGCGCGAGCACCTGGGTGCTGGCCGACGGCGCGCCGCGGCGGATCGCCGACGTCTCGCTCGAGTACGACGACAAGGGCCGGCTTGTCCGCGAGGAGCAGAACGGGATCGCCGTCGCCTATCGCTATGACGAGGCGGGCCGGTGCGTGGGCCGCTCCAGCCCCAGCGGCGAGACGGCGCTGGCGTTCGACGAGGCCGGGCTGCTCACGCGCTACGAGAGCAACGGCCATGCCCTGCGCTTCGCCCACGATGCGAGCGGGCTCGAGACGCTGCGGGAGCTGGCGGCGATCGGCACGCCGACCGCGTTCCAGCTTCGCCAGCGCTACGATCCGGCCGGGCGGCTCGCGGAGCAGCGGGCGGGCGGCGTCACCGTCTTCGCGGCCGGGCGGAAAGAGCCCGAGGCCCTGACCCGGCGTTATGAATGGGATCGCCTCGGCCGCCTGGCGGGCGCCGCCGAGACCGGCGCGGCGGCCGGCGCGCAAGGCGTGACGCGCTATCACTACGACCTGCGCGACCAGGCCGTGGCGGTGGAGCGCGCCGGCGGCCGCGAGACCTATCGCTACGACGCGCTGATGAACCTCGCCGAAGGCCTGGCGGGCGAACATCGCTACTGGCGCGACTGCGTGGTCGAGGCGGGGCCCAACCGGTTCCGCTACGACGCGCGCGGGCGCATGACCGAGCGCGTGCTCACCCAGGACGGTTTCCGCCCGCGGCGCTGGCGCTATCGCTGGGACGGGTTCGACCGGCTGGTGGGATTGGAGACACCCGACGGCGCGCGCTGGCGCTACACCTACGACGCCTTCGGGCGGCGGGTGGGCAAGGCGCTGCTCGGCGAGCCCAATCGGCGGGTGGACTATGTGTGGCAGGGCCAGGCCATCGCCGAGGCTTGGCGCCGAGGCGGAGACGGCGGCGAGGGCGCTCCCGGCTCCAACCCGCTCCGCATCGAACGCTGGCACTTCGAGCCGGACGGCGTGCGTCCGCTCGCCAAGGAACTGGTCCGCGTCGGGACCGACGGCGCACCCGCGCGCGGCGAGGCGGAACTTCTGCCGATCGTCGCCGACCAGATCGGCGCGCCGCACGCGCTGTTCAGCGCGGAAGGCACATGCCGCTGGCGCGCCGAGCCCGAGCTATGGGGCCGCACGCGCACCGCGCGCGCCCTGCTGCGCGAGCGGCAGGGCGAAGCCGGAGACGAGGCGGAAGAGCCCGGCTGCGCGCTGCGTTTTCCGGGCCAGTGGGAGGACGCCGAGAGCGGTCTGCACTACAACCTCAACCGCTATTACGATCCGGAAACAGGGCAGTATCTGTCGCCGGACCCGATTGGGGTGAGCGGGGGTCTGAGAACCCATGCTTACGTGCATGATCCGGTGCGGTGGATGGATCCGCTCGGCCTGGCGGAATGCAATTGGGGCCAGTGGTTCGCCAAAAAGACCGGGACATCGCACCCCGAAGGTATGCCTCGCCCGCACGCGCACCACATCGTCTACAAGGGCGAATTCGCCGAAAATCCAGCGATGCAATCGGCGCTCGCCCGCAGCCGTGGCGTCTTGTCGAAATATGGCATCGACGGGGTCAATGACCCTGACGCTCTCATGTGGGCACCCAACCGGGGGCACAGCGTCGCCAACGCACGCACGGTGGCCTCCCGGTTGGAGGCGGCCGATTCCCGCATTGCGGCGCAAAATCTCCCCAAGGCTGACGCAACAAAGGCTATGAAGACCGAGTTGCAGCAGATTGGCCAGGACGTGTTCGGCTGGCCGTGATCGAAAGGAAACGCGCGTGGACTGGGACGCAAAGGTGGAAGAGCTTCGCACGGCGACAATCGCGGCGGTTGACACGCTGACGTCGTCACTCGAAGGCCAGCGCCTCTACGCGATCTGTCTTCAGACGGCGGACGACGGCATGAGCGTTGGGCTGTGCGCCAACACCGAGGAAGGCTACGCCGAGAAACGCGCCTCCGAGGCCGAAATCGAAGACATGACCCCGGAATACTCAGCCTACCTACGCTGGGCCCCCGCCGAGTGGCGGTACGAGTTTTTCGGCGACGACCACTTCGCGGACATCAATCGCGACCTCACCGCGGCGAGCCTCAATGGAAATGGGGATTTCAGCGCCTATTTTGACCGCCTCATCGACGCGATGATCGATGCGCTCGCCCATCTGCGGGCCGAGCGGGCGCAGGCGCTCGAAGGCGTTACGGTGTTCGTGACGATCTCCGACAGCGAAGAGGCCAAAGCGGTCGAACGGCGGTCAGTCGATCGCCTGACTCCACCACCCCTCGCCGGTCAGTTCGGCCGCCCCTTGGACTAGGCGGCGCTTGCAACGCACCTGCCTGGAAGGGCGAGTGTCTCTAGCATTGAGGAAGTCGTTGGCCAATTGGAAGGACGTTTTCGAAGACCTTCAAGCGGCGTCGCTGACGGCGGCAAGAAATCTTCTGTCTGTGTATGAGGGCGAGCATATCTATGCGTTGGCTCTATTTACATCCGAGGACAGCGCCAACGTCTCTATGGCCGCCAACACTGAAGAAGGCTATCAGGCGCATTTGGCCGCCGAAGCCGAGGATGAGCCGAATTCACCGGAGGATGAGATCTACTACCGTTGGGCGGCGGCCGAATGGGCCGTGGAAGGCTGGGACCGGGCTGTCTTTTCACGGGTGAACGCGCTGCTCGCGCAACAGGAGAAATCGGATTTCGACAGTTACTTCGGCAATCTGATCGAAGCGATGACCACTGCGCTGGCGGCGACCAAGGCGGCGCTGGGCGAGCGGCTTGCGGACGTCACGGCGTTTGTGACCGTGACGGACAGCGACGACGCCGAGGAGATCGAGAACGCCTCGGCCACCCGCATCAACGCGGCCGATCTTGCCGGCCGTTTCTTGCGCCGCTTCGGTTGAGCCGCGGCCAGAGGTCTGGCCGGGCGCGACTGACCCATGGGGATGCCGCAGGTGCGTTTCGACACCAAGGGCGTCGTCCGCCGAGGTGAGCGACCGAACAGGGTCGAGTGATTAGCTATTCCCTGGCCGCGCAACAGGCTCGGCATTGGTCCACCCGGCAATGATCCGCCGCGGCCAGGGATGTAGGATCGAAGATGGGCAAGTATTTGCAAGCTGTGGAGCCCTACTACTTGGGGACGTATGCCGCGATCAGCGATGAGGGCGTATGAATATCGGCTTCAGAAAGGGAAAGTCGCCTGCAACGGGGTCGCCAAGGTGACCCGGCCGGCGCGGCCGACTTGCAGCGCACCTTCGCAAGTCGCGATCCCATCGCCGAGATCGAACAGGTGATGCAGCCCGCGGGCCTCAACCCCGACAATGTCGCCGACGCTGTCGCGACCTATCTCGTCACCGCCTACTACGGCGTACGCGGATCGACCGAGGGAGAACCGGCCGAGTTCAAGGCGGCCAGCGCCCAGGTCGGCCGCGCGCTGAGGGCCGATCCGGTGCTCATCGACGCCAGCGACGCCCTCAAGCAGGAAGTGGCCGAAGCGATGCGGCGATGCCGGCGATCCAGGTTGCGATCGGCCAGGGGACCCGCGCGAGCTTCGGCATGGACCTGACGCGGGTCCGCCTCGGGGCTGACAGGCTTCGATAGGCCAGGTCCGCTGGGTGCGGCCGATATCGAGCGGTTCGCCCGCGACGGCTTGGCGCGTCTCGACGCCGTTCCGGCAAGCCGCCAACGCGCCTTGAGACATTGACGCCGCTCACGGAGCCGTCGATCCCGCTCAGCCAAGGACAGTTGTGACAGGAATCCTTTCCGCGCCCTCTTGCGGGCCATGGTGACGGAGGATTCCCATGCACGAGCGCCGCGAGCTTTGTTTCGGCCTTCTGCTGCTCGGTATCGCCCCGGCGGCGGTCGGCCAGCCGCCAGGACCGCTGGTCGCCGCCGAACTGCGATCCACGAACTTCTCCCGGAGCAAGATCGGCGTCTCTCCGCTGCGCAGGCTGACCCTCTATCTGCCGCCCGGCTATTCGGACCGGGGGAAGCGCTTTCCGGTCCTCTACTATCTGAACCACTTTTTCGAGGACCACACGGCGCCCTTCGCGAACCATGGCGCGGCGACGCTGTTCGACCAGGCGATCGCGCGGGGCGTGATCGGCGACGTCATCGTCGTCGCCGCGGACTTCTCAACGCCGGCCGGCAGTTCCTGGTACGTCAACTCGACCGCCACCGGGAACTGGGAGGACTTCATGGTGCGCGAGCTGGTCCCCTATGTCGACGCCAACTACCGGACCCTGGCCAGCCGGGCCTCGCGCGGCGCGGTCGGCGACGGCGTCGGAGCCTATGGCGCGATCCGCTTGGGCATGCGGCATCCCCAGGTGTTCGGCTCGGTCTACGGGATGCAGCCGGTCGCCGCGGGTGGAAACCTCCAGACCAGCCATGGTCGGCCGAACTGGGATCGGCTGGCGCGGGCGCGCTCGCTGGACGACCTGGGCGACGACGGCTTCTCGCGGATCTTCACCTCGATCTACCAGGCCTTTCTGCCAAACCCGGACCGGCCTCCGTTGTTCTTCGATCCCCCCGCGCGCGGCCTGAACGGCCGGGTGGAGGTCGACACCGCCGTCATGGCCCGGTTCCACGACCACTTCAGCCTGGCCGCGCAGCTTCCGTCCCACGCCGAGAACCTGAAGACGCTTCGGGGCCTCAAGTTCGACTGGGGACGGGCCGACACCATCGTCGACCATGTCTACGGTAATCAGGCGTTCGCCCACCTGCTCGACGAATACGGGGTGCCGCACGAGGCCGAGGAGCACGGGGGCGGCTTTCGCGATCGGCACTGGGGCGAGCGGGGCCGCGTCCATACCGACGTCCTGCCGTTCTTCGCCCGTCATCTGGCCTTCGAGGAGGCGTGAAGATGACCCCGCGCTGCATTCGTTCCTGCCTTCAGGCGCTCTTGATCGCGTCGATGGTCATGGCCGCGTCACCGTCCCTGGCCGAGGCCCCGGCGGGGCCTCCGCGGTCCATGATCAAGCTTCTGGCCAAGGGCGCATCGGGTCCGCCGACCACCATCGCCGATCTGGCCTGGCTCGAGGGGCATTGGATCGGCGAGATGCCCGAAGGCCCGGTCGAGCATGTCATCCTGGGCCCGAAGTTTGGGCACATGCCGGGCTTCGTTCGCGCGGTGAGCCCTCAGGGCGTGATCTTCTACGAGATCAGCGTGTTCGCCCAGGCGGGGGATTCCGTTAGCTACAAGGTCAAGCACTTCACGCCCCTGCTCGTCGGCTGGGAGGGGCAGGACATCCATATCGATCGCCCGCTGGTCGACCGGGACGCGAAGACCCTGTTCTTCGACGGCATAACCTTTCTAAGGACCGGCAAGGACAGCTTCACGGTCTACTTTCTCAACCGCTCGGGCCAGGAAGAGCGGGAGACGCTGGTCATTCCGTTCAGGCGGAAGTGACTCCATGACCTCGCCCTGTGCAAGTCAGGCGTCCAGAAAGGTCCAGACGGCCTCCCGATAGCGGCGGCTGATCCGCAGTTCCACGCCGCTGGCCAGGCGCACCGCGCCGTCGCCGTGCGATCCGGCGCGAACCTCGGCGATGGCGTCCAGGCGCACGATCACCGCGCGATGGATGCGCGCGAAGTCCTGGGCGGGCAGCCGCGCCGCCAGGGAAGCGATCGACTCGTCGATCAGCAGCGTTCGGGCGGCCGTATGGACTTCCGCGTAGTTTCCGGCCGCGCCGATCCAGAGGACATCTTCCAGCGGAATGATCCGCGCCACGCCGTTGCCCCGCGCCACCAGCCTGGGCGTCCGGGGAACGCTGGCCAGCAGGGACGTCAAGGCGTCGCCCCGCCCAGGACCGGCGGACACTTGGCGGCGGACCCGCTCGAGGACCTGAGCGAACCGGCCGTCGCCAAACGGCTTGAGCAGATAGTCGATGGCCTGCACCTCGAAGGCGCGAACGGCGAAGGCGTCGTGGGCGGTCACGAAGACGGTGATCGGCATCGCCTCGACGCCGATCGCCTCGACGACGTCGAAGCCCGTCACTTCGGGCATCTGCACGTCGAGAAACACCACATCCGGCTTGGCCGTCTCGATCTGGGCGATGGCCGACGCCCCATGCGCCGCCTCGCCGACGATCTCGAAATCCGGCTGGGCCCGCAGGAGGGCGGCGACGTGGCGGCGCGCGAGCGGTTCGTCGTCGACGATGAGGGTCCTGATCATCGCGGCGTCATCAGCAGGACCTTGAAGCCCGCCCTCGGCGCCGTATCGATCTCCAGGGCCTGCCGATCGCCGTAGAGCTGCCGCAGCCGCCGGCGCGCGTTTCCCAGCCCCACGCGCTCGACGATCGCGCCGGCGCCCCTGCCGTCGTCGGCCACGGTCACCTGCAGCCGCTCGCCGACGACCTTCGCCGCGATGGTCACGGTCCCGCCCTCGACCAGGGGCGCGATCCCATGGCGGATGGCGTTCTCCACCAGCGGCTGAAGCAGCAGGGTCGGCACCAGGCAGGTCAGGGCGTCGGGCGCGACGTCGCGCACGACCCGCAGCCGCGATCCCAGTCGCGCCTGTTCTATGGCGAGATAGGCCTCGGTGAAATCGAGTTCGTCGCCGAACGGGCTTTCCGGCGCGCGATGGTCCTCGATGGACAGGCGCAGCAGGTCGCCGAGCTTGGCGATCAGACGCCGCGCGCGGCGCGGTTCGTCCTCCACCAGGGCCGAGATGGCGTTGAGGGTGTTGAACAGGAAGTGGGGCTGCAATTGCGCCCGCAACGCCGCGCTCTCGGCCTCAGCCAGGCGCGCCTCCATCCGCGCGCCGGCCACCTCGCGATCGCGCAGCGCGCGATAGGCCCGCGCGCCGACCACCAGGGCGACGATGATCGCATAGATCAGCAGATTGATCTGAAAATTGCCCGACAGCTTCTGCAAGAGCATCCGCCCCAGCGCCTCGGCGCCCAGCAACCACATCAACGCGACGTAGAGCGCCGTCTGGAGCAGGGCGAACCCGACACCGGCCATCAGGTGCACGATGAAGAACCGGACGCCGCGGCGCGGCTCGAACGGCGCGCGATGGGCGAAGGCGACGACCAGGGGCGTGAGAAGCACCCAGATGCTGTTGCCGGCGACCGAATAGCCGAGAAGCTGCGGCCAGGTCGGCCCCTGTCCCGACACCAGGCCGCCCATGTACCACTGCAGGGAATTGAGCAGCGCCACGACTGACCAGACGCCCAGCAGGGCAAGGCCCCAAAGCGCGTAACTTCGGCCGCGGCCCACGAAGTTCATCTGACGACGCTCCTGATCCTGGGCAGCTTAGCCGAGGGCCGAGACCACTTCCATCGGCGGCTAGGCGCGATGGTCGTGGGTCGCGATCTGGCGGAACATCTTCAGCGAGCCGTCGGCCTGCCGACGCCACAGCCGAAGGCCTCCGCCCGAGACCACGCCGGCGTCCGCGCCGTTGCGCCAGCGGACCTCGAACTTGGGATACTCGACGACGTAGTCGTCCAGTACCTCGAAGCCCTCGTTCCAAACCCGAACCGAGTCGAATGTCGCGCCGCGGCCTTGTTCGGTGTAGCGCACCAGGTGAGCCCTGATCTCGCCGATCCCGACCTTGGGCGTATCGGCATAGGGCATGTAGACGGCGTCGTCGGCGTAGCGGGCGACCTTCGCGGCGGTGTCGTAGGTCCGGACCGCCTCGGCGTCGAGGCGGTTCAGCCTGGCCAGTTCGGCCTCGACCTCGGGATCTCCGGGCGGGGCGGCGCTACCCGCCGTCTCGGGCTCGCCCAGGCTGTGGGAGGACGGGTCCTCGATCCGCTGGAGATAGCCCCAGACCTCCGCTTTCAGCTTCAAGGCGCCGTCGGACTGACGCCGCCACAGGTTCGCGTACCGGCCTTGATGACTGCGCGACGCCCCGCCCCCCGCGGGTGTGTAGGCGATCTCGAAGCGTCCGAGTTCCAACGCGCTTTCGTCGGTGAGCGGGATGATCTCGGTCGTGCGGCGGGCATAGGCGCCGACCCGTTGCCGGGACGCCAGGGCCAGATAGTAGCGAGCGATCGAACCGGGGCCATACAGTCGCGGCTGGTAGTCCGGATTGCTGACGCTGTCGGGAGCGTAGTGGGCCAACCGCCGGTCGACGTCCCCGTTCAGCCAGGTGGCCGAGAGGTCCGCGTTCCGCCGCTGGATCTCCGCGGTGAACTGCGCCGAAGCCTGCCGGACCGTCGCGGCGGCCGGTCGAGCTCGACTGGACGCCAGGAAAGCGATCAGCGGCGGCCCGGCCACGGCCAGCGCCACGAGGCGCCTTCTGCAGAAAAAGTCCGGCTGTTGAGATGGATGGCTGGTCATGACCGTTCCTCGCCGTGGGTTCCCCGAGGGCGCGCGAACCAAGGGCCGCGAGCAAGCAGGGAGGGGCGAGCGGGATCGGCGCTTCCGTGAACGGGATCGATCAGATCGAGTGTGCGAACCCGAGGATCAAGCAGGCGCCTTAGGTCATTCCACCCCGCTCGCTGAGCATCGGCCACGCAGCATCAGTTGCCGACCGTCGCGGCTGCGCCCAAACGCGGCGCCTGCGAGCGGCTCGCGAAGCCGACGACGCAAACTTGAATCGGGGTCAGCTCTAACCTTCACGAACACACCGCCAAACCCTCTTGCCGACCGCCGCAAGCCGGATCACTCTCTGACTTAACAACGATAACATTCCAGGGAGGCGACGTCGGGCCATGGCCAGCACGCGCTACGACTACGTCATCATCGGCGCCGGCTCGGCCGGTTGCGTCCTGGCGGCGCGGCTGACCGAGGACCCGGCCGTCAAGGTCCTGCTGCTGGAGGCCGGGGGCCGGAACAGCTCGATCCTGGTGCGGATGCCGGCCGGGGTGGGCGAGCTGATCAAGGCCAAGGGCGACCAGAACTGGGGCTTCTGGACCGAGGCCGAGCCGCACCTGAACGACCGCAAGCTGTGGTGGCCGCGCGGCAAGGGCCTGGGCGGCAGCTCGGCGATCAACGGCATGATCTATATCCGCGGCCACGCGCGCGACTACGACCAGTGGCGGCAGATGGGGCTGGCCGGCTGGTCCTACGCCGAGGTCCTGCCCTACTTCATGCGCTCGGAAAGCCATCACGGGGGCGGCGACGCCTATCACGGCGCCTCGGGGCCGCTGCACGTGTCGCGCGGCGAGTCCAGGAGCCCGTTCTACGCCGCCCTGGTCGAGGCCGGCCGCCAGGCGGGACACGCGACGACCAAGGACTTCAACGGCTACCAGCAGGAGGGCTTCGGCCCCTACGACCTGACGATCCGCGACGGCAGGCGCTGGAGCGCGGCGGCGGCCTATCTGACGACGGCCCTGGCCCGGCCGAACCTGACCTGCGTGACCGGAGCGCGCACCACCCGGATCCTGGTCGAGAACGGCCGTGCGATCGGGGTCGAGTACGTCGTCGGGGCCAGCCCGGACCGCCTCGTCGCCCATGCCGACGCCGAGGTGCTGCTCAGCGCCGGGGCCGTGCAGTCGCCCCACATCCTGCAACTGTCGGGGATCGGCGATCCGGACGACCTGCGGGCCCACGGGATCGCGGTCGTCCACGAGTCCCGGGGCGTCGGGGCCAACCTGCAGGACCACCTGGACGTCTGCCTGTCCTGGACGACGAAGAACCTGGTCACCGCCTATTCGGCCAACAAGGGGCTGAACAAGCTGGGCGTGGGCCTGTCCTACATGCTGCTGGGCAAGGGGCTGGGCCGCCAGCAGTTCCTGGAGAGCGGCGCGTTCCTGAAATCGCGCCCCGACCTCGACCGGCCCGACCTGCAGATCCACGGCGTGCTGGCGATCATGCAGGACCACGGCAAGGTCCAGGTCGAGAAGGACGGCTTCACCCTGCATGTCTGCCAGCTTCGCCCCGAGAGCCGCGGAAAGGTCGGCCTGCGCTCGGCCGACCCGTTCGACGATCCGACCATCCTGGCCAACTACCTGGCGACCGAGGAGGACCGCCGCGCGATCCGCGAGGGGGTGAAGATCGCCCGCGAGGTGGTGGCCCAGGCGGCCCTGGATCCCTATCGCGAGGCCGAATACTCGCCCGGCGGCGACGTGAAGACCGACGAGCAGATCGACGCCTGGGTCCGCGCCAAGGCCGAGACCATCTACCATCCGGTCGGGACCTGCAGGATGGGCGCGGCGGGCGACCCTCTGGCCGTGGTGGACGACCAGCTGCGCGTGCAGGGGATCGCCGGGCTGCGGGTGATCGACGCCTCGGTCATGCCCACCCTGATCGGCGGCAACACCAACGCCCCGACCCTGATGATCGCCGAACGCGCCTCCGACCTGATCCGCGGCAAGACGGTCCTGCCCGCCGTGGACGTCCCGGTGTTCGAGGACGGACGGGCGGCGGCGGCCTGATTTCTCGGCGCCGCCCCCCCATCGTTGTCATCCCGGAAGCCTCGCAGAGGCTGTCCGGGACCCGGGGCCGGCGCACAGCGGTGCCCCTGGGTCCCGGCTCTGCGTTACGCTCCGGCCGGGATGACAACCGCTGAGGTAATCGGAGTTTAAGTCATGAACCACCGCCCCCTCGGCCGCTCGGGCCTGTCGACCGCCCCGCTGGCCAGCGCCACCAGCATCGAGCAGCTGAACGCGTTGATGAGCGCGGCCCGGCTGACCCGCCGGTCGAGGTGATCGAAGCCCTTAACGCGGCGGGATGACGGGTGTCGAGATAAGGAGGGGTCGCCATGCGGCGCCCCCTCCCCATCCGCGGCGCGCCCCTCCCCGCGCCGCTCTTTCCGCCCCCCGACGGAAAGCTCGTGACGCCCGTCAGGCGATCCGGCGGCCGTGCAGCGTCGCCAGCCGCAGGCGCGGCGCCTCTTCGTTGGCCGGACCCAGGCTCTGAATCCGCCGCACGCCCAGCTCCGAGGCCGGACGGCCCATCAGGCGCTGGATCATGGCGATGGGCTGGTAAAGACCCAGGAAACGGTCGGCCTGGCCGTCGACGCCGGTCATCGGCGCCAGCAGCACCTCCATGCCCACCGACGGCGCCCCGATGGCGCGGATGTCGGCGGTGACCACCACCGGCTCGCCCCGGCGACGCGCGACCTCCAGGGCGGACTTGACCTCCAGGCGATGCGACAGGGCCCAGAAGCCCAGAGCGTCCTCGCCGCGCAGGTCGCGGGCGTGCAGGTCGGCGACGAAACCCCCGGCCAGCCGCACCGGATAACGGCCCTTGCCGTCGCGCCCCAGGATGAAAATCTGCGGCAGCAGATCCAGGAAATCGCCCGGATTGACGGCGGCGCGCGCGGGCATGCCGCCGTTAACGGCCTTGCTACGCCAATAGTCTATCAACCGTTCCGTGCTTGGATGGAACATCGTCGTTCCCCTGGCGAGCTCACGCGCGGTCGTTTTCGACCGCATCAGGCTTGCAGGGAGAACCGGGCCAGCCCCAGGACCGTGCCGTCCTGGGACAGTTTCCCGGTGGAGCGGCGGACATGGCGTGAAACTTGCTTGGCCTTTGGCCGAGCGACACGCTGGCGTGTTGTGAAGGGAAAAGGCCGATGAAGGCGCCGAAAATGACCTTGCCCAAGCTGTGGATCAGCCTGGCGACCGGATTGGGCGCGCTCGTGCTCGGGGGAGCCGCCTACGCCCAGTGCAACAGCGGCTGCACGCCGCCGCCCCCGCCCTGCTGCGCGCCGCCGCCGGCCCCGCCGCGGCCGCCCACCCCGCCCGGCTGCAACAATTGCGGCGGCGGCGGTCACAACGTCTATGTGCCCGGCATCAACATCCACGTGGGCGGTTCGGTCGTGGTCAACGCCAACGCCTCGGCGACCAGCACGGCCACGGCCGGGTCCAGCGCCGGCGCGGGCGCGGGGGCCTCGGCCGGCTCGACCGTCTATTACGGCGGCGGCACCCACGGCGGCTACTATTCCGGCCCGGTCTCGACCGGCTACATCCAGGGCCTGAACGTCGAGGGCGGCGAAGCCCGCCGTCGCGCCTCCTACGAGGCCACCCGCACCAAGTTCAAGCGCGTGGTCATCCGCGCCGTCTGCCTGGACGACCGCGACATTCCCCACCCGGCCTCGCAGGTCACGCCCGACCGCGACATCGACGGCGGCTACGACGGCGAACTCTATCGCTGCATCGCCGGCTCGCGCATGCAGTATGTGGTCGGCGCCTATGAAGGCTACAGCGCGGCCAACTTCGGCGGCGAGACCTATGTCTGCGGCAAGAACGAAGCCCTCTACTACGGCGGCGGCTCCGGTTCCGGCTATGGCGGTGGCGGCGGCTCCGGCCTGGCCGGCGGCCCCGACGGCCGCGGCGGCGCCCTGTCCTGCCGCCCCCAACGCCCGGCCCGGGACTGCAACGAGCGCTCTCTGCTGCGCCGCTACGGCGCCGGGGTGAAGGTCCTGACCATCCTGACCACCGAGAAATACACCGCCTATCGCGAGGAGACGGTGCGCGAACAGTCCAGTTCGGGCCTGAGCCTCAGCCTGGACGGCGGCGTCGGCGGGGTGGTGTACTAGCCACCGCTTCGACTTGCGAAACAGCAAGGGCCGCTCCTCCGGGAGCGGCCCTTTTTCCTGGCGGAATCGCTCGCATTTGCGACTTTATCGCGAAATACGCCCCGACGGTTGCTATCCTGGGTGAGGAATCATCGCCGATGAACCGCCAGTAGGGAGCACCGATGCGTCGCAAGCTTTTCGCCCTCGCCATTACCGCGGGAACGCTCCCGGCCGCCGACGCCTTGGCGGCGGAGCCCTTCTACGACGCCGCCCTCTGCAAGCCGCCCTATACGATGGACTCGGCCACGGCGCTGTACGAAGCGGCCGAGAAGCTGGCCAAGCCCGACACCTCGCTGCTGACGGCCTATGTCTACAAGCTGCCGCAGGACCTCGGCCAGGACGGCTTCAAGACCAGCGAGGTGGTGTTCGCCGGCACATCGGTCGGCGTCCTGGTCCAGGGCCAGCAGGCCGAGGCGCTGGCCCAGCGCTACCAGCTCAAGCCCGAGGGCTCCAACCTGCTCGGGACGTCCACCAGGGGCTACGCGCGCGAACTGCCGTCGGCCGAGCAGCCCCGGCCCGACGCCGGAACGGTCTCGATCGTCGCCCGGGAAAGCGCCGCTCTGCCTGGCAAGACGCTGCTGGCCTGCGAATTCGTCTCGAAGGAGGACCGGGCGGCCCTGGAAGCCTACGAAAAGTCCAAGGGCCAGTAACGCGCCCGGTAACGCGCACGGCGCGCCTTCTGTCGGGACAGCCCCTTCATGACGATCCTGTCGGCGATCCTGTATTGCCTCGCCCAGCACCCGCTTCTGTCGTGGCCCGTCCTCGTGCTCGTCGGCGCGTTGCTGGGTCTGGGGATGGCCAGGTGGCGGGGCCATCCGGGCTGGGCCCTGCTGATGGCGCCCTTCTTCTTCTTCGGCATCGCCAACATCTTCACCGGCCACATCTTCAACGCGCTGTTCCTCAACGCGTTCGGCGAGACCGGCACGGCGGTCGTGACCCATTCGGAGGAAACCAGCTCCACCCTCAACGACCAGCCCATATGGGCCTATGACGCGGTGCTGAAGACGGCGGACGGCCGCGACGTGGTGACGGGCTTCACCACCATGACGGCCAGCATCTATCCGATCACCAACGAGATCCTGATCCCGCCCGAGGGCGAGGTCTTCGTCGCCAAATACGTCCCGGGCTTCCCGCGCAACTTGGTGATCATGCGCGACCTCTCGCCCTACGGGAAGGCGTACAGGATCGACCGGGACCGCGGGCCGGTCGACAAGGCGGCCAACCAGTTCGCCGTCAGCCCCGGCAACCCGGCGTTCATCGCGGAATATCGAGGAGCCCTGACCGCCTTCCTCGCCAAGCACCGCCAGGACGCCGATCCGGCCCTGGTGCGGGACTACCAGGCCCGGCTGGACGCGCTGCCTCCGTCGAACTGAGCTGCGCGCGATCGGGCTGAAAACCTCGTCCACGCGGGGCGTTGAACGGCGATCGGTCCCTAGATCACGTAGTCGTAGACCACGTCGGCCAGCGTGTGGTCCATCGTCCGGGCCGGCTCTTCGCAGGTGGGGCAGTTGACGATGCGGGCCGGCACGCCGGCGGCCGTGCAGTGCGGCGGGATGGGCTTGAGCACCACCGAGCCGGACGCCACCTTGGCGTAGTCGCCGATCGTGATGTTGCCCAGCACCTTGGCGCCCGCGCCCAGCAGCACGCCCTTGCCGATCTTCGGGTGGCGGTCGCCGCGCTCGGCGCCGGTGCCGCCCAGGGTCACGCCGTGCAGCATCGAGACGTCGTCGCCGACCACCGCGGTCTCGCCGATGACGATGCCGGTGCCGTGGTCGATGAACACGCCCTGGCCGATGCGGGCGGCCGGGTTGATGTCGACCTGGAAGACCTCGCTGGCCCGGCTCTGCAGATAGAAGGCCAGGGTCTCGCGGCCCTGGCTCCACAGCCAGTGCGACACGCGGTGGGTCTGCAGGGCCAGGAAGCCCTTGAAGAACAGGAACGGCTGGACATAGCCCTTGGTGGCCGGGTCGCGCTCGAACACCGCCACGAGGTCGGCCTCGGCGGCGGTCACCAGCGCCGGATCGCTGTCGAAGGCGTCGGCGGCGAACTCGCGGGCGGTCATGGCCCGCATCTCCTGGTCGCCCAGCTTGCGCGCCAGCTGGAAGGTCAAGGCGTCGGCCAGGTTGTCGTGGCTGAGGATCACGGCGTTGAGCAGCGAGGCCAGGGCCGGCTCGGCCTTGGCGGCGTGTTCGGCCTGGTTGCGCAGCGCGGCCCAGACGGGCGGCGTCGTTTCCTGCGTCACGACCTCGAGATGCTTGGCCACCGGGCTCTCCTCTCCCACGCCGCCTATAGAGCATCTTTTTGAGAAATGCTCCAGGCGCCCAGGTTTCAGCGACTGGCGCGCGAAACCATCCGCGCACTTAAGACCGTCGTCAGGCGAGCACAAGCTTTGCCAGGTCGGCCGGCAACTCGCCCTTCACCGCCATATGGTGCACCCGGAGCAGTAAAGCCACCGTCAAGGAGTCCGGCATGTGGCCGGACACCGCCGCGTCGAGCGCCTCGCCGAACGGCGCGCGGGCGATGGCCAGATCCTCGGTGTCGTCCGGCGCGGTCGCCGTCGGCGTCAGGTCCAGGGCCAGATAGCCGTGGCAGATCTCGTCGGTGATCGAGTTGGACAGCTCCATGGTCAGGATCAGCCGCCAGTCGGCGGCCTGCAGCCCGACCTCCTCGGCCAGCTCGCGCTTGGCCCCGTCCAGCGGATCCTCGTCCAGCGGCGCGCCGCCCTCGGGGATCTCCCAGCTGTAGTTGGCGTGGGGAAACCGGTGCTGGCCCACCAGGGTGACCGTGCCGTCGGCGTGCAGCGGAACGATGCCGATCGCCCGGTTCTTGAATGCCACCTTGCCGTAGAGCGCCGGCCGGCCCGTGGGGGCGACGGCGTCGTACTCGGTCAGGGTGATCCAAGGGTTGTCGTAGACGACGGTCTCCCGGGTCACGCTCCACGGCGTCCCATGCGCTTTGAGCCAAGGCAGTTTTTCGGACATGCGAACGACTCGCGACTTGTGGCGACCGAGGCTCGGCCATAGGTGTGCTGCTTATCCTGCTTCCCGGAGGTCGTCTTGACCGGTTCTGTCCCCCCTGCCCCAGAATTCGGTGAAGTGCTGCCGATCGAGCCGTCGCCGGCGGTGCTGGACTTCCTGGCCAGGCGGCGATCGGCCTCGGCCATGAGCCTGGTCGCGCCGGGCCCCGACGACGCCCAGCTGGCCGACCTGCTGCGCCTGGCCGCCCGGGTGCCCGACCACGGCAAGCTGGCGCCCTGGCGGTTCGTGATCCTGCGCGGCCCCGCCAAGGACGCCTTCGCCGAGAAGATCACCGCCCTCGCCGACAGCCAGGCCAATCCGGCCAAGGCCAACGCCGCCCTGCGCAAGCTGACCCGTCCGCCGGTCGCGGTGACGGTGATCTCGCGCCACATCCCCGGCGAGATCCCCGAATGGGAACAGCGCCAGAGCGCCTCGGCGGTCTGCCAGCAGATGCTGCTGGCCGCCGCCGCCATGGGATGGGGGGCCAACTGGATCACCGACTGGTACGCCTATGACCCGCGCGCCCAGGCCATCCTCGGCCTGACCGACGACGAACGGGTGGCCGGCTTCCTCTATCTGGGAACCTCGACCGAGGCCCCGCAGGAGCGGGTGCGGCCCGACATCGGCGCGATCACCACCGAATGGTCCGCCGACTGAACGTCACGCGCGTCCCTGTGGCGTTTTCGCATCGGTCCGGCGCCTTTATTCCCGCCCAGCCGGCTCGAATAGCGGCCCGACGCCACAGAACCGCCACTCGACTAGTCTCCAATCCCAAGGCGTGGGACTTGCGGGGCGCAGGCTTTGTCGTGCATCAGTCGCGACATTTTGTGTAACAGTCCTGCATCAAATCCACCTTAAGCATCCGTAACTTGTTACACGGCCTTGCATTGCCTAAGGCCAAGCTCGACGTTGTCTGCGTACCTACACGCCGACCATAACTTACGGCCGACGGGGTTTATGACGCTCTCCCTCCTGATCCTTGGCATGACCACCGCCCTGGACGGCGCGCCCGAAGCCGCGCCGGCGCAGCAAGACCCTCCGGCGCAGGTCCAGAGGGCGCCGCAGCAGGCCGCGCCCGCCGAGGCCGATCCGTACGCTGCCGAGGTCGACGCGGTCGAGGTGGTGGCCGGCAAGCCGCGCGGCTCGGTCGAGGGCGACATCAAGCCCGAGCTGACGCTCAACCCGGCCCAGATCCGCGCCTACGGGGCCGGCAGCATCTCCGAACTGATGGCCTTCCTGGAGCCGCAGCTGCGCACCAGCCAGAGCCGTGGCGACGGCCAGCCGGTGATGCTGGTCAACGGCCGCCGCATCTCGGGCTTCCAGGAGATCCGCGACATCCCGCCCGAGGCCATCGAGCGCTTCGAGATCCTGCCCGAGGAAGTGTCGCTGACCTACGGCTACCGCGCCGACCAGCGGGTGGTGAACATCGTCCTGCGCCGCCGCTTCCGCGCCCTGACCACCGAGGCGGGGGTCAAGGTCCCGACCGCCGGCGACCGCACGTCCACCGACCTGCAGAGCACCTTCTTCCGCGTCCAGGGCGACAATCGCTGGCTGTTCAACGGCAAGGTCTCGCACGACACGGCCCTGTTCGAGAACGACCGCGACATCGTGCGCACGCCGTCGGGCCAGCCCTACGACCTGACCGGCAACGTCACGGGCCTGGCCCTCCAGCCGCCGGACATCGCCAACGGCGTCTATTTCCAGCCGATCGATCCGGACCTGACCGCCCTGGTCGGCTCGCCGGTCACCGTCACGCCGGTTCCGACCGCGGCCCTGGGCGGTCCCGCAAGCCTGGCCGACTTCGCGACCAACGCCGGGACCGCCGCGACGGACGACCTGACCGCCTGGCGCAGCCTCGCGCCGCGGGGGACCTCGGCCTCGCTGACCGGCGCCCTGACCCGGCCGGTGGGCAAGTCGTCGATGGCCACGCTCAGCGGATCGTTCGAAGATTCCACCTCCTATTCGTATCTCGGCCTGCCCGGCATCCGCCTGGAGGTGCCCGAAACCAACCCGTTCTCGCCGTTCAGCCAGGACGTCCAGCTCTACCGCTACGCCGACGACTACGTCTCGATGGCCCGCAAGACCGACACCCAGAAGGCCACGGTGTCGGCGGCGGCCAACGGGCGGATCAAGGAGTGGCGCTGGAGCGCCACCGGCGGCTACGTCTATTCCACCACCGACACCAGCACCGGACGCGGCCTGGATGCGGCGGCCTTCGCGGCCGGCGTCGCCGCCGGCGATCCCGCGCTCAACCCGTTCGGCAACATCCCCTCGACCCTGCTGGCCCGGGTCTCGCCCGACACCGCCAAGTCGACCTCCAACACCGCCAACGCCGAGGTCGTGCTCGTCGGCAACCTGCTGCAGGCCCCCGCCGGCGGCGTCTCGACCACGTTCAAGGTCGGCGCTGACACCCAGGCCCTGGACTCCCGCAGCGTCCGCCGAGGCGTGGTGGTCGACCGCGACATCTCGCGCACCAGCGGCAACCTGCAAGCCAGCCTGAACGTCCCGATCGCCGACCGCGACAAGGGCGTGCTGCCGGCGCTGGGCGACCTGTCGGTCAACTTCAACGGCGAGTACGAGCAGCTGTCCGACTTCGGCGGCCTGACGACCCTGGGCGCCGGCGCCAACTGGTCGCCGATCAATCCGCTCAGCTTCCTGGTCAGCTACACCAGCGAGGACGGCGCCCCGACGCCGTCGCAGCTGAACGACCCGATCCTGTCGACGCCGAACGTCTCGATCTACGACTTCAACACCGGCCAGTCCGTGCTGGCCACGCGCATCGAGGGCGGCAACCCGAACCTGGTGTCCGACAGCCGCCAGGTCATGAAGCTGAGCGTCAACATCCGGCCCCTGCCCAAGGACGCCAAGACCAACCTGCAGATCAGCGCCAACTATACGGCCACGCGGATCGACGACTCGATCAACAACTTCCCGGCCATCACCGCCGACATCGAGCAGGCCTTCCCCGACCGGATCGTCCGCGACGCCGACGGCCGGCTGATCTCGGTCGACTCGCGGCCGGTGAACTACGCCAAGTCCGAGCAGGAGCAGATCCGCTGGGGCTTCAACCTGTCGCGTCCGTTCGGCAAGCCGCGGGCGGGGCCGCCAGGTTTCGGCGGCGGCCCGCCTCCCGGCGGCGGCGGCGGCGGCGGCGGCCGTGGGCCCGAGGGCGGTCCCGGCGCCGGTCCGGGCGGCGGCGGCGGTGGCGGTGGCGGCGGTTTCCGTGGCGGCGGCTTCCGCAACGGTCCGCGCCCCGGCCAGGGCCAGTTCCAGGTCTCGCTCTACCACACCTGGAAACTGAAGGACGAGGTCACCATCCGCGACGGCCTGCCGGTCATCGACCGCCTGGACGGCGGGTCGGGCGCGGGGCCCGAGCACGAGGTCCAGCTGCAGGTCGGCGTCTTCAAGAGCGGGATGGGCGCGTTCCTGAACGGCAGCTGGCGCAGCGGCTATCGCCTGAACGGCGCGACGGCCCAGCAGGACCTGTTCTTCAGCGACCAGTCGACGTTCAGCCTGAACCTGTTCGCGGACCTGTCGTCGCGCCCGGACCTGCTGCGCGCCCATCCGTGGCTACGCGGCTCGCGCGTGCAACTGCAGGCCCAGAACCTGTTCGACACCCGCCAGGACGTGCACGACCGTCTGGGCCTCACGCCACAGGCCTACCAGCCGGACTATCGCGACCCGATCGGCCGGACGGTGCGGATCAGCTTCCGCAAGCTGATCGGCCCGTCCCGCCCGGTGCAGCCACCGGGCCAGCGGCCGCCGGCGGTCCCGACCCCGCCGCCGGCTCAGCAACCGCCGAGATAGGGCCTATGGGTCTTCGCCGCGCGTGGCCTCGTCCTTCGACAAGCTCGGGACGAGGGCCATTTACAGGTGTCGGCGGTAGAAAGGCCTCATCCTGAGCTTGTCGAAGGACGAGGCTTTTCGCTTCCGAAGTGGAACGCCCGATCCGCGCCCGTGCAATGGCGGGGCGGTCAGCCCCGGCCGCGATAGGGCGCGACGCCCTGGTCCGGAACCCACAGGCCCTCCGGCGCCGGGCCGGTCTGCCAGAAGACGTCGATCGGGATGCCGCCACGCGGATACCAGTAGCCGCCGATCCGCAGCCAGCGCGGGGCCGCGATCTCGACGATCTTGCGGCCGATCTTGACCGTGCAGTCCTCGTGGAACGAGCCGTGGTTGCGGAAGCTGGTCAGGTACAGCTTCAGCGACTTGCTCTCGATCAGCCAGTCGCCCGGCGCGTAGTCGATCACCAGGTGCGCGAAGTCGGGCTGGCCGGTCACCGGGCACAGGGAGGTGAATTCAGGGGCCACGAAGCGCGCCAGGTAGGTCACGTCGCTCTGCGGATTGGGCACGCGCTCGAGGACGGCCTGGTCGGGGCTGGCGGCGGGTTCGACCACCTGGCCCAGCTGGGTCACATGAAGTTCGGTCATGGACGGTCATCTAGGCCCCACGCCCCCGCGAGACAAGCGCGCGCGGCGTCGCTATCGTGACGTCAAACAGATGTTGGGACGGGAGCGCGCGATGAGCGGACGCGATTTCGACGGCTTCACGGTGGTCGTCACCGGCGCCTCCACGGGCCTGGGCCGGGCCATGGCGGTGGAGACCGCGCGGCGCGGCGCCGGGCTCGTCGTGGTCAATTTCGCCCGCAGCGCCCACGAGGCCGAGGAAACCGCCCGCCTGGTCGAGGCCGAAGGGGCCAGGGCCGTCCTGGTCCAGGGCGACGTGGCCCAGGACGAAGACTGCCGCAGGATCGCCCAGGCGGCGGCGGGCTCGGGCCGGATCGACGCCCTGTTCAACAACGCCGGGATCACCAAGTTCGCGCCCGACCACGCCGACCTCGACGCGGTCGACGCCGAGGACTTCCTGCGGCTCTACGCGGTCAATGTGGTCGGGGCCTTCCAGATGGTCCGCGCGGCCCGCAGCCTGCTGGAGGCCGCGCCGCGGCCGGGCGCGGTGGTCAACACCGCCTCGATCGCCGGCGTGGTGGGCAACGGCTCGTCGGTGCCCTACGCCGCCTCCAAGGGCGCCCTGACCACCATGACCCTGTCCCTGGCCAGGGCCCTGGCGCCGCGCATCCGGGTCAACGCCGTCTGCCCCGGCTTCATCGACACCCCCTGGTTCGGCAAGGCCATGGACGCCGAGCGCGTCGACCGCCTGCGGTCGGGGGCGGCCGCGGCCACGCCGTTGAAAGTCGCCTCCACCGCCGAGGACATCGCCGGCTCCGCCGTGTTCCTGGCCTCGCCCGCCTCGCGGCACGTCACGGGCGAAACCCTGCTGGTGGACGCCGGCCTGCACCTGGGCGGCGCAAGCTTGGCGATGCGCTAAAGCCGCAGGTAAAGCCGAAACAATCTTTCCGTTGACACTGTGGCGCCTGACGCCACTTCTGAAGCAAAATCGTCACACTCCGCCCAAACTTTGCGCCGCCGGCGCGCTTTCTGCTGGCGATTTGACCAGCAAGATTGCAACAAAGGCCTGCTCGACAACTACTGCCGTTGTGCTCAACGCGCTTGCAGGCGTCGCTGATCGGTGAAGGCTCCAAGCCCTTCCGCCGACAAAACAGAATAAAGGGGATAGAACACATGAAGTTTCTGAAACTGGCGCTGGTCGCCGCCGCCGCTTCGGTCGCCATGGGCGGCGCCGCCATGGCCCAGGACGAAAGCGGCCTGAAGCTGTCGTACAACGTCGGCGTGGCCAGCGACTACATCTTCCGCGGCATCAGCAACACCAACACCAATGGCCAGGTGTTCGGCGGCGTCGACGCCACCTACGGCATCGGCTATGCGGGCGTCTGGACGTCGAACGTCGACTTCGGCACCCCCAACCCCGACCAGGAAATCGACGTCTACGCCGGCGTGAAGCCGACCGTCGGCGCCTTCAACCTCGACCTGGGCGTGATCTACTACGGCTACACCAAGGACAAGAACGGCGCTCCGGGCTCGTACAGCTACACCGAAGTCAAGGCCGCGGCCTCGACCGCCGTGGGCCCGGCCACCGTCGGCGCCGCCTTCTACTACTCGCCGGAATTCCCGGGCGACGGCGGCGAAGCGCTGTACTACGAACTGAACGGCTCGGCCCCGATCGGCGAGAAGCTGACCCTGAGCGGCGCCCTGGGCCGTCAGGAAGTCGACGCCTCGACCTATTTCGGCGGCGCGACCGACAGCTACGTGACCTGGAACGCCGGCGTCACCGCCGCGATCACCGACCACGTCAGCGCCGACATCCGCTATTCGGACACCAACAAGAGCAACTATGGCTCGATCTATCACGCGGCGGTCACCGCCTCGCTGAAGGTCGCGTTCTAAGCGTCTCTCGCGGACACGCGAAGGAGCCGCCCCGACTTCGGTCGGGGCGGCTTTTTCTTTGCGCGCCGGTCAGGCCGACCTCGGCCTCGGCGGCCGCATGAACAGCGCCGCCAGGAACACCACCGCCGTCAGGGCCGCGAACAGCTGGAAGGCCGGGGTGAACGAGCCGACACGGTCGCGGATGGCGCCGCCGACGAACGGCCCCGCCGCCGACACCGCCCCGATCAGGCAGGTCAGGGAGAACAGCTCGACATTGTTGCGGCGGCCGAAATAGTTCAGCAGCAGCAGGCTGACGGCCAGCACCGTCAGGCCGAAGCCGATCCCCACCCCGACGGCGTAGAGCGCCAGCAGAAGCGGCGTGGTCGCGCGCGACAGGGCCAGCAGTCCGACCACCAGCAGCCCCTGGGCGAACACCAGCAGCCAGCGCGGATCGACCCGGTCGCCGATCGCGCCGCCGCCCAGCCGGGCCGCCACCTGCATGCCGCCTTCCAGGCTGAGCATGCCCGCCGCCACCGCCCCGGCGACGCCCAGCTGGGTCAGGTGGGCCTGGGTCAGGCTGGCGGCGCTGACGCCCGCCAGCAGGTGGCTGAAATAGGCGGCCAGCAGCACGTAGAACTGCGGGGTGCGCACCGCGTCGCGGACGCTCCATTCGTGGTCGGTGTGATAGACGTGGCCGGGCGCCCTGCCCGCCTTGGCCTCGGCGTCCAGCTCGCGGTCCAGGGCGGCGCCGGCCTGCGCCAGCCAGCGCGGCCCGCCCACGGCGACGGCGCAGACCAGGCCGACCAGGCCCACCACCACCGCCTGCAGGGCCCAGTACAGCCGCCAGTCATTGTGGGTCGCCGAGAGGACGCCGACAACCATCCACGGCCCCGCCACCCCGCCCAGGGCGCCAAAGGTGAAATAGACGCCGAACGGCAGGGCCCGGGCCTTGAAGATCGCCGACAGCACGTGGGTGCCGGGGATCAGGGCGGCCATCTGGAAGCCGATCCCGCACAGGGCCGTCCCCAGGAAATAGATCGGCAGGGCGTGGACCCGCGACAGGCAGTAGAGCCCGCCGGCCATCACCGCCACCCCGACCAGGACCGTCCCGCGCACGCCCATCCGCCGGATCAGCAGGGCCGGCAGCCAGGACGACAGGCCGGTGAACACCCCCAGGATCGTGAACCCCAGGAAGGCGTGCTCCCAGCTCCAGCCCAGCTCCGGAACCATGGCCGGGATGACCACGCCGAGCGAGGAATAGGTCGCGGCCGTGATCAGGAACAGCAGCAGGCTGAAGACGGCGACGAGCAGCCAGGGGCGCCAGCGGGAGGACATCGAGGTCTCAAGGTCCGGCATGCCGTGTTCTCCATTCAAGGCGCGGGAACGCCCCCTCCGTCACGAGGCTACGCCGCGCGCCACCTCCCCGCCTTGCGGGCGAGGAGGAAGGGACATGGACCTTCTCCTCCCCCGTGCAACGGGGGAGGTGGCCGCGAAGCGGACGGAGGGGGCGTCATGGCCCGTCATCAGAAGCTCCGCTTGAGCGTCACGCGCCACTCCCGCCCCTTGCCGGGCAGGGCCCCCAGATTGGCATAGGTGTCGGCGTCCGGGGTGAAATAGAGCTTGTCGAACAGGTTATCGATGTTGAGCTCGGCGGTGTACGGCCCGCGCGTGACATAGGCCGAGGCGTTGACCACGGCGTAGGCGGGATAGGTCACCGCGTTCTGCACGGTGCCCGAGGTCTTGGTCACGTGGGTGACGCCCAGGGTCGCCCCGGCCTGCCCCCAGTCGTGCCGGTCGCTGGTATAGGCCCCGTAGAGGCTGACCACCGACTTGGGGATCAGGGTGTAGTCGTAGTCGCCGCCGCGCCCCGGCAGGCCGCTGAACGTCCAGACGACATAGCTGCCGCCATAGGCCTGGGCCCCCGGCACGCCCGCCGTATAGGCCGGGATGTACTGGAACGAGTTGTCCGGCCCCTTCACCGTGGTGTGCTGGGCGTTGGCCGCGGCGGTGAAGCTCAGGTGCTCCGAGGCCAGCCAGCGGACCTCCAGCTCGACACCCTTGGCGCGCGTGCCCTGCACGACGGGCGTCAGGCCCGACAGCTGGGTGCGGTTCTGGCGATAGGCGGCCAGCGAGCCGACCAGCGTCCCGCGCAGCAGCTGGAACTTCACCCCCGCCTCGGCCAGGTCGCTGTCCGACAGCCACGAGCCGTCGGCGACCAGGCCCGGCGCGATCTCGCCGGCCTGGCTGACCTCCAGGGCCGAGGCCTTGGCGTAGCTGATATAGGGCATCAGGCCGACCGGGGTCTGGTAGGTCAGGCTGGCGCTGTAGGTCGCCTTCCCGCGATCGTCGGCCTGGCGCCCCGCGACGGTGAACGGCAGGACGCCGGTGTCCTCGGCCTCGACGTCGTACCAGTCGTAGCGGCCGCCCAGGGTCAGGGTCAGGCGCTGGCCCAGCTTGACGTCGCTGGTGAAGAACAGGCCCGCCTGGCTCCAGGCGCCCCGGTTGTCGTTCTCCCATTCCAGGCCCTGGACGCCGGCGGGCTCTGCGCTGAACGGACTGTCGATGATGTCGTTGGGCTGGGCGCCGACCGAGATGTCGCGGCGGTCGATGGCGATCATGCCGCTGTTGAAGCTCTCGCGCCGGCGGCCCGAGAAGTCGCGGTAGCTCGCCCCGACGATGGTCTCGGCGCTCATCGCCCCGAAGTCGCGCTTGAAGGCGTAGCTGGCCCGCGCCTCCCAGACCGAGCTGTCGAACCAGGCGGGATAGCCGTACGAGACGAAGCGCTTGTTCTCCTGGTCGTCGTAGAACAGCTGCAGCTTCAGCACGCTGTCGTCGCCGAACCGTTTGGCCAGGTCGAAATAGAGCGTGTTGGTCCAGGTCTTGGAAAAGTCGGCGGCGCTGACATGGACGGTGCGCGGATCCAGCCTGGTGGTCCCGACCCCGGCGTCCAGTGTATGGTTGGCGTCGCTGGCGGGGAAACCGAAGTAGGGGATGTAGAGCGAACTGCCGAACGGATACGGGCCCACTTCGCCGGGCGTGATCCGGCCGTTCCCGTCGGCGTCGACCAGCGAGGTGTCGCGGCCGGTGACATAGGTCCGATGATCGATCAGGTCCTGGGTCAGGCGGTTCCAGCCCGGCGTCTGGATGTCGCCGGTCGAGTGATAGACCATGCCGCCGAAGACTGTGCTCCAACCGTTGTTCAGGTCGAAGTCGGCCGAGACCTCGGCCAGCTGGCGCTTGGGGTGGAGGCCCCGGTAGAAGCTCTTGGAATCGTCGATCTCGCCATAGGCGTAGACGCCGCCGTCGGCCACGCCCAGCTTGACCGGCAGGGCGACCTGGCCGGTCAGGTTCTTCTTGTCATAGGCGCCGAAGGTGGCGGTGATCTCGCCCTTGGGGTCGGTCAGGAACCGCCCCTCGTCACGCGCCGATTTGGGGATGAAGTTCAGCATGCCGCCGACCTTGCCCGCGCCGTAGATCGGGGTCGGCGGGCCGCGCACGATCTCGATCCGGGCCGCGCCGCCGATCGGCGTCGAATAAGTGCCGCGGTTCTCGATGCGCTTGAAGCCGCGGAAATAGTTCTCGGCCAGGGTGCCGCGGATGTTGAGGGCGCCCGGCACGCCGTAGAAGCTGGCCGTGTAGGTCCCGGGCGAGACGGCGGTCAGGCCGTCGATGGTCTCGATGCCGAACCGTTCCAGCGTGGTGTCGCTGACGAAGCTGGCCGAGCGCGGGGTTTCCAGCAGCGGCTTTTCCAGGCCGAACACCGTGGTGCTGGGCTGCTTTTCCAGCAGGCCGGCCTTGTCGCGCGCCAGGACGATCACCGCGTCGACGGCGTCGGCCTGGGGCGCGTCCTCGGCCCCCTCCCGCGCGAAAGCCTGGCCCGAGGCGAAGACGCCGACGGCCATGGCGGAGGCGAGCAGGCAGGCGCGGATCGACATCGTGAAAGCTCCAGATCCGCCGAATGAGGCGGTGAAGCTAGCCAATGAGACCTTACGCAACGTTCGTCAAAACGTTATCTGACATTTCAGAAAGAATTATACTAACACCGTCATTAGATGAACCACGCCACAAACAGGGGGTACTAAAGCCCTCCGGCCGACCCGGACTTGCACGGGCATGGGGCGAGGGCGTGTCCCCCACCCCGCGCGCCGCGCCCTACCCCTGAACCATCGGCCGGGTCGCCTCGGGCATGATGTTGAGCACGCGCATCATGGCCAGCCGGGCGCCCTCGACGTCACCGCGGGCGATCACGTCGGCCACGGCGCGGTGCTGCTCGACATCGGCGATCAGCTCGGCCTCGGTGGCCGCGCCGAACGAGAACACCCAGTAGCGCGCGGCCTTGTGCTGCAGGGGGATCAGGATGCGGGCCAGGGCCATGTTGCCCCCGGCCCGGGCCACGGCGGCGTGGAAGCGCTGGTCCATGGCCACCAGGGCGGGCAGGTCGCGGTCGCGGGCCGCCTGCTCGCCGCCGTCGAAGGCCGCGCGGATGGCCTCGGCCTCGGCCTTGCTGGCGTGCCTGGCGGCCAGGCCCGCGCAATGCGGCTCGATCAGGGCCCGGGCCTCGTAGCCCTGGCGCAGCTCGACCAGGTCCAGCGGCGCCACGGTGGTGCCCGAACGGGCCCGGCGGATCACCAGCCCCTCGAGGGCCAGGCGCCCCAGGGCGTCGCGCACCCCGGCCAGGCCCGCGTCGTAGCGCGCCGCCAGCGACTGCTCGTCCAGCCGCGCGCCCGGCGCCAGGCGGCCCAGGATCAGGTCCAGCAGGATGCGCTCGTAGACCTTGGCCTTCTGCAGGTCGGGCGACCAGTCCTCCAGCCCCGAGGACGAGCAGATGTCCAGCACCAGCATCCGATCGCGGCCCCCGGTTGTTTGGCCGGTGGCCAGGGCGTCGTCAGGGGCCATCAACTGTCGCAAGGCGGCGCTCCGGGTAAGTCCGTCCTGATATGTACGGTGAAATGTCAGGCGAGGCTAGAATGTGATTCCGCAACGATCGGCGGAAGAGCGGCGTTTGTGCTACCCTGGCGCGCTCGGTCCTCGCCAAGGCCCCCACGGGCCACGCGCCGGAGCGCGGTCGGCGAGCGAACAGGAAACACCACCATGCACCCGACAGGCGTCGACGCCGAAGCCCTCAAGGAGACCGCGCTGCGGATCCTCTCGGAGAACCGGGTCATGGCCGTGGCCACGCTGCGCCCGGACGGCTGGCCGCAGACGACCCTGGTCGGCTACGTGCATGATGGCCTGGTGCTGTACTTCGTCATAGCCCGCGACGGGCAAAAGTTGGCCAACATCCAGCGAGATCCCCGGATTTCGATCGCGATCGGGCGGCACGACGGCGAGGGGCCCGATCTGCGGGGCCTGTCCCTGGCCGCCGAGGCCGTCGAGGTCACCGGCTCCGAAGAGGTTCGACGGCTCAACGCCATGCTCGTGGCGCGCTATCCCGAGCAGGAGGTCTTTACGCCGCGAGGGGCCTCGGTGGCGGTGATGAAGGCCACGCCCCTGGTGATGTCGGTGATCAATCCCCACGGCGCGCTCGACCGGCCGGTGCTGCTGAACGTGGACCCGTCGACCGGCGCTCTTCAGCCGGCCGAATAGCGCTCGGGAGCTTTGGTTCAGAACGCCGGCACCACCGCGCCGTGGTACGTTCGCTCCATGAACGCCTTCACCTCGGGCGAGGTCAGGGCCTTGGCCAGCTTCTGGACGCGCGGGTCGTCCTTGTTGTCCGGCCGGCCCACCAGGTAGTTCACATAGGGGCTGTTCTTGTCCTCGATCAGCAGGGCGTCCTTGGAGGGGTCCAGCTTGGCGTCCAGGGCGTAGTTGGTGTTGATCACCGCCAGGTCCACCTGGTCGAGCACGCGCGGCAGGGTCGCGCCCTCCAGTTCCTTGAACTTCAGGTTCTTCGGGTTGGCGGTGATGTCCTTCAGGGTCGACAGCGCCTTTTGGGGGTCGCCGAGGGTGATCACCCCGTTGCGGGCCAGCAGCAGCAGGGCCCGGCCCTCGTTGCTGCCCTCGTTGGGGATGGCCACGACGGCGCCGTCGGGAAGCTCGCCGATCGCCTTGACCTTGCGCGAATAGGCGCCTAGCGGCTCGATGTGCACGCCGATCACCGGGATCAGGGTCGTGCCCTTGTCGGCGTTGAAGGTCTCCAGATAGGGCAGGGTCTGGAAATAGTTCACGTCCAGGCGCTTCTCGGCCACCTGGATGTTGGGCTGGACGTAGTCGTTGAAGACCTTGATGTCGATCTTCAGCCCTTCCGCCGCCAGCTTCGGCTTGATGAACTCCAGCACCTCGGCGTGGGGCACGGCGGTGGCGGCCACGGTCAGGGTGTCGCCGGCGCTGGCGGCGGGCTTCTTGCCGCAGGCGGCCAGCGACAGGACGGCGAGGCTGACGAGAAGGGCGCGGCGGGCGACCATGAACGGCTCCATTAAGGCGACTATGCAGGTAGGGTATTGCCCGCTTCCCGGCGGATCGGGAAATCAGTTTTCCTGAACCGGCGCGCAGAGTCTTGAACCCTTTGCCTTGGGATCATTTTCCGCCGCGGCCTTGACCTCGCCGCCAAACAGGGCGCCTGGAGAGGGATGGCCCGAGAAACCGTCTACATCGTCCAAGCCTACAAGGCCGGCCGCGGCAAGGGCCTGAAGGCCGAGCAGCAGGTCGGCTGCAAGGACGCCGAGGAAGCCCGCCGCAAGGCCGAGCGCCTGGCCCCGCTGCGCGAAGGCGTCGTGGCCTTCGCCGCCTCGGCCGACGTCGAGCTGGGCGACTACGACGAGAACCCGCAGATCCTGTTCAAGGCCGGCCGGCTGCCGTTTCCGTTCGACCAGGGCTAATCGTTGGCCGTAACTGGCGCGTGGATGGTCCAGGTCGAGATGAAGTCGGGATCAACCACTTCCGCTCCGGTTTCCTTGAGGCGATAGACGCCGGGCGCGGCCGGTTCGAAGTTGTCGATCTGCGGCGGCAGCCAATAGGCCTGGCCCGCCTTCACGCCTTGCAGATCCAGCCGGACGCCCTCCATGCGGTCCGCGAGGCCGATCACACCGTGCATCTGCACGCGGCGCGTCACCTCGTCGGCGTCGTTTACATAGGTCAGGCCCACGATCACCGTCTTGCCGAGCAAGGCGTCGGCGAAGGCCTGATCCCATTCCGGTTGAGGCTGGTCGCTCATGCGTCCTCGTCGTTCGCCGGCTCTTCCGGTCCCGCGATCGTCCAGCTGGACAGGAAGTCGGGGTTTTCCACCGTCTCGCCGCCGGTCAGCGGATAGAGCCCCGGCTCGGCGCGGCGGATGTTGGAGGTCTGGGGCGGCAGGGTCGTGGTGTCGCCGTCCTGCGGGCCCAGCAGGTCGAGCAGAATCCCCTCCTCCGCGTCGGCGGTGATCACCACGCCATAGAACGCCTCGCGGCCTTCCAGCTCGCCCTCGGCGTCGAGGAAGGTCAGGTTCACCAGCATGGTCTTGCCGACCAGGCCCTGGGCGAAGCCTTCGTCCCAATGCTCGAGTGGCGGGGCGGACAGGATGGGGATGTCGTCGTCGGTCATGGGGCTTCCTAGCCCAAATCGGCCCAAGCCGTGAGCCCCCTCCGGCCCTTCGGGCCACCTCCCCCAGAGGGCAGGGGTATCGCATATGGAAAAACGGCCATCTCGGTGCGCAGTGGAGCCGACTCGAAAGTCAGTATTCGCGCGCGATCCGAAGCTTTCCTTGGGTCGATCCAGGTGGCGCCAAAGCCGGTCCGAACCCTGATTTGGGCCGGAATTTCCATATGCGATAGCCCTGCCCCAGAGGGGGAGGATCGATTGTTCCAGGTGCTCCCCTCTGGTGGAGCTGTCGGCGAAGCCGACTGAGGGGGCCGCCTCAGCGGTGCGAGACCCGCCTCACCACCGCATCGCCGACCATCTGCAACGCCTGCACCAGCACCAGCAGCAACACGACCGTCACCACCATCACGTCGGTCTGGAAGCGCTGATAGCCGAAGCGGATGGCCAGGTCGCCCAGGCCGCCGGCCCCGACCACGCCGGCCATGGCGGTGTAGGACACCAGGGCGATGGCCGTGACCGTCGCCGCGGCGATCAGCCCCGGCATGGCTTCCGGCAGCAGGGCGCCCAGCACCACCTGCCGACGCCTGGCGCCCATGGCGAAGCTGGCCTCGATCACGCCCTTGTCCACCTCGCGCAGGGCGGTCTCCACCAGGCGGGCGAAGAACGGCGCCGCGCCGACCACCAGCGGCGGGATCGCCCCCGCCACGCCCAGCGAGGTGCCGACCAGCGCCACGGTCAGCGGGATCATCACGATCAGCAGGATCACGAACGGCACCGAGCGCAGGATGTTGATCACCAGCGACAGCACGCCGTTGGCGAGGCGGTTGCCCAGCATCTGGCCGGGTCCGGTCAGGAACAGGATCACGCCCAGGGGCAGGCCCAGGATCACCGTCAGCACCATCGAACCGCCCAGCATCGACAGGGTGTCGAGCGTCGCCTGGCCGATCTCGGCCCAGTCGATGTTGTCCATGAACGCGCTCATCGGCCCGCCTCCGTGACCAGGTCGACCCGGACGCCGTCCGCCTGGAACCGGGCGATCGCCGCCTCGACGTCGCCGCCGGTCAGGGACAGGGTCAGCTGGCCATAGGGCGTCTCGCGCAGGCGGTGGATGCGGCCGCCCAGGATCGAATAGTCGACGCCGGTCTCGCGGGCCACCGCGCCCAGGATCGGCCTGTAGGTCGCCTCGCCGCGGAAGGTCAGGCGGACCACGCGGCCGTCGACCGCGGCGCCGGCCTCGCCGGGAACGCCGTCCGCCTCCATCACGAACCGCCGGGCCGTGGCGCTGGCCGGATGCAGGAAGACCTGTTCGACCGGGCCGGTCTCGACCACCTTGCCGGCCTCCAGCACCGCCACCCGGTCGCAGACGCGGCGGACCACGTCCATCTCGTGGGTGATCAGCACGATCGTCAGGCCCAGCTCGCGGTTGAGACCCGAGACCAGGTCCAGGATCTGCTCGGTCGTCTCCGGGTCCAGGGCGCTGGTGGCCTCGTCGCACAGCAGCACCTTGGGGCCGGTGGCCAGGGCGCGGGCGATTCCCACCCGCTGCTTCTGGCCGCCCGACAGCTGGGCCGGGTGCTTGCCGGCGAAGTCGGTGAGGCCCACCCGCGCCAGCAGCTCGGCGGTGCGGGCCTTGACCTCGGCGTCCGGACGCCCGGCCAGCTTCAGCGGGAAGGCGACATTGCCGGCCACGGTCTTGGATGACAGCAGGTTGAAGTGCTGGAAGATCATGCCGACCCGGCGGCGCAGGGACCGCAGGCCCTCGACGCCCAGGGCCGCGACGTCGTCGCCGTCGACGATCACCTTGCCGCCCGACGGCGTCTCCAGGCCGTTGATCAGCCGGATCAGGGTGGATTTGCCGGCCCCCGAGGCCCCGATCACCCCGAACACCTCGCCGGGCGCGACCGACAGGCTGACCCCGGCCAGGGCGGCGCGGTCGCTCGCCTTCCCGCCAGGCCCGGCATAGGTCTTGGAGACGTCTTCGAAGGTGATCACGGGCGCGGCCTTGGAGCGGAGGGTCGGTCGGCGCGAACGCCGCGAGCCGCACGATTTAGGCGCTGCCGGGCCAAAGGTGAAGCCGAGCCGCCCGCTTTCAGACCGCGCGGCGTTCGCGCTCGTCCAGCGCCTGGCCGATTCCGTTGATCAGGTCGGCCGCGGTGACCGGCTTGGCCAGGTGCAGGTCTGCGCCCGCCAGCAGGGCGTCCCGGCGGTGGTGCGTCATCGCGTTGGCGCTGAGCATGATGATCGGAATGGGCGCGCCGGCCCGGCCAGGCTGCTCCAGCCGGCGGATGGCCCGGGTCGCGGCCAGACCGTCCATCACCGGCATCTGCATGTCCATCAGGATCAGGTCATAGGCCCCGGTCTTGAACGCCTCGACCGCCAGGGCCCCGTTTTCGACCACCGTGACCTCGACGCCATGAGGCTCCAGGATCAGCTGCACGACCTTCTGGTTGACGGGGTGGTCCTCGGCCAGCAGTACGCGGAGCCCCTCGGGCCGATCGCTGGGCGCCGCGCCGGCCGCGGTCTCGCCGGCGACGTCGAGGTCCTGGCCGTCGGTCCGCCGCAAGGGCAGGACCACCCGGAACAGGCTGCCGCTTCCCGGGCGCGATCGCGCCGAGATCTCGCCCCCCATCATCTCGACCAGGGTCTTGCTGATCGACAGGCCCAGGCCCGTGCCGCCGAACCGGCGGGTGATCGTCGAGTCCGCCTGGCTGAACCGCTGGAAGATCATCTCGCCCTGCGCCGCGTCGAAGCCGACGCCGGTGTCCTCGACCTCGAGGACCAGGCGCGCGTCCGCCCCGCCGTTCGCCGGATGGCCTTCCACGGGCTCGACCTCGATGCGGGCGACGATCTCGCCCCGGTCGGTGAACTTCAGGGCGTTGGAGAGCAGGTTTCCCAGCACCTGGCCGATGCGGACGCTGTCGCCCAGGAAGGCCCCGCGGGCGCTCTCGCCGCGCTCGACCCGGAACAGCAGGCCCTTGTCCTCGGCGCGCAGGCGGGTGACGTCCAGCGGCCCGTCGAGGGCGCGCTCCAGGTCGAAGACGCCCGTCTCGAGGGTCATCTGGCCGGCCTCGATCTTGGAGACGTCGAGGATGTCCGACACCAGCCGCTCCAGGGTCGCGCCGGAGCAGCGGATCAGGTCGACCATCTCGCGCTGGGCGGGGGTCAGCGGTGTGTCGCCCAGCGTCGCGGCGATGCCGATGACCCCATTCAGCGGCGTGCGGATCTCGTGGCTCATATTGGCCAGGAAGTCGCTCTTGGCCTGGTTGGCGGCTTCGGCGGCGCTGCGGGCCGCGGCCATGTCGGCCTGGTCGCGCAGCCGCTCGGTGACGTCGCGGGCGACGCCGAAGATCAGGTCGCCCGACCGTCGCGCGCGCCACTCCAGTTGGCGATACTCGCCGTCGCGGCGGCGGTAGCGGTTCACGAAGCCGGCCACCTCGCCCAGGCTGTTGGCCCGCGACATGTGCGCCCTGGTCGCGGCGACGTCGTCGGGATGGAGCAGGGGCAGCAGCGGCGCGCCCACCAGTTCCTCGACCGAATAGCCCAGCACCGTCTCCCAGGCCTTGTTCAGCTTGACGAACCGCCCCTCCAGGTCGCGGATGCAGAGCATGTCCAGCGACACCTCGAAGAAGGTGGACAGATTGCTGGCCGTCTCCAGGGCGCTCTGGGCGGCGCGCAGGGCGCGCGCCTCGCTGGCGATCAGGGTGTCCTCGGCCCGCTGCCGGTCGATGGCGATCGCCGCCAGCTCGGCCGCCGCCTCGATGAAGGCCACGTCCTCCTCGCTGGGGGTGCTGGGCTGGCGGTGGTAGAGGGCGAAGGTGCCGACCACCTTGCCGCTGGCGCTGCGGATCGGTTCGGACCAGCAGGCGGCGACGCCCGCCTCGGCGGCCAGCGCCTTGTAGTCCACCCACAGCGGGTCGGTCTGGATGTCCTCGACGATCACCCGGCGGCCGGTGAAGGCGGCGGTGCCGCACGAGCCCGTGGACGGGCCGATCCGGACGCCGTGAATGGCCTGGTTGTAGAAATCGGGAAGGCTGGGGGCCGCGCCGAGCAGCAGGCGTTCGCCCTCGGCGTCGAGCAGCAGGATGCTGCAGACCATGCTCGGGTCTTCGGCCTCCACCGCCTGGACGATCGCCAGCAACGCCGTGCACAGGGGATTGCCGCCGGCGATCAGGGTCATGGTCCGGCGGAACGCGCGGTGAGCGGAGGTCAGGCCCATGGTCCGGAGCGGCTCCAAGAACGACAAGGCACTGGCCTAGCATTCGAGTGGAACCTTGGCGTTAACTCCCCGCCGCTACCGCCGCGACATTGTGTAGCAGCGCGACAATCTAGGGGCGCACGATCACCGCCCCGCCCTTCATCACGAACACCGGCTCCTCCAGGGTCGTGATGTCCTCCAGCGGGTCGCCGAACACCCCGATCAGGTCGCCGTAGCGGCCGACGGCCACCTGGCCGACGTCCTTCTCGCGGCCCAGGGCCTGGGACGCGGTGATCGTCGCGGCCTGGATCGCCTGCAGCGGGGTCGCGCCATAGCGGACCATCACCGCGAACTGCTTGCCGTTGGTCCCGTGCGGATAGACCCCGGCGTCGGTGCCATAGACCATCTTCACCCCGGCCTTCAACGCCTTGCGGAAGTTCTCGCGCTGCACCTCGCCGATGTCGCGGTCCTTGCGCAGATTGTCCTCCAGCACGCCGTTCCGGGCGCCCTCGGCCTGGGTGTAGTCGGTGTTGTAGATGTCCATCGAGAAGTAGGCGCCCTTCTGGACGGCCAGCTTGATCCCCTCGTCGTCGACCAGGCTGGCGTGCTCGATGGTGTCGACGCCGGCGCGGATGGCGTCCTTGATCCCCGCCGCGCCGTGGGCGTGGGCCGCGACCTTCAGCCCGGCCATGTGGGCCTCATCGACGATCGCCTGCATCTCGGCCAGGGTCAGCTGCTGCTGGCCGGGCTCGTCGCCGCGCGAGAACACCCCGCCGGTCGCGCAGATCTTGATCACCTGGGCGCCGTATTTCTTCAGCGTGCGCACCACCTTGCGCCCCTCGTCGGGGCTGTCGACGTTGTAGGGGCTCTTCTGGTTCATCGACGGCGGGAAGAAGGTCTGGTCGCAATGGCCGCCCGTCGCGCCGATGGCGTAGGTGGCGGTGACGACGCGTGGGCCGGGCACATAGCCTTCGTCGATCGCCTCGCGCAGGCCCACGTCGTCGAAATCCTCCGACCCCACGTTGCGCACGGTCGTGAAGCCCGCTTCCAGCGTGCGCTTGGCGTTGGCGGTCTGGACGACGCTCCAGAAGGCGTCGCTGTACTGCAGGCCGTTGTAGCCGCCGATTTCGGCGACGCTGTCCAAGTGCACGTGCATGTCGATCAGGCCCGGCAGCAGGGTCGCGTCGGGCAGGTCGACCACCGTGGCCCCGGCCGGGACCGCGTCGCCCGCCTTGCCCACCGCCGAGATTCGCCCGTCGGTGATCACCACCTGCGGCCTGTCGACATACTTGCCCGTGGCCACATCCAGCAGCCGCGCGGCGCGCACCACCTCGACCTCGGCCGCCTGGGCCGCGACGGGCGCCAGGGACGCGGCGCAGGTCGCCGCCAGGACCGCCAGAGCGGCCAGTTCACGCTGCATGATCACCATCCCAGTCCCGCACGATCGAGGACGGCGACGCTATCACGCGTCGGCCCCGCGTCGAGCCGTAACGGTCGCGTTTCCGCTCGGGCGCCGCGAAGCCGGGCGCCAGTTCCACACCCGCCCTTGGCGAGCTTCCTCGCCCATCCCGTACGGGCATGATCGCCGACTACCGCATCCACCGCATGAACGGGGGGCGCCGCGGAAGACCGTTCGAAATCCTCGACGACCAAGTCCTGGCCGACTATAGCTCGGCTCGGTTTAGGCGGGCGTGGCGGAACTGGTAGACGCAACGGACTTAAGCCACAGGATTGAGTGCGCCCGGGGAAATCCGGGACGTAGAACTGCTCAAATTCGGGGAACCCTGTCAGATGGCGATCCCGAGCCAAGCCCTCTCCGAGGGAAGGTGTAGAGACTAGACGGGCAGCACCTAACCTCCGATTTCGGAGCATGGTGAAGGGATAGTCCAGACCACGAACGTCCCGATATCGGGACGGCGGCGAAAGCCGAAGTGGTACGAAAATCCGTCAGCCGCAAGGCTATGCCGGTTCGATTCCGGCCGCCCGCACCACTTCACGGACAGACGTCGGCGCACGGCGCCCAAAGGAGCCCCATCGGCACGGCGAGGCCTGGGCGTTGGCGCCATTTCGCCGGTCCCTTCCAAGCACGGCGTTCTGATCGGCTGCTGCGGCATGCGCGGGCTGGTGTTCGCCGGAAAACGCGTCGAGCCGCGCCCTCCGCGCCAGCTTCACGGCGTGAATACAAGGTTGGGCAAACTGCGGCGGCGTTCTTGAACCAAAACGGTCACGAGCAGAACCTATGGCCGAGCGCATGTCATGTCGTGGACGATCGCCTTTTCGGGAGCCCTTTTATGTCGACGACGACCAGCCCAGGCGCCCACCGTCCAGTAGCGCCCGCACCGATGGCGCGGCGCGACGCGTAGTGCTTAAGCGGATCCTCGACATTGGCGTAGCCGTCCTGGCGCTGGCGCTAACGGCGCCCCTGATGGCGTTGGCGATGCTGCTCATCTGGACCCAGGACGGACACTCTCCCCTCTTCATGGGCCTGCGGGTCGGGCGCGACCAGCGCGACTTCCGCATGGCCAAGCTGCGATCCATGCGTCCAGATTCCGAATTCCGGGGCGCGGCCTCCACGAGCCGCTCGGACGGCCGCATCACCCCCCTGGGCCACGTCGTGCGCCGCTGGAAGCTCGACGAGATCCCGCAGTTCTGGAACGTCCTGCGCGGAGACATGAGCCTGGTCGGACCGCGCCCGAACACCCGTCGCGGCGGAGTTGACCGTTATAGCGCCGAGGAGACACGGCTCCTGAGCGTAAGACCCGGAATCACCGACCTGGCCTCGATCCTCTTCGCGGACGAAGCGGACATCCTCGACGGCGCCGCCGACCCCGACGCGCTCTATGACGCGGTCATCCGTCCATGGAAGAGCCGGCTGGGCCTGCTCTACATCGATCATCGCGACCTGCCGACCGATTTTATGATCCTCGGCCTGACAGCCCTGGCGGTCGTTTCCCGTCCCCTGGCGCTAAGGGGCGTCGACTCGATCCTGGTTCGTTGGGGCGCGGGAGAGGAATTGCGGCGTGTCTGCCGCCGCCAGGAAGCGCCGCCGCGCGCCGATCCGCCAGGACAGCTGGCTTGACCATCCTCTTCTACCGGAGCGCTGCCGACGCCAACCCGCCGCGCGCCGATCTCCCCGGCGACGTCATCCTTCGGACCTGGCGTCCCTGCGAGCAGGGCTTTCCACCGAGGGGCTCGCGCGGGCGGACCAGCAACTGGGTTTGGTGGGCGTTCGAAGCGTTGGGCCTGTTCGCGGAGCCGGGCTTCGTCGAACTGACGCTCTGGCGCGACGGCCGCAGGCTGCACAGGCTGATCGTCACACCGCGCTGGTTCCGCTTTCCGTTCATGGGACGCGGGGACCTGCAACTGGGCGATCTCTGGACGGATCCGGCGGCGCGCGGTCAAGGCCTGGCGCGGGCGGCGATCACCGAGGCCCTGCGGCTGGCCCGCCACGCGGACCGGGTCTGGTACCTGGTCGATGCGCGAAACGACGCCTCGGCGCGCCTCGCCGAGTCCGTCGGCTTCCAGCTTCACGGCGCGGGCCGAAGGACGCGACCGCTGGGCCTCCACCTGGCGGGCCGGTTTCGACTGGACCCGACCTAGAGCGCGTTGGGCGAAAGTGTGAGCGGTTTCGCCTGCTGAACGCGCTCCAAATGTTTGAATCTATAGCCTGTCCACCCAGACGCGGGCGATCGCACCGGACTGGCTCGCCTGGTCACTGGCTCGAAGGTGCAGCACCAGCCATTGGGCCGGGCAGTCGGGCGGGACGACGAACGCGGCGACGGCCACCGCTCCTGGCCCTGCCGGCTGGTCCAGCAGGGCGATCTGCGTCCCGCCGCCCTGGGCGCAGGTCAAGGTCCAGAAAGGCGTGGCCCCGGGATCGGCCGCGCCGGTCGCCGTCCGGGTCGCCAGACGGTAGGCTGCGGCCGGCAAGGTGAGCAGTTGGACGGCCACGGATCCCGAACCGCCGGCCAGGGACTGATAGGCGAGAACCGGTCGCCCCTGCACCCGCGCCCGGCTGGCTCCCGCCTCGCCTCTTTCGGTCAAGGCCCATCCGAACGGATAGGCCGCGCGACTCGGCGAGAACTCCGGATCGACCACGGCGCCGCGTGAGCCCGGCGAAGGATGGAAGGTCTCGTTGGTTCGGCGCGCCTGGCCGAAAGCCTCCTGGGAGACCAGGGCGGCGACCAGGGCCTGGTCAATCCCCGTATCGGTGATTGCGCGCCGGTCGCGCATGCGCAGTACGACCTCGGCGATCGACGAGGCCGCCCCGCCCTCCCCGATCGCATAGCGCAGGAACATGATCCGCCATTCCTGCGGCCGATCCAGGACGCGGGCGATGGGTTCGGCCAAGGCGGGATCGGTGCTGGCCTGGGCCAGAACCGGGAACAGGATTCGCGGCGCCGTCGACGAGGTCCGCAGGGCGATGTCAAACTGCTCCAACGCGCCTGGAACGTCGCCACGGTCGACGGCGCGCTGAATCAGCCAGGTGCGGGTGGCGAGGCTTCGCCGGCTGATGGCGTCCGACAGCGCGAAAAGACGGGCCGCCCGAGCGGCGTCGCCGGCCGCCTCGGCCCGCAGCGCCCGTAGTTCGATGGCGGCAGGGATGGTCACGTCGCGCGCGAGCGCACGGTCCGTCAGCGCCGGGGCCCGCGTGTCGCCGGCCTGGGCGGCCAGGACAGCGATCCTTGCGTCGAATGGCGCCAGCCTGGCCGCCCCTCGCGGATCGCCGCGACTGGCGTGCGTCGCCGCCCCGCTCCACAGCGTCGCGGCGATCGCGCACAGGGCGACCGCCGCGATCGCCGTCCTCGCGACGAGCCGTCCCCGCATGGCTAGCGCCCGTAGTCGTAGTCGAAGCCGTAGCCATAGTCGAAGCCCTGGCCGCCCTTCCTGGCCTCGAACTTCGTCAGCACCGCGCCGAGGATTCTCGCCTGGGAGGTCCGTAGCCGCGCCAGAGCGTTGCGGGCCGTGCCGCCGGGCACCGACCGGGCCTCCACGGCGTAGACCACGCCGTCGACGGCCGCGGCGACCAGCGGCGCGTCGGCCAGCCCGATCACCGGCGGAGAGTCGACGATGACGTGGTCGAACCGTTCCTTCAGCCGCGCGACCAGTTTCGACAGCCGATCGCTCATCAGCAAGTCCCCGGCGTTGGGCGGCTGCGGCCCGGCCGTCATGATCCACAGCCCTTCCTGGTCGCTGGCGTGCAGGGCGCCGTCGATGTCCTCTCCGCCGGACAGGAAGTTACTGACCCCGGCGCCGTTCCTGATCGCGAAGGCGGTGTGAACCGAAGGCGAGCGAAGATCGGCGTCGATCAGCACCACCTTTCGGCGGGCCCGGGCGAGGGACAGGGCCAGGGCGACCGTGGTCGTGGACTTGCCCTCGCGCGGACGCGTGCTGATCACGGCCAGCGAACGGGGCGTCCCGTGAGCGGTCGACAGTTCGAGGTTCGCCTGCACCGCCAGATAGGCCTCGACCAGCTTCGAGCGCGGATCGCGCAGCGCCTGCAGCGGATCCTCGATCGGCAGCTTGGGGGCCACCCCGAGCAGCGGCAGGCCGAGTTTCTCCTCCAGGTCGGCCGGATCGGCAATGCCTTCGTCGATCTGCTCCAGCACCGTGGCCAGGACGGCGCCCGCCACCGCGCCGGCCAGCATGGCCAGGACGAGATTGAGCATCAGCTTGGGCGAGGACGGGCGATCCGGCAGCCTGGCGGGATCGACGATGGCGACGTTGTTGTTCTCGACGCCGCCGGCGACCCCGATCTCCTTATAGCGCTGAAGGAGGGCGCTATAGAGTTCGCGGTTGGTGTCGGCGTCGCGCTGGTAGATGTTGTACTGGATGCTGCGCTGGCGCAGGTCGGTGAGGTCGCCCTTGAGCCCCTCGACCCGGGCCGACAGGGCCTTCTCCCGCGCCAGGGCGGATTCGTAGGATTGCCGCAGCGAATAACGGACGCGTTCTTCCTCCTGCGCGATCGAGGCGTCCAGAGCCTCGACCTGGGACGCCAGCGCCTTGGCCTGCGGATAGTTCGGCTGGAACTGCACCAGGAGCTTGGCGTATTCGGCCGCCGCGTCGGCGCGCCTCTGGCGCAGCGAGGAGATGGCGTCGTTGCTGAAGGCGATGCTGCTGGCGTCCGGACGACGCGCCTCGATCAGCCGGCTCTGCGCCTGAATGCGTTCGGCGATCGCCGTTTCCAGGGCGGAGTTGAGGGCGATCAGGTCGTCAGTCAGCAGCGACCGTCCCCCCGCCGCTCCGCCGCTGGCAGGGTCGATCGGCGACGGCAGATTGATGATGCCATGCCCAGATGCATAGGCCATCGCCTGGCGCTCGGACGCTTCAAGCTTCTCGCGCAACTGTTCGATCCGCCCCTCCAGGAAGCGGCGGGCATAGCTCGACGACTCGAAGCGCCGTTCGAGATTGCTGGCGATGAAGTCCTCGCCCCAGGTCTTGGCGATCTTCTGGGACAGCACGGGGTCGGGTGTCACGGCCCACACGTCGACGAGGCTGGAGCCCCGGACCGGAGCCGCGCCAACGTGCTGCAGCAGGATCTTGCCGGCGATCTCGTTGCGTTTGGCGCGGCTGGCCGGGCTGGCCGCATCGCCGTCGAACATGTCGCGGCGGCCGAACAGCTTGAAGAACGCCGGGTCATCGACCACGCCCAGGTCGCGGGCCACCCGCTCAGCCAGCACCTGGGTTCGCAGCAAGCCGTATTGCGTCTGGTAGAACTCCTGGTCGCCGATGCTGGTGTCGCGCTCGACGCTGTCGATCTTCACCACTCGCGCCGTCTCGCGCGAGATCTCGAGCCGCGCGGTCGCGGTGTATTGGCGCGGCATCAGCAGGGTGACCGCGACGCCCGCCAAGGCCCCGGCGGCGACGCCGCCAAGCAGCACCCAGCGCCAGCGCAGCGCCATGCGCAGCAGTCGCCGCAGCGGCGGCGGCCCGGAAACCGTCGCGGGCTCGCCCTTGCCCGCCAGCAGGGTCACTTCGCTGGCCAGTCCGAGCATCTGGGGTGAAATCCGTTCCATGCTCAGAATCTTTCGAGGGCCAGGATGAGAGGCGTCGTCAGCAGGGGCGTAACCTGCAGGAACTGTTGGAAGCGGCGGCGGGCCACGGAGTCGCCGACCATGATCACGTCGTTGGCGTAGATCTTGGGATCGGCGTAGACGCCGCGACGGATGGCGCCGAGGTTGTAGAGCGCGGCCAGCGGCTGGCCGTTGACCGTCCGGAAGATGACGACATCGTCCAGGCGCGCGAACTCCGCGGTTCCCTTGGCGGTCGCGACCGCCCGCATCAGCGACATGTTGCCGACCACCGGATAGCTTCCCGGCTGGCCGACCTGGCCGTCGACCGTGAAGACCTGGCTGGTGGTCTCCTCCAGGTTCACCGTCACCTGCGGATCACGGACGAAGTTCTCCCGCAGCCGCCGCGCGATGGTCGCCGCCAGTTCGGTGGGCGTCTGGCCCGAAGCGTCGACCGCCCCGATCAGCGGCAGGGACAGCCCTCCGGCCGCGTCGGCCTGGAACTTGCCGCTGAGGTCGGGCACGCCGAAGACGGAAACCGACAGCTTGTCCAGCGGACCGATGCGGTAGGGCGTGGTGGCCGCCACCAGGTCCGCTCCAGTCGGAGGCGGCAGATCGGCCCGCTGCGCCACCGCCATCGGGCCGCGCAGCTCGTTCAGCCGCGGTTCCTCGGCGCAGGCCGACAGCAGCAGCGCCCCACCGATCAGGAAGGCTGGAAACCGCACGGTCAGAACCTCGCTCTCAAGGCGGCCTGGAAGACGGTCTGTCCCTCGAACGGCGAGGTCAGGCCGCCCAGCTCGACCCGCGCGCCACGGCTGGCCCGCACGTTCAGCGCCTCGAACACGGCCGTCAGATGCGAGTTGATCGGCACGCGCGCCGCCGCGGTCAGCGACCAGCCGTCCTCGCTGTTGTTCGGCGGCATCTGGCTGCCGCGCTCGTCGGTCGAAAACGCCTCGGCGCGGCCCGTGACCGCCACGCGGCCGATCCGATGGGTGACCAGCACGAAGGCCGACTGGAACTTGGTGTGGACCCAGCGTCCGCCGTTCTGCTCGAAGCCCATGATCGTCGAGCCAGTCATGCCCTGGGCCAGCAGCTTGGTGTTGGGGCCGAGGTCGGCGTTCAGGCCAAGGTTCCAGAAGCGCGTGCGCCAGCCCCACTGGCCGGCGACGTTGAAGGCTTCCGGGTCCCCCTTGTTGTCATAGTAGAAGGCCGAAACGCCGAACGGATAGGGCGGACGCCAGTCGAGCCGGCCGTAGAAGCCGACCTTGTCGTCCAGCTCGATCGTCGACCGGGTCTGGTCCTCCTGCAGGTGGACGATGAAGTTGTTCAGCGGCGGCAGCGGGAAGTGCCCGAACGCCGTGGCCTTCTCGTCATGCAGCGCCCAGCCGCGGAACGACAGCAGGGTGCCGGACGTGTCATTGTAGCCGAAGAGGCCCGCGGTGGCGGTCAGCTCGTGCTCGCCCAGGCTGGTGTGCAGGGTCGCCTCGCCGCCCAGCACCTTCACCTCCTCGCCGACCCAGGCGTTGATCGTCGAGGGCGTGATGGTGTTGACCACGCTCCAGGCGCCGCCGGTGGAATGCTCCAGCGAGATCTCGGGCCACATCAGACCGACCCGCGCCGAGACGCCGACCTTGCCGGTGCGCTGGGGCAGGTAGTTCACGAACGCCTCGATCAGGTCGACGTCGTTCTCCTGTCCCTTCTGCATCGCGACCGAGACGTTGGCGCTCAGCGACGAGGTGAACTGCGGCGCCCAGATCAGATCGGCCTCGACGGGGACCACGCGGGCCTTGAAGCCGCCGTCGGCGTCGCCCTGGAACCGGGTCTTGCCGAAGCCGCCGTTGGCGAAGGACGTCGCGCCGTTGGCGACCACCAGCCGCGCGTCCAGCAGGACGGTGAAGGCTTCCGGGGAGAAGATCCCCGTCTTCGACCCGCTGTCGTCGTAGGCGGCCGCGGCGGACGGCTCCGGATCGGGGCCGGGCGCCGGGGACGACGCCTCCTGAGCGAAGGCCGGCGCGGCGAGGCCGCCCAGGGCCAGCACCAGGGCCAGCGCGCTCGCGCCGGCCTTGCCGGTCCGGATGGTGGAGCTTCGGCGGTGCTGCAGCGATCCCGGCGTCATGGGAGAAACCTCATACTGGATGGTGTGGGAAGGGGTCCGTTGACCCAGCGGACGATGTCGCCGATCCGCATCTGCGCGGGCTCGGCGACATGGCGATCGAGACTGGCGGCCAGGTCCGGGCGCGCGACGCGTGGAACCCCGCCGACCATGACCAGGGCGACGTCCTCGGCGCCGGCGTCGAGCAGCGGCCTGGTCAGGACGATCAGATCGGCGGGCGCGCCGGGCTCCAGAGACGGCTCCGCCAGTCCAAGGCGTCGAGCGGCCACTGATCCGACCGCCGCCTCCAGCCGATGCTCATCGACCAGACCCAGCGTCCGGGCGCATCGCAGCTCGTCGAGAAGATCGCCGTCGCCGGTCAGCCGGGAGTCGCTGCCCAGCAGGACGTCGATCCCCGGCGCGAGGAGTTCAGCGGGCGCGGTCCGCCCGAACAGGAAGAGGTTCGATGTCGGGCACCACGCGACGGCCGCGCCGCAGGCGCGCAGTCGGGCGACGCCGTCGGGGTCCACGCCCACGCCGTGGGCGGCGATCAGGCCGGACGTCAGCAACCCGCGCGCGGCGAGCGCCCGCACCTCCTCGGCGGCTTCCAGATCGACGCCCTCGGCCAGGTGCAGCCAATAGGTTTCCTCGCCCTCCAACCCTTCCAGGGCCGGGGTCATGCCCAGGGAGTCGGCGCTGGACCCGCGCGCCACGCGAAGGGGGAAGTCGCGGTCGAAATCCGCCTCCCAGGCGTCGTGATGGGCGACGGCGGTCACGCCGGCGAACAGGTTCTTCCAGGCGCCGATCAACAGCGCGTCTCGCCGGGACGCATGGCGGCGGTCGGCGATGTGGCGCCCGCAGCGGGCCTGGATGTCGTGGGCCCAGGCATAGGCGTTACGGTAGGGCGGCCGGCCAAGTCGCCCGTAGTGGTTGCGATGCAGGTGGTCGTGGGCGTTGATCAGGCCGGGCCGGATCTCGCCGTCCGGGATCTCAAGCCTCAGGTCGTAGGAACCGCCAAGCTCCACGATCCTGCCGTCCTCGACGGCGACCGCGCGTTCCTGGCCGGTGATCAGCATGCGCATCCGTCAGGCCTCCCGCTCGAAGGCGAAGGCCAGAACGACGGGCAGGCCGGCATGCTCGGCATACAGAGCCTCTCGGCCGGCCGCTTCGTAGAACGGGCGCGCCTCGGGACCGATCTCCGCTTGCCGGATCGACGACAGGACCAGGCCGGCCTCCCGCGCCGCGGCCACGTGGGTCGCGACCTCGTGAACATGGTGCTCGACCTCGTGGACGCCGTCGTCGTCGCGGAAGGTGCGGCGATGGCCGGCCGCATAGGCGCGGGGATGAAAATCGGTGACCACGACCCGCGCCCGGGCGTCGGCCACGCGCCCCAGTTCCCGATAGGCCGACGCGCAGTCCGGCAAATGGCCCAGCACCAGCCGGCACCAGATCACGTCGAAGGCGCGATCCGGCAGCGGCAGGTTCCTGACGTCGCCGACCATCGTCGTCACACCCGGCCGGCGAACTCCGCGACCCAGGCCCGCGTCGAGCATTTCGGGCGACAGGTCGACGCCGGTCACCGAGGCCGCGCCCGTGTCCAGCAGGCGGCGACCGACGCCGCAGCCGGCGTCGAGCAGGCGAAGGCCGGCCAGCGGCGGCGTCAAAGCGTCCGCCAGGCGCGTCTCCAGGTGCGAAATCGCCGTCTCGCTCCGATAGGTGGACGCCCAGCGGCCATAGCCTTCACGCGCGCCGAGTACGGTCATCGCGCGGCCGATCGTCTGGCGACGCGCCTGTCCGCCCCTCCGGAAGGGGCGCCTGGGGGCAACGAAGATTTGGGAAAGTGCATGGGCGCCCCGACCGTCTCGAATTTGTGTTCCGCACCGTCGTGGGGAGGTTCAAAGGCCCGCCGATCGGTGGAAGCCCGGCGCCGTCGCGGCGCCGGGTCCTCGGTCACTTCGCGGCCACTGTCAGCTTGCCGCGCATCATCGTGTGGTAGGTGCAGTAGAAGGCGAAGGTCCCCGGCTTCTGCAGCGTCATCGGCGCGCTCTTCCCGGGGGCGATGCGCAGGTCGAAGCTGTGGTCCCGCGCCGTCACCGTGTGGGGCACGGTGTCGCGATTGGTCCAGACGATGGTGTCGCCGACCTTGAGGTTGGCGGGCAGCGGGCCGTAGCTCATGTCGGCCATGGTGACGACATATCGCGACGCCCCCTGGGCCAGCGCGCCGCCGGCGGCGGCCAGCACCGCCAGCGCCGCCGCCATGGCCAGGCCGCGCCGGGCGGTCATCGAAACAGCTTCCTTCACGTCGTGATCCTTCCGTGTCAGTCACGGATGAATGCTGCGCCGCGCGCGAAAGGTTTAAGTCGACCGGGCTCCAGCCTCAAAAAATCCAACCCGGGGGACGATCCTGGCGAGCGCTCTGGTGGTTCAGGCGCGGCGACATGCCGCGGTCGGCCGGAAATTCGCCGCGGTCGGCTATGAACCGATTATTCTCGCGTTCGGAGCTAAACCTTTGGCCGGTGGGGGAGCACTCATTCCCAGTCGCGTAATGTCGAAGGCTTCGAACCGCGGGAGCATAAGATCAGTCTGCACGAGTTATCAGCGCGAAGGAGCTCGCCGAACGACGCGGCGCTGGTGGCGCGCATCTGCGTCAAGGACCTGTCGGCGTTCGAGGAGCTGTATCGGACCTACCACCCGCGCCTGGCCCGGTTCCTGGTCAAGCTGATCCATCGGCCCCAGATGGTCGAGGAGGTGCTGAACGACACGCTCATGGTGGTGTGGGAACGGGCCGACTCGTTCAACGGCGCCAGCAAGCTGTCGACCTGGATCTTCGGCATCGCCTACCGCAAGGCCATGAAGGCCCTGCGCAAGCAGGACGACCCGATCGAGGACCCCCAGGCCGAGCAGCGGGCCAGCCTGGAACCGACGCCGGAGGACGAACTGGGCCGGCAGAAAGCCCAGGTTCTGCTGAGGCGGGCGATTCACGACCTTTCCCCCGAGCACCGGGCGGTCGTGGAGTTCACCTACTTCCATGAAATGGGCTATCGGGAGATCGCCGAGATCATGAAGTGCCCTGTCGATACCGTGAAGACCCGAATGTTCCACGCGCGACGCCACCTCAAGCGCCGGTTGGCGGGCGAGTTGCCGGACTGGCTGTAGGACGATCCGTCATGACCCAAATCTTCCATCTTCGAGGCGACCGGCATCAGCAGGCTCAGACCCTGCTGCCCTGGTACGTCAACGGCACGCTCGATCCCGACGAAGTCGCGGCCGTCGAGGCGCATCTGGCCGAATGCCCCGAATGCCGGTCCGACCTCGAGGCGGAACGCACCCTCGGCCAGGAGGTCGCCAGCCTGTCGCTGGACGTCGACCACGGCTGGGCGGCGCTGCGTGAGCGGCTGGGGCCGCAACCGGCCGCGCGTGACTTCTCCCCCCTTCGCCAATCTGGGGCCTTCCTGCGCAGGCCCGTCCCGATGGGCTGGGCGATCACGGCCCAGGCCGCGTGCCTGGCCCTGGCGGTGATCGGCGTGGTCTCGTTCGCGCCCCGGATCAGGGGCGACTCCGACGCGCACTACCGGGCGCTCAGTTCGGCCGCTCCGGCGACCGTCGGCAATGTCGTGGTGATGTTCAAGCCGAGCGCCTCGGAACAGGCGCTGCGCCAGGCGCTGCGCCAGGCCGGCGCGCGTCTGGTGGACGGACCGACGACGGCCGACGCCTACATCCTGCATGTCGAGCCGGCGCGACGCGCCGACGCCCTGTCCCGCCTGCGCGCCAATGATGACGTGCAACTGGCCGAACCGATCGACGGGGAACCGCGCTCGTGAGCGCGACCTGGCGTTCGGTCGTTCACGCGGCCCTGGCCTTCGTCGCCATCCTGGCGCTGGGCGGCGCCAGGCCCGCGCTCGCCGCGCCGGCCGCCTCGGCCGAACCCGCTACGCCGGAAGCGCGCGAACTCCTGGTGATGCTGCGGCTTTCAGCCGACCACTACCGACCCAACGCCAGCTACGGCGGCGTCTATGGCGACCAGATGACACGCAACGCGCGCCGGCGGCTGGCCCAGGCCATCGCTCGCCAGTACGGCCTGGTGCTGGTGGACAACGGCTGGGCGATGCCCCTGGTCGGCCTCGACTGCTATGTGATGCGCGTGGCCGAGGACCGACCGGTCGATGAGGTGGTCACGCAGGTCTCGCATGATCCTCGCGTGGCCTGGTCCGAACCGATGCGCCTGTATCGCACCCAGGGCCGCTACGACCGCGAGAACGACCCCCTGTTTCCCGTGCAGCCGGCCGCCCAGGCCTGGCGCCTGGCCGACCTGCATCGCGTGGCGACCGGGCGCGGCGTCAGGGTCGCGGTCGTCGACAGCCAGGTCGAGGTCGCGCATCCCGACCTGGCCGGGCAGATCCTGATCGATCGGGACTTCGTCAGCGGCCGCCCGGCGTCGGCCGAGCGGCACGGCACCGGCGTCGCCGGCGTCATCGCCGCCAAGTCCGGCAACGGCATGGGCATCGCGGGCGTCGCGCCCGGCGCGCGGCTCCTGGCCCTGCGCGCCTGCTGGCAGAGCCGCGACGGCTCACCGTCGGCGGCCACGGTCTGCGACACCCTGAGCCTGGCCAAGGCCATCCACTTCGCCGTCGACCAGCGCGCCGAGGTGATCAATCTCAGCCTGACCGGCCCGCCGGACCGGCTGCTGGCCCAATTGATCGCCGTGGCCATGGCCCGTGGCGTCTCCGTCGTCGCCGCGTTCGACCCCAGCCTGCCCAAGGGTGGTTTTCCGGCGTCCGAACCCGGCGTGATCGCGGTGGCCGCAGAATCTTTGTCGCCGTCTCCACCCGGCGTATACAGTGCCCCGGATCGGGATGTGCCGACCACTCAGCCGGGGGACAAATGGAATCTGGTCAACGGCAGCTCCTACGCGGCCGCCCATGTCAGCGGACTGATCGCGCTTGTTCGTGAAGGCCGACCGTCGGGATCCAAGGCGCTTTTGGTGGCCGCACGGCCGACGGGCGGCCTGGTCGACGCCTACGCCACGCTGTTGCAAGCCTCCAGGAGTTGCGGCCGATCGTGCGCCATGGTCGCCCGAAACGAATCGGCGCGTTAGGACCACCCTTCTCGCCTTCGCGCTCGCGGCCGTCCCGGCTCTGATGGCCGGCGCGGCCGGCGCCCAGGTGGCCGGAGCCGTGAGCCTGCAAAGCGACTATCGCATCCGCGGCTACTCTATGAGCCATGGTCAGCCCGCCGCTCTGCTGAACCTGTCCTATGACCACGACAGCGGCGTCTATCTGAACGGCGTCGCGATCGTCGGCCGGGATCGCGAGGACAACCCGGCGGTGACCGGCGTGGTCGAGAATATCGGCTATGCCCGACGCCTGTCCTCACGTACTTCGGCGGACGTCGGCCTGGTCCATTCCGAATACTTCCAGCGCTACGGGACCACCGGGACGGGGCGCTACACCGAGGCCTATGTCGGCCTGAACTCGCCCCATCTGTCGTCGCGCCTGTCCTATTCCCCGGACTATTTCCGCCACGGGATCTCCACCCTCTATGGCGAAGTCAACGGCGGCTGGGAAACCGTGGCCGGGATCAGGCTGGACGCCCACATCGGCTATCTGGACTGCCTCGAGGCGCCACGCCGGCGTCGCTGCACGAGCCAGTATGACTGGCGCCTGGGCCTCTCGCGACAGTTCGGACCGCTCGACCTGAGCGCCTCGTTTTCCGACGCTGAATCCAAGAGGAACCTCTTCTACCGAAGGCCAGATCGCGCGCCGGCCTTCGTGGTCGGCGCCAGCTGGGCCTTCTGAACGGTCAGGACGGCGTCGGGAAAGGTCAGGACCCGGTCGCAGAAGGCCAGGCTCTCGGACCGATGCGACACCATCAGGATCGTGACTCCCGGCCGCATCTCGTCAAGCATCGCCAGGATCGCCCGCTCGCCGACGAGATCGATCGCGTTCGTCGCCTCGTCCAGGAACAGCACAACCGGCCGCCGCAGGATGGCCCTGGCCAGGGCGATGCGCTGGCGTTCGCCCGCCGAGATCAATCCGCCCCGCTCGCCGACCCGACTGTCGAGTCCATGCGCCAGCCGGGCAAGCAGGTCGCCGGCTCCGACCTTGCCCAACGCGTCCAGCATTTCTTCTTCCGACGCGTCCGGTCGCGACCAGGACAGGTTGCGGCGGATCGTGTCGTCGAACAGGAACGCGTCCTGCGCCACATAGGCGATATGCTCCCGATGCCGCGCGAGGGTCGCGCCCGAAAGGTCCCGCCCCTTCACCGTGACCCGCCCCTCCGTCGGAGCCAACAGGCCGGCCGCCAGGTCGAGAAAGGTCGTCTTGCCCGTTCCGGAGGGGCCGACAACGCCCACGAACGCGCCGGCCGGGACCGCCAGGCTGACGTCGCGAAGCGCCGGATCTCCCCCCGCACGGCCATAGGTGACATGACTGAAGGCGATGGCCGCATCCGGCGCGGCTGGGCACGGTCCGGGCTTGGCCAAGCCGTCGGCCGCGCTCCCGGCCAGCTCTTCGGACAACGACAGCGCCATGCCATGGGCGGGCAGGCTGTGCAGGATCTGCTGCAACCCCTGCTGCACCATCATCGCCGGGCCGCCCATCCGCGCCAGCACCAGCAGCAAGGTCACCAGCTTCGGCGGATCTATGTGAAAGAGGACGACGCCCGCCACCACGGTGGCGGCCCCCACGACCGCCGCCGATCCGGCCATCGTGGCGCGCAATCCGGTCTGCAGCCCCGCGAAGGCCAGCCGGTCGCGCAAGGCTGTGGCCGAGACCTCGCCATACTGGTCGACGAAGGCCCGCTGGTGTCCCTGGGCGGTGGCCAGTTTCAGACCGCCCAGGAACGCCAAGGCGCCGTCCGTCATGCCGAAATGGGCCTTGGTGACGGCCTGGCCCAGGTCGCGGGCGCGTATCAGATAGCGCCGGCTGGCCACCGCCCCGAGAACGGCGAAGCCGATCGCCAGACCGCCGGCCGCCGGCGCCAGCAGCAGGGCCAGCACGCAATGGCCGACCAGCATCGCCAACGCCGTCCCGGTTAGCAGGGTCGAGTTGGCGGCGATGCCGATCTGGTGGATCTCGACGCTCAGGGCCTGGACGACGCGGGCGTGGCTTATTCCCGCCACCCTGCCCCAGCCCGCGCTCGCAAGACGATCAATCAGCCCGGTTCGGATCGACTCCACGAACTCCATCTGCAGTCGATCGAGCAGACGGTCGCGCCGCGACAGCACCAATCCTCGCAAAGTCATCAGCAGCGCGAAAACGCCCAGCAACAGCAGCAGCCGCTCCGATCGTCCGCGCCCGTCGAGAAGCCAGGCCAGGGGCGCGCCAAGGCCGCCCTCGCCCTGAGGCCTGAGCACGAGATCCAGCAAGGGGACGAGCAACAGCAGGCCAACACCGTCAAACAGCGCGCCAAGGCCGATCAGCCCAGCCGCCGTCGCCGCTCGCCAGCGGGCGAACCTCAGGAACGCCGTCAGAAAGGCCGAGGCTTCCGGCCCAAGCCGGCGGGTCGCGCCGCGCATCAGGGCCCCTGCCTGACGACCATTACCTGCCCCCAGGGCAAGTCGATCACCGTATCGTTCAGCCCGGCGAAATAGTCGGCGAACACCGCCCGCACGCCAGGGTCGTCATGGTCGTCGCCGATCAGGATGGCTCCCGGCGTCAGCCGCGGATGGAAGAAGGCCAGCCCCTCGCGCGTGGCGCCCGGCAAGTCCAGATCCAGATGCACGAACGAGAATCGCAGCGCCTCGAGCCCCGCGGTGGAGGTCGGAAACACCCCGGGATGCAGCTGGACGGCCGGATAGGCCGCGAGCAGTTGTTCGACCTGCTCCTGCTTGCCGTGCAGTTCGCCGAAATGGGCCCGGACCTCGGCCGCTCCGGTCGCCGTGGACGCGCCGCCAGCCTGCAGGGTGTCGAAAACGTCGAAAAGGTGCAGCGGGACATCCCCCTTCGCCGCGCAGATCAGTCGGGCGCTACCGCCCATGAACACCCCGGCCTCGGCCATGACGCCCGCGCGCGCGCGGGCGGCCCTGACGCAGATCTGGATCTGCAGGGCGGCCGCATCGTTCATCAGCAGCGCGGTCCGGCGGCGCGTCTCGCGCAGGGCCGTCAGTTCGTTGCGCCATGCGCGTCCAAGCGGGGCCTGGATCGCGCCACGTCGCGCCAGGAGGGCCCGATGCAGCCATCCTGGCGACAGCCGCTCATGCAGGCGGGGCGGGCCGGCGGTCATGTCGGCCTCGCTGCACCGACCGGGCGCTTGTCGGCCGTCAACGCCAGCTCCACGCAGGCCACGGCGAACAGCGCGCCCAGCAGCGGCGTGCGCAACGGATAGTCGACCAGGCTCGAAACCATCAGGATCACGGTGACGGTCGCCGCCGCCGCCGCCAGGGTTCGGCGGCGCGCGCTCGGGGCGGTCCGCGCGGCCCGCCAGGCCGTCCGTCCCCACCAGGCGAGAAACAGGCCCAGCAACGCCGCGGCCGCGATCCCGCCCTCGATGACCAGTTGCAGGGGCTCGTTGTGAGCCTGGTTCATGTAGATGGTCGACAGCAGCGCGTTCGGTTCGAACTGGCGATAGACGCTGTCGAAGGCCCCGAAACCCGCGCCGAGCGGAAGGAAGGCCTTGGCCGTGGCCAGCAGCGGCTGGATCATCGCCACGCGAGTCTCCGAGACGATGTCCTGCATCAGCAGTCGCTCGACCGCGCCGCCGCGCGCCGTGGCCAGGCCGATCGTCGCCAGTAGGACGGCCGCCCCGCCGACCGTCGCCCAGCGCGAGCCCACGGCGGCGGGCCAAAGGTGTTGGCCGCTCGTCCGAAAGGCCCAGGCTCCGCCCGCCAGGCCGACGGCCCCCAGCAGCAGGCCCATGCGCGAGCCGGTCGAGATCAGCGCCAAGCACAGGAAGGCGGCCACCGTCGCGCCGAGGATCGGTATCAGCGGCCGCTCGCCACCCTCACGCAGGCGCAGCCCCGCGAGAGCGCCGGTCAGGGGCAAGGCGCAGGCCATCAGCGCCGCCTGGTGGTTGCGGTTGGCGAACAAGCCGACGGCGGAGTCCGCGCTGGTTTCGCGATAGAGGCGCCAGCCGCCGGACGCCAGCTGGGCCAGGCCCAGCAGTCCGCTGAGGCACGCCACGACAACCACGGCGTGGGCCAGGCGCACGCGTCCGCGAAAGTCGAGATGAAGCGCCGCCAGGGCCGCCGCCGTCGCCGGCAACAGGGCGCCCAGGGCGTTCAGCGTCAGGTCGGGCGTCAGGCTCAGCGGCCGCCAGACGACGGCGTCGGCCGCCTGCGCGATCTGGGCGTAGACCGCGTGGCCCGGCAAGGCGGCCCAGAGCGCGGGCGGCAAGGGAACCAGTTGCAGGAGGACCAGAAGGTAGGCCGCCCCGACCGCCGTCGCCGCGCGCCAATGACGACGCAGGACGTCGAACTCCAGCGGCCACAGGGTGGCGGCGATGGCGGCGATGGCCGCGCATCGGACCAACGACTGTTGATCCTCGTCAAGCCGCGAGGCGCCGCCCGCCAAGGTCAGAAAGAGCCCGAGCAGGGCCATGAGCAGAAGGCGATAGCCCGCGCCACCGGCCTGTTGTCGCGAAGAACGGCTCAAACGATTCCCCATGGCGGCATGAGGGCGGCGGCGAGACGCGCCGCCGCCCGGTCGCTTCGAACGCGGCGGTTAGGAACTCGCGGCCTTGCTGTCATGCTTGGACAGAGCCAATGCACCGACGACGACGGCCGCGACGGCGACGCCCGCGATGATCGGGGTGTTCGCCCGGCCCGTCTTGGAGCCCTTGGACGGCGCGTCGCCGGCGAGCGACAGCTTGCTCGCCGGGTTTTTCGCCGGATCGGCCAGCGCGGGAAGCGCCGCCATGGAAAGGACCGCCGTGGCGGCCAGAAGGTGGGTCAAACGCATCAGCAAGCTCCCATGATCGCGAGAACGGAACACGACGCACGGCGTCGCGCCGATGGAGCGTCAGTCCGCTCCGCGTCGTAGGTCCCCGCCCGGCGCGGAAGGGTTCAACGGTCCCCTCGAATTTTTTCCATGGAGACCATCGGCGGCGCCGGGCCGGCGCTGCGCAGCATCGTGCGGAGCCGTCGCGCCACGGCCAGCCGGTCCAGCTGATAGTGGGCGCGCAGGTGGCCCTGGTCGCCGACCTCGCTGGGATAGAGATCCGCCAGGCCCACGCGCGCGAACCCCTTGAGCGCCACCCCGTCCTCCAGGCAGGCTTCCGCGACCGCGCCGCCCAGTCCGCCAATCACCGTGTGCTCTTCCAGGGTCAGGACGTACGGACAGGCCCGCGCCGCGGCCAGGACGCCGTCCGCGTCGAACGGCTTGAGCGTGTGGACGTCCACCACCCGCACCGAGATCGTCTCCCGCGCCAGCAGGTCGGCCGCCGCCAGCGCCTCGCCGAGGATGCCCCCGGTCGAGAAAATCACCGCGTCGTCGCCATCGCGCACGGTCCGGACCTTGCCCAGCTCGACCTCGGCTTCCGGCAATCCCGCCTGGGCCTTGTCGAGGCGCAGGTAGCCCGGGCCGCCCCGCGCATGAAGCTGGCGTGTCAGGGCGTAAGCCTGCCAGGGATCGGACGGCGCGACGACCGTCATCTCCGGCAAGGCGCGCAGAATCGCCAGGTCCTCGGTGGCGAAGTGGGACATGCCCAGCTGGCCGTAGGAGAACCCACCGCCGACGGCGACGGCGATCACGTCGGCCCTGTGGTAGCAGACGTCGTTGCGCAGTTGCTCCAGGCACCGCAGCGTCGGGAAGTTGCCGATCGAATAGGTGTAGGCGCGGGCCCCGGCCAGGGCCATGCCGCAGGCGACGGCGGTCATGTTCTGCTCGGCGATTCCGGCGTTGAGGTGCTGGTCGGGAAACCGCGCGGTGAAGTCGTCGAGCACCGCGAAGCCGAGGTCCCCGGTCAGGAGCATGAGCCGGGGATCCTCGGCCGCCAGCTCCGTCAGCGCCCGGATGAAGCTGTCACGCATGACCCGCGCCCAGCTCGGCCAGGGCCGCGGCCAGTTCCTCGCCCGCCGGGCTGCGATAGTGCCAGAGGATCTGGTCCTCCATGAACGAGACACCCTTGCCCTTCAGCGTATGGGCGATGACGCAGCGCGGCCGCGCGTCGCGCGTGGCGTCGGCGAAGGCCGCTCTCAAGGCCTGATGGTCGTGGCCGTCGATCTCGACGACGTCCCAGCCGAAGGCGCGCCATTTGTCGGCGAAGGGCTCCAGCGCCACGGTCGCCTCGGTCCTCCCCACCGCCTGCAGCTTGTTGTAATCGATGACGGCGCACAGGTTCGACAGCCGATGGTGGGCGGCGAACAGGATCGCCTCCCAGTTCGAGCCCTCGTCGCACTCGCCGTCGCTGAGCACCACATAGACGCGCTGGGCGCCGCCGGCCCGGCGCAGCTGCATCGCCATGCCGACCCCGACGCCCAGGCCGTGACCCAATGATCCGGTGGAGAGCTCCACCCCCGACACGCCCTTGTGGTTGACGTGGCCCGACAGCACTGAACCGTTCTGGTAATGGTCCGCCAACATCTCGACTGGAAAGAACCCGCGTTCGGCCAGGGCGGCGTAGACGCAGGCGCCGGCGTGACCCTTGGACAGGATGAAACGATCCCGCGCCGGCCAGGACGGCTCGTCCGGCCGCACGCGCAGCACGTCGCCATAGAGCACCGCGATGATATCGGCCATCGACAGGCCGGAACCGACATGGGCGCTCTTGCCCGAGGCGCACATCCGCACGACGTGGCGACGCAGGCGCAGGGCCAGCGCCTCGGTGTCGAGCCGGATGTCAGTCAGGGCGTTCACGCGAAGAACCCCCGGACGCCGTCGATCACCGCCGCCACCTGGGCGTCGCCCAGCAGGTGGTTCATCGGCAGCAGCATCGAGCGGGCGAAGAACCGGTCCGTCAGCGGCAGGTGCTGGTCGAAGCCCAGGCCGCGGAACTGGTGGACGCCCACCCCGCCCCACTGGACGATGGTGCCCACGCCCAGCGCCGCCAGATGGCCGCGCAGCGCGTCTCGCGCGTCGCAACAGACCTCGTAGTTCTGGAAGATGTCGAAGCGGTCACCACCCTGCGGCCCTGGCGGCAGGTCGAGCGCTGCGATCGACGAGAAGGCCTCGTGATAGCGCGCGGCGATCTCGCGGCGGCGGGCGATGGCCTCGTCGTAATAGGTCAGCTTGTAGGCGAGAATGGCGGCGTGGAGGTTGTCGAGGCGGGCGTTGACGCCCCAGAGGTCGCAGTCTCTGGGGATGACCTTGTCGGGTCCCGCGCCGTGGTTGCGCATCGCCCTGACCCTTTCGGCCAGGGCGTCGTCGTCGGTGACCAGAGCCCCCGCGTCGCCGAAGCAGCCCAGGGTCTTGGACGGATAGAAGCTGAACGCGCCCCAGGCGCCGAAGCCCCCGGCGACGCGGCCGTTCGCGCGCGCGCCCAGCGCCTGGGCGGCGTCCTCGTAGACGGCCAGGCCATGCTCGGCGGCGATGTCCATCAATTCGTCCATCCGGCAGACGCGCCCATTGACGTGCACGGCCAGGATGGCGCGGGTGCGGGGCGTGATCGCCGCCCGCACCGCCTGGGGATCAACCAGCCAGTCGTCCTCCGACAGCTCGACGGGCACGGGCCGGCCGCCGGCGTGGTGGATCGCCTGGGCGGCGGCGATGAAGCCGTGCCCGGGCATGATGACCTCGGCGCCCGGCTCAAGGCCGGAGGCCCTCAGGCCCAGCAGCATGGCGTGCGTGCAATCGGAGATCCCGACCACATTGCGGACGCCGAGATAGTCGGCCAGCGCGGTCTCGAACGCTTGGACGGCCTCGTGGAGGATGAATCCGCCGGACGAGGCGGTCTCGTGCAGGATGGCGGCGAAGGAGTCGGCGCGCTCGGCGTAGAGGGCCTTCCAGTCGAAGAACGGGACGAGAGGACCGCCTCTAGAACACATGAACCACGCGCCTCGCCGTCAGTCGCCGCGAGCCGCGCCCGCCGATTGTGCGTAGGTGCGCTTTGGCCTAGTCACGGTTCAATGCAGCCGCGCGGCCAGGGTCCATCGATGCGCATCATGTACCTGACGCAGTGGTTCGAGCCCGAGCCGAACATCGTCAAGGGGCTGGCCTTCGTCCGCGCCCTGGAGGCCGCCGGGCACCAAGTGACGGTGGTCACCGGGTTTCCGAACTATCCGACCGGCAAGCTCTATCCGGGCTATCGTCTGCGCTGGATCCAGCGCGAGACGATAGCCGGCGTACGGGTGGTGCGGCTGCCGCTCTATCCCAGCCACGACGCCTCGGCCGCCCGCCGCGCGCTGAACTTCCTGTCGTTCTTCGCCGCCGCCCTGGTCTACGGCCTCGTCCGGCGCGAGCGCTATGACCTGGCCTATGTCTACCATCCGCCCATCACCGTGGGCCTGGCCGCGGCCCTGGCCGGGCGCGTTCGCCGCCTGTCGTTCGTGCTGGACGTCCAGGACCTCTGGCCCGACACGATCGCGGCCACCGGCATGGTCGGGGCCGGGCGGCTCGTGGGCTGGCTGGGCCGGCTGTGCGACCATGTCTACCGGCGGGCCGCCGCGATCGTCGTCCAGTCCGACGGCATGCGGACCGCGCTGATCGATCGCGGCGTCCCGGCCGCCAAGCTGACAATGATCCACAACTGGTCGGACGCCGAGTTCGGCGAGGCGGCCGCCTCCGACGAAGCGCCGTCCGACGATACGCGTTTCACGCTCGTCTATGGCGGCAATCTGGGGCGGGCCCAGGCGCTGGAAACCGTCGTCGACGCCGCCACCCTGCTTCAGGGCCGGCGATCGGACATCGAGATCGTGCTTCAGGGAGACGGCGTGGAGGCGGTCGCCCTGCGCGAGCGCGCCCAGCGAGCGGGCGTGACCATCCTGCGGTTCGAACCGCACAGGCCCCAGCACGAGATCATCGGCGTCTTCCGGCGCGCCGACGCCTTGCTGATGCATCTGGCCGACGACCCGCTGTTCTCGATCACCGTGCCGTCCAAGACCCAGTTCTACCTCTCCCTGGGCCGCCCGGTGGTGGCGGGCGTCGCGGGCGAGGCGGCCGACCTGCTGCGGCGGTCGGGCGCGGCGATGGTCGCTCCGCCGGGCGACGCCCGGGCCCTGGCGGACGCGATCGGCGCGATGGCCGACACGCCGCGTGACCGCCGCGAGGCCATGGGCCGCCAGGGCCTGGCCTTCTACCGCGAGATTCTTTCGTTCGACCAGGGCATGGCTCGAACCCTTCGGCTGCTGGACGGTACCTACGCGGAGCAACGACCAGCGACCTGAAGAGCCGCCCTCGCCGTGACCGAAGCCTCCGTCGCCGTTCCGCCCGCCGCGCCGACCGTCCGCACGATCGCGGTCGTCACCCCCCGGGACGCGATCCCCCGCCTGCCGCTTCTCCTGGTGTTCGGCTACATCGTCGCCACCTTCGTCCTGTTCCTGGCCTGGCCGATCAACTGGCCGATCTATCACGCCGGCGACTGGGCGCGGCTGATCGGCTACGTGGTCCTGTGCCTGGCCGTGGTGGGCGGCGGCGCCCTGATCGGATCCTCGGGCGACACCCGGGTCGTCGCGCCTCTTCGGTTCACGACCGTTCTGCTGGTGGTCGGCGCGATCGCCGCGGCCCTGCTGCTGATTCCGACCAGTTTCGCCTATACCGGCCGGCCGCCCTGGGAAGCGCTGGACGCCCTGCGCGACCAGGGCGGAGCCTATCGGCGTCTGCAAAGCCAGCTGCTGGCCACCACCGGGCAGCGCAATGTGGTGGTCGCCCTGCGCGCCTTCACCGCGCCGCTGACCTATGTGGTCCTGCCGCTCGGCATTGTCCGCTGGACGACGATCGGCTGGGCCGGCCGGGCCGCCGTGGCGACGGCCGTCCTGTCCTCGATCGTCTTTTCGATCATGCGCGGCACGGACAAGGAGATCGCCGACCTGCTGATCGTCGGCGTGGCCGCGGCCTTCGTCGCCTTCGGCCGCAGCCGGGCGCTCGGCCATCAGGGCTTCCAACTGGTGCGCCGCTACTGGTCGTGGGCGCTGGTCGGCCTGGTCTTCGCGACCTTCGCCCAGGGGCTGTTCATCGAGCGCAAGGACCAGCGCCTGGGCGGCTACGTGAACCGCACGGTGGTCTGCGCCAACAACAGCCGCATCTGCGCCGACCTGCAGAACCCCTGGATCGCCTGGATGCCCCTCCCCCAGCGTTTCGGGGCGACCGTGTTCATCCTCTCGACCTGCTCGGGTTACTACGGCCTGAACCTGGCGCTGGAGAAGCCGTTCGACTCCGCCCTGGGCGTGGGCCATTCCCCCGCGGCGCTGTCGGTCTACGAGGCGGTGACCGAGGATCCCGCGCCGCACCTTCGCACCTTCACCTATCGCAACGGGGCGGATCGCTGGTCGGAGGAATACTACTGGTCGACCCTGATGACCTGGCTGGCCAACGACGTCGGCTTTCCCGGCGCGGTCGCCGTCCTGGGCCTCGTGGCCTGGCTATGGGGTCTCTGGTGGCGAGAGGCGGCCGCGGGCATGAGCGATCCGGCGGCGGTGCTGTTCTGCCTGGCCACCACCATGATGGTCTACCTGCCCGCCAACAACCAGGTCCTGGCCAGCTATGACGGCTACCTCGTCCTGGCGGTGTGGATCGTGATCTGGCTCCGGCACCGCCAGGGACGCGTGCTTTCCGCCCAGACGGGCGCGGGGTTCGGACCCGTCCGCTGATGCGGCGCCTGGCCTTCGTCGCCGCCTTCTTCGGCGCACGGGTCGCCTCGGGCCTGCTGCTGCTGAAAGTCTCGGCCCATTTCCTTCCCGTGGCCGGCTTCGCGGTGTTCTCGCAGTTGCTGCTGCTGGCCGCCTTGCTGAACATGCTGGCCATTGGCGGCGCACAGGGCGGGCTGATCCGCCAGGCCGCCGCCGACGAAGACCCGGCGGCCCTGGCCCGCACCCAGGGCGCGGCCTTCCTGCTCTGGGCGGCCAGCGCCGTGGTCCTGGTCCCCGCCATCGCCCTGGCCGCCGGCCCGCTCTCGCGCCTCCTGACCGGCGCGCCGGGACACGGCCCGGCCATCGTCGGCGTCGCGGCCCTCAGCCTGGCCGCCGGGCCTGGCCAGATCTGGTGCGGCCTGCTGTCGGGCCGAGGTCGGACGGTCGAAAGCCTCTCGGCCCAGGCCCTGGGCCTGCTGGTCGGAACGGCGGGGGCGACCGGCCTGATCGTCCACGGCGCGCCGATCCTGGCGGCCCTGGCCTTCGCCGGCGGCGGTCTGGCCGCCACGGCGGCCGCCTTCGGGTTCACCGCGCGCCTCCGGATCCGGACCGTCGCCCCGCATATCGCGCTGGCCGGCGTTCCGCCCCTGATGCGCTACTCGGCGGCCCTGCTGGCGACCGCCGGCTTCACCGCCGCGGCGCTGTTCGGCCTGCGGGCCGTCTACCGCGACGCCTTCGGTCCGACCCAGCTGGGCTACTGGATGGCCGCCAATCGCATCTCCGACATGTCGACCCAGCTGCTGGGCCTGGTCATGCTGCAGGCGTTCGTGCCGAGGTTCGCGGCCACGCCGGATCTCGCCGAGAGGCGTGCCCTGGTCGTCCGCTTCTGGGGACTCGGCGCGGCCGTCATGGCCACGGCCCTGATCGTCTTCTCGCTGGCCTTGGAACCCCTGGTGCGCCTGTTCCTGTCCGACGCGTTCCTGCCGGCCGCGCCGGTCATCCAGGCCTATATGGTCGGCGACTTGCTGCGGGTCTGGACCTGCCTGGCCATGTACGCCGCGTTCGCTGAAGGGCGCCCCGGCCGCTACGCCGCCGTGGAGATCGCCGTCATGGGCGCGATGGCGATCATGGCCGCCGGCTTGATCTCGGCCGGCAAGGCCTGGGCGCCGCAATCGGCCTATGTCGGCGCCCAGGCGATCTCCGCCGGCGTCGTCACCCTGGTCTTCTTTAAAACCCGCGGATCTAGGCGCCAGCCGCTTCCAGCACCGTAGCCAGCGCGTGCCGGACGTCGAACACCGCGTCCAGGCAGATCGGCGCGGCGCGGCGGACTTCGGCGCGAAGGACAGGGTCGCTCGCCAGGCGCTCGGCCACCTGGCCGAAGCCGACGGGATCGCCGAACCCCACGGTGCTGCCGACCCCATATCGTTCCAATATGGCGACGAAGTCGCTGCCCGCCTCGACGGCGGCGACGATCGGCAGTCCGGCGCGCAGATAATCGATGGTCTTGGTCGGGATGCTGAACGAGGTGACACCCGGCACGGTCACCGCCATCCCCACGTCGCAGGCCCCCAGCAGCTCCAGATAGGCGTCGCGGGACAGGGGCGGCCGCCAGGCGAGGTTGGACCGCGCGGCCGCCTGCGCCTGGATCATCGGCGCCAGCCGGCCATCGCCGACGAACAGGAACAGCAAGGGCGAGCCGGCCGCGTCCATGGCCCGCGCCGCGTCAAGCATCTGCTCGAATCCCCGCCCTTCGACCAGCTGTCCTCCGAACACGGCGATCGGTCGATCCTCGGGCAGGCCATGGCGTCGGCGAAGACCGGCCCGATCGGCCGGCGGAAGCGGCGCGGTGTTCGACCAGATCGGCGTGACCAGGACCCGCTGGCTCGGCCCCAGCCGATAGTTCCGGCGCAGATAGTCGGCGTTGCCCGGCAGGGTGCAGATGACCGCCGTGAACCGCGCCAGCAGCCGCTGCTCCCACGCCCGGGCGATCCGGTAGGGCCAGCCGCCCGGGATGCGGCCGATCTCGCGGTGATGGTCGGGGAAGAAGTCCCAGATGAACAGCAGCCGCCGGGCGATCCCCGCCCGTTCCGCCATCCCGACAAGCGGGGCGATGGCGATGGCCGGCATCCAGGCGAGCAGCACGTCGAACGAGGCCAGGTCCAGATGGGCGCGGGCGGCGCGGGCGGCGCGGACGCCGCTGAGCACGAACTTGCCGGCCTCGGCGGCCCGGCCGCCCAGCCCTCCGGCCCGGCCCGGCGGACAGCGCACCACCCGCACGCCGCACGCCGTGGTGAAGACCTCCGTCGGCCCGTCGGCCGGGCCGCTCCAGTCCAGGTGCAGGACCTCCACCTCATGGCCCGCCGCGACCAGGGCGTCGGCCAGTTCGGTGGTCATGTACGACTGGCCGGGGCCCGTCGGGTACTGCATGCAGACCATCAGGAAGCGCATGGCGTCGCCCTCGTCGGCCGGAGTTTCAGAACGCCTTCCACACCGTGCTGCGGACATAGTCGGTATAGCTGAGGATCGTCCGGACGACCTTTTCCGACACGTTGGGGCAAGCGTAGTCCGCCGGCAGGCGCACGACCGCCTCACCCGCGTCGTCCCGCTCCTCCAGGATCGCCAGGGCCTGCATCACCCGCGCCTGGCCGAGACCCGTCATCATCACCGCGCCCTCCTCCATGGCCTCGGGACGTTCGTGGGCGTCGCGCAGGTTCAGGGCCGGAAAGCCCAGGATCGACGATTCCTCGCTGATCGTGCCGCTGTCCGACAGCACCGCGCGGGCGTGACGCTGCAGGGCGTTGTAGTCGAGGAAGCCGAACGGCTTGAGCAGCCGCACCCGTTCGTGGAACGACAGGCCCAGCGCCTCGATGCGCTTGCGGGTGCGCGGGTGGGTGCTGACGATGATCGGGGCGTCGTAGCGCTCGGCGACGGCCCGCAGCGTCTCGGCGAAACGGACGATCTGGCGGTCGGAGTCGACATTCTCCTCGCGATGGCAACTGACCAGGAAATAACCGCCCGCCGCCAGCCCCAGCCGCGCCAAGACGTCCGACCGGTCTATGGCCTCGCGATAGTGCGCCAGCACCTCGAACATCGGGCTGCCGGTCTTGACGATCCGGTCCGCCGGAAAACCTTCCGCCAGCAGGTATTCGCGGGCGATCGCCGAGTAGGGCATGTTGATGTCGGACGTATGATCGACGATGCGGCGGTTGGTCTCCTCGGGCACGCGCTGGTCGAAACAGCGGTTGCCGGCCTCCATGTGGAAGATCGGGATGCGCCGGCGCTTGGCCGGAATCACCGCCAGGCAGCTGTTGGTGTCGCCCAGGACCAGCAGGGCGTCGGGCCGCTCGGCGTCCAGCACGCGGTCGGCGGCGATGATCACCCGCCCGATCGTCTCGGCCGCCGTGCCGCCCGCCGCCTCCAGGAAGTGGTCCGGCTTGCGCAGCCCCAGCTCCTCGAAGAACACGCCGTTCAGCTCGTAGTCGTAGTTCTGGCCGGTATGGACCAGGACGTGGTCGGTCCAGCGGTCCAGCGCCGCCATCACGCGCGACAGCCGGATGATCTCCGGCCGCGTGCCGACGATCGTCATCACCTTCAGCCTGGCCACGGTCATAGGGCCATCATCACCGTGTCGGGCCGTTCGCGGTCGAACACCTCGTTGGCCCAGATCAGCGAGACCATCAGGTCGTCGCCGACATTGGTGACGTCGTGGGTCCAGCCGGGGATGGTCTCGACCACCACCGGGGTCTCGGCGGAGGTGCGGATCTCATGGCTGTCGCCGGTCAGGATGTGACGGAAACGGAACAGCGCTCGCCCCTGGACGATCAGGAACTTCTCGACCTTGCTGTGGTGGTAGTGGCCGCCCCGCGTCACTCCCGGATGGGCGGTGAAGTAGGAGAACTGGCCACTGGCGCTGGTCTTCAGGACCTCGGTGAAGCTTCCGCGCGGATCGGTGTGCGCGGTCAGGTCATAGCTGAACGCTTCAGCCGGAAGATGGGAGACGAAGGTGGCGTAGAGCGCGCGTTCGAGGCCGACGCCCACCTCCCCGATCCGCCCGCCTCGACGGTCCGCGGCGAAGGCGCCGATCAGCCGCGCCACCTGGCCGACGGTCGTTCGATGCACGTGATCGGGTTCGATGAAGCCGCCTTGCCTCGGCGTGGCGGCCATCAGCGCGCGCCACTGGTCGATCAGGTCGTCCACGTGCAGCAAGGCCAGGGGCGCATCCGGATCGTCGATCCGGATCGGCAGGTCCCGCGCCAGGTTGTGGCAGAACGTGGCGACGGCGGAGTTGTAGTGTGGGCGGGCCCACTTTCCGAATACGTTGGGCAGGCGATAGATCGCCGCCGTCGCCGCGCCGCGATCGGCCAGGCGCAGCATGATCTCCTCGGCCGCGCGCTTGCTGAGGCCATAATCGCTGTCGTCGCCCGCACGAACGGAGGACGCGCAGACCACCAGCGGCCGCCGGCCGCCCAGTTCGACGGCCAGGGCGACCCAGGCCGCATAGGCGTCGGAGCGGGCGAACTCCTCGCGGTCCCGAGGCCGCACCGCGCCCGCCAGATGGAAGACCACGTCGGCCGCGCGCAGGGCGGCCAGCGCCTCGGGATCCGGGGTGTCGCGGGTGATCGCCCGAGTGTCGAAGCCCAGCTCCCGCAGGCGAACGACGAGGTTGCGCCCGATGAACCCCGCCGCCCCCGTCACGGCCACGATCCTGGTCTCAGAGGTCATCGACAAGGCTCCCGGCCATGGCGGCGCGCACGTAGGGCAGGCCGCGCAGCAGCTGCGCCAGCTCGTCGACCTCCAGTCGTCGCGTATTGTGTGAGTTGAAGTCGGCCTGGCGCGACACCCGCTCCTCGCCGTCGCGGACATAGGCGTCGTAGTTCAGGTCGCGATTGTCCGGGGCGACGCGGAAATAGGCTCCGCGGTCCTCGGCCAGGGCCATTTCCTCGCGGCTGAGCAAGGTCTCGAATTGCTTTTCGCCATGGCGCGTGCCGATGATCCGCACCGGGTGATCGGGACGGTCCATGACCGCCAACACCGCCCGGGCCAGGCGCTCGATCGTCACGGCCGAGGCCTTCTGCACGAACAGATCGCCGTTGGCGCCGTGCTCGAAGGCGTAGAGGCAGAGCGCGACGGCCTCGTCCAGGGTCATCACGAAGCGGGTCATCTCCGGATCGGTGATGGTGATCGGCACGCCGCGCCGAACCTGATTCATGAACAGCGGCACCACCGACCCGCGCGACGCCAGCACATTGCCGTAGCGGGTGCCGGAAATGACCGTCTGGCCGCCCTGGGCGACGCGGGCCTTGGCCACCATCACCTTTTCCATCAGGGCCTTGGACATGCCCATGGCGTTGACCGGATAGACGGCCTTGTCGGTGGACAGGCAGACCACGCGGCGCACGCCGTTGCGGATCGCCGCGTCCAGCACGTTGTTCGTGCCGGTCACGTTGGTGTTGACCGCCTCCATCGGATGGAACTCGCAGGACGGCACCTGCTTCAGCGCCGCGGCGTGGTAGATGAAGTCGACGCCCCGCGTGACGCTTTCCATGGCGCGAAAATCGCGCACGTCGGCGATGTGATACTTGATCCGGGGGTCGTTGAAGCGCTGGCGCTGGTCTTCCTGCTTCTTCTCGTCCCGGCTGACGACGCGGATCTCGGCGACCGGCAAGGCCAGGAAGTGGTGCAGGATGGTCGAGCCGAAGGACCCCGTGCCTCCGGTGATCATCAGCGTCGTGCCCGCTATATCCTTCATGTCGGGTGCGCCGCGTCCCTTGTGGTGTCCAGCCAGCGAACGGGAAAACTCCAGCTCGCGGGAGGTGGGTACCGGCCGCCCGTCCGGGCGTTCACATGGGCCGCCAACTTTAGCGGCGTTGAACCTTACGGGCGCCGCCGGCCACCCATCATGCGTGGATCAGCAGTCGGGCATCTTGGCTTTGGAGACGACGCAGCGGCCAAAAAGGTCGCGGGCTCCGCTATGGTCGATGCTGGCGGCCTTCGCGATCTCCCGGCGGCGGCCGACCAAACGCGGCGTGGTGATGCTGGTCGACACCGGCCTCTGCGCCGTCACCTGCTTCCTGTCGGTCGTCCTGAGGCTTGGCTTCTTTCCGACCCGTGACACGCCGTTCGCCGTGATGATCGCCGTCTCGATCGTCCTGGCGATCCCGCTCTTCCACGTCCTGGGCCTCTATCGAGAGATCTTCAGCCAGTCGGGCGTCCGGGCGATGGTCGACATCGGCCGCGCCTGCGCGATCTACGCACTGCCCTTCGCGACGGTGTTCACGGTGGTCGGTATTTGGGGGATTCCTCGCACCGTCAGCCTGATCCAGCCGATCCTGCTGTTCGTCGCCGTCGCCGCGTCGCGCCTGTTGGCCCGCTACTGGCTCGTGGACGCCGCCTCGAGCGCGCGGCCCCCTCGACGACGGGTGATGATCTATGGCGCGGGCTCGGCGGGACGGCAGTTGGCCGCCGCCATCGCCCAGTCTTCGGAAATGGAGGTCGTCGGCTATTTCGACGACGATCCGACGCTGATCGGCAGCGTGCTGGACGGTCGCCGCATCCACGCCCCGGCGAACCTGGCCAGGGTAGTCAGGACGCGACTGGCCGACGAGATCCTGGTGGCGCTGCCCTCGGCCCCGCATGAGCGGCGCAAGGCGATCATCGCCGCGGCCCGCCGCGCCGACGTCCAGGTCCGCACCCTGCCGGGACTGATGGACATCGCCCGGGGCCGGGTGGAGATGGCCCACGTCCGGGAGGTGCGGGTCGAGGACCTGCTGGGCCGCGAGCGCGTCGAGCCGGACCTGGACCTGATGCGGGGGCATATCCGCGGCAAGGTGGTGCTGGTCACCGGCGCCGGCGGCTCGATCGGCGGCGAGCTCTGCCGCCGGCTGCTCGCGCTCGAACCCGCGGTCCTGCTGCTGGTCGAGATCAGCGAATTTGGTCTCTACGACATCCACGGCCAGCTGTCGGCGCGGGGCGGGGCGCGGATCGTGCCCTTGCTCGGCTCGGTCTGCGACGAGGCGCGGATGGACGAGATCGTCGGCGCCTGGCGGCCCGAGATCATCTACCATGCCGCGGCCTACAAGCACGTGCCGCTGGTCGAGCACAATCCGGCCGAGGGCGTGCGCACCAATGTCCTGGGCACGTTCACCCTGGCGTCCGTCGCCGCCCGCCGCCGCGTCCCGAACTTCGTGCTGGTCAGCACCGACAAGGCCGTGCGGCCGACCAACGTCATGGGCGCGACCAAGCGGGCGGCCGAGCTGGTCCTGCAGGCGCTGGACCAGGCCTCGCCAGCCACCCGCTTCGCCATGGTCCGGTTCGGCAACGTGCTGGGCACCAGCGGCTCGGTCGTCCCGCTGTTCGAGCGGCAGATCCGCGCCGGCGGCCCGGTGACGGTGACCGACCGCCGGATCACTCGCTATTTCATGACCGCCGGGGAAGCCGCGGAACTGGTCATCCAGGCCGGGGCCATGGCGCGAGGCGGCGAGGTCTTCGTCCTGGACATGGGCCAACCGGTCCGCATCGTCGACCTGGCCCAGCACATGATCGAGCTGGCCGGCCTGCGGCCGCGTGACGCCCAGCGCCCCGGCGGGGACGTGGAAATCGTCGAGATCGGCCTTCGCCCCGGCGAGAAGCTCTACGAGGAGCTGCTGATCGGCGACGCCCCGGAGCCGACCGCCCATCCCCGGATCTTCAAGGCCGCCGAGGCCCTGCTGCCGATCGATCTTCTGCGCCCGAAGCTGGAGGGGATCAGGAGGTTACTGACGGTCGATGCTCGCGGCGAACTGATCGCGGCCCTGCGCGATCTGGTGCCGGAGTTTCACAACACGGAGGGCGTGGTTGACTGGACCCACCTCGAGCGGCTTGAAGCCGCGGCGCTTAGCAAGATCGCCTAGAGCCTGTCGGGATCAGATGGAATCATCTGATCCCGACAGGCTCTAGATTCAAACATTAGATTCAAACATTTAGAGCGCGTTTAGCGGGCGAAACCGCTCACACTTTCGCCCAACGCTCTGGCTAGCGCGCCTTGACAACCGCCGCATAGAGCCGCCGCGTCGTCTCCGTCGTGACGTCGGCGTCGGCGGCCAGGGCCAGGGCCTGGGCGGCCCCGGCCAGGCGCAGCCGCTGGTCCTCGTCGCCCGCCAACCACCCGATCGCCTCGGCCAGGGCGAGGCTGTCGCCGATGGGAACCGCCACGGCCGCCTCGGGCGCCCAGTCGGCGATATGTCCCACCGCCGTGCCGACGCTCGGCACGCCAGCCACCGCGGCCTCCAGCGCGACGAGCGGGCCGGCCTCGTGGCGCGAACTGACCAGCATCAGATCGGCTCCTGCGACCCAGGTTCGGATCTCGGCATGGGGCAGGAAGCCATGGAACGCGACGTGGCGGTCCAGGTGCAGTTCGGCGCACCGCCGCTGTACGGCGGCGTCCAAGGTGTCGTGGCCGATGACGTCCAGCTGGAAATCGACGCCGCGTGCGCGCAGCACGGCCATGGCGTCAAGCAGCGTCGGTTGATCCTTGATCCGATTGAGATTGGCCACATGGACCAGGCGAAGCGGCGCTTCGGGCGCGCGGCGGCGGGGCGGGGCGGCTGGCCATCGGTCCAGCGCCACGCCGAATGGAATGACCTCGGCTGGAACGCCGAAGGCCGACGCCTGTTCGGCCATCCACCAACTCTGGACCACGACGCGATCCGCGGCGGCCAGAGCCAGCCGCGTCCAGAGCCGCCCCCCGAGCGTGAGCCGCGCGCCATAGCCGATGTCCTTCAGCGCCACCAGATCCCCTCCGGGCAGGGTCAGCACCACCGCGACGCCGGTCAGGCGGCCGCAGAAGGCGGCGACCACCCCGGGTCCCGCCGCCCAGAAGCCGTGGATGACGTCGAAGCGTCCGCGGCGATGTTCGGCCAGCAGGTCGCCGGCCGCGCGCAGCCGCCGGGGCCGGCGACCTGCGTTATGGACCTGGGCGCCTAGCAGGCTCCATCGCCCTGGCGACGGTTCCTGTTGCAGGGCGAAGACGTGGACCTCGTCGCCGGCGGCCACAAGGCGCTCGATCAGCCACAGCAGGCAGGGGATCACCCGCCTCTCGCCCGATCGGTCGACGCCGCCGGGAACCACCAGCGCGACCTTCATCGCCGCGCCTCCGCCAGCGTCGCATAGATCTCGCGCAGCCGCGCGCCGACGACGTCGAAGGCCAGCGTGCGCCGGAAATGTTCGACAACCGCCCGCCGCTGGGTCCCGCCCGGACGAGCCGACACCTCGACCAAGGCGCGCGCGAAGGCGGCCGCGTCGCCGACCGGCGCCATGGCGCCGATGGCGCCGTCCCCCGTCAGCGCCCGGAACGAGGGGATGTCGCTGACCACCGGCGTCGCGCCGCAGGCCATGGCCTCGATCAGGGCGTAGCCGGAGCCCTCGAAGCGGCTGGCCGAGACGAAGATGTCCGCCGCCCGGCACAGGGTCTGGATATCGTCGTGGTCCACGCGGCCCAGCAGGTGGACCCGCGACGCGAGGATGGGCGAGGCGGAGACCCGCGCCTGAACCTCGGCCAGCATCGGCGCCTCGTGGAAATAGCACCAGAGCCGTAACCCCGGCAGTTCGGCGGCGGCGATCTCGACCGCGTCGAGCACGGTCAGGGGATCCTTCTTGGCCTGCAGGCGGCCGATCCACAGCACGGCCGGGTCGCCATGCAGCCCGCAGGCGGCGCGGGCGGCGTCCTGATCGCCGCTGGTGAAACGGGTCGAGGATTCCGGCACGGAAAAGACCGGAAGGCCCGGGCGCAGCAGCCCGCGCTCCAGGAACGGCTCCGCCTGCGTCGCATCGGTGAACGCCGCTCCGGCCACCCTTTCCAACCCCCATCGCATCAACCGCGACGCCCGCTCGGCCGTGCTCGCGTGGTCCTGGACCAGCACGGGCGGGCCCAGCGCGCTCAGCACCCGTGTGTGCCAGGCGAAGTCCAGGCCGTTCACATGGATCACCTCCGGCGCGCACTCGCGCACGGCGCGCGCCAGTCGTCGGGGCGACAGGCCGGTGGGCCGGTCCGGCAAGGCCAGTTCCGGCACGAACCGATAGCGGACGCCATCGTGCGTGAGGTCGGCCGCCTGGTGAAACGACTGGACCACCACCACCTCGACGCCGGCGCTCGCCACCGCGCCAGCCACGTCGCCGAGGGTCGGCCAGGTTTCCAGCAGGGCCTCTGGCGTCGGCCGCCCGCGCGGGCGCACGAGATTGACATGCACGACGCGCATCGCCTCATGCCTCCGCCAGCAGTGACGGCAAGCGCGCCATCAGGAAGTCGATCGCCGCGTCCGGATCGCGCGACAAGGTCAGTCGCCATCCGCCCGCCCCGGCCAGGGCCCGCGCCGCCCGCGCCGATTCCCGCGGCAGGAGATCGAAGCCAGCGTCGAGCCGCATCAGTCCCGCCTCCGTCTCGGCGGCGTCCAGCCGTCGCAGGTCCACCGCCTCGCCGCGTTCGAGCAGCAGCGGGATCGCCCGCTCGGCCACGGCGGAACCGACCAGCGCCGTCGGCGCCAGGGGCACGACGGCCTTGAGCTTCCCGCCGCGCCGGCGCTCGCCCAGGGTGAACCTCGGCGCGTCCTGGGGAAACACATGCAGGGGGCGCCGGAAGCCCCAGACGCGCAGGACAGGCTGAAGCTGGATGTACAGGGTGTCGTCGGAAAGGATCGGAACGCCCCGCTGCATCGCCGCCAGGGTCAGGGTGCTCTTGCCCGATCCGCTCGGCCCGGCCAGGACCAGCGCCGAACCTTCCACTAGCAGACCCGCCGCATGGACCGGGGTGCGGTCACGACGCGTCAGCAGGAACAGCAGCAGGGTGTCCACCAGTTCGCCGGCCAAGGCGACGGGATCGCCGACCAGACGGGCCGACGCCACGCCGTGGGCGCGGCCCTTGCTCGCGTCGGCCCAGGCCCGGAGACCCCTGCCCCGCAGGGTCAGCCGGGCGCCGTCAACCCGGATAGCCTCGTCGGCGTCGCCAACCTCGCCCAACTCGAGCCTGATCTCGACAGCCGGCGCACCGGCCGGCGCGTCGACCACGCCATCGGGATACGCCGCTCGCACCGTCGCCAGCAAGGCTTGGTCGCTGACGATGAAGGTGACGAAAATTCCGAAGAATTCAAAACACTGCATACCCATTATATTCAACACGCACAATAATCATGTCAAATACTTAAACACAGGAAAAGCATATTTTGGTATATTAAGGCACAAATGATGGTAGTGGAAGATAATGCCAACCTAATAGATTTCAATATTCAAGATATTTCACAGGATGAGGTCGCGCGGCGCTTCCTCTGGGCTAAACGACAGGGCCGCCCGACCTGGCTCTGGCCCGACGTTTCCCTTGAGGCCTGGCGCAACGCCATGGGCCAGATCGAGGCCACGGCCCGAGCGGTGCTTTCCGGCCGCACCGGCGTCCTGGACGGCGACCCCGCCGCGATCGGCCTGGCCGGCTATATCTCCGGCATGGGGCCGTTGCTGGGCTGGTGGCGCGAGACGGGGCTGATCGCGGCAGAACCCGGTGTCGGCCGGGTCCTGGAACTGCACCTGCGGCACAACAGGCTCCGGGCCGCGCGGATGGAGACCGCCGCGATCAGGGTCGTCGAGGCCTTGTCGCGGAAGGGCCTCGACGTGGTGGTCCTGAAAGGCGCCCACACCGCGCGCGACTATTTTCCCGATCCCGGCGCGCGCCCCGCCTCCGACATCGACCTGCTAGTGCGCGCCGAACAGGTGGTCCCGGCCGAGGCCGTGCTGCAGGCGGAAGGTTTGGTCGAAGCGAGCCGGGGCGCCCGCGAAAGCAGCTGGCGGCCGGCGCAGGGGCCAACATCCCCACGGGCCCTGACCCTGGTCCACGCCGATGATCCCTGGAGCATCGACCTGCACGCCTCACTCGACATCTTCGTCAGCGCCGGCGCGCCGCTGGCCCGGTTGGACCTGGCCGGCCCCATGACCGGTCTCGCCCGGTGGGCGCCCAATCCCAGAGCCAGGACGCTCGACCAGCCGCTGCTGCTGCTGCACCTGGCCGCCCATGCGGGATCGGGCCTGCAGAACCTGACCCTGCTGCGGCTGGTCGAACTGCACCTGGTGATCCGGCGCGATCTGACTGATGGCGCCCTCTCGTGGGACGCCTTCCTGGCGCTCGGCGAGCGCGCGGGCCTGCTGGGCTTCTGCTATCCGGCCCTCAAGCTTTGCGAGGACCTGTCGTCCGGCTCGGTTCCCGCTTTCGTGCTGGAGGCCTGCGGCCGCCAGGCGCCGGCGGGGGTGTCGCGGGTCCTGAAGAACCTCACCCCAGCGACGGCCCAGCGCATCGACCGCGCCTCCGTGCAAGAGCATTTCATGTGGACCGAAGGCTGGCGCGGGCGCACCGCGCAGCTGGTCGCCGACATCGCGCCTTCGACGCGCTCGTGGCGCAAGCTGTGGTCAATCTACGAGAACCGGGCTTGGCGCTTGCTGCGGGGCCGATTCAGCCGCTAGCGGCTCAAACCTCGGCAAGCCCTTCTCTTCGCCCTCCGGCCGCAGATGGCCGTAGGCCTGATCGTCGTCCGGGACGATGCGGGCCCAGGCGCGGATCAGCCGCAGCAGCTTGGGATTGTCATAATCGGCCCGCGCCCACCGGCGCCAGGCGGCGATCTTGCCCAAGACCTTGCCCCACGGCCGCGTACGCTTGTCGTGCACCGACGGGAAGCGGCTCTTCAAGACCAGCTCGAAATCGTCGACCCGCGCCTTCAGCCGTCGCGCCATCCACGGCAGGTCCGGATCCTCGTGGGTCATCCAGGTCACCCACTGGGGCTGGATCCACTCCTCCAGCGTGTCGGGCGTGCCGGCCAGGGCGTCGACATTGCCGTAGGTCTCCTTGCGCTGCGGCGTCGGAGTGTAGAAGTAACTGATGAGCTCCATTGTGGGGTTGATGGTCTTCAGCTTGCGGATGAAGGCGAGGGTGTTTTCGATCTCACCCTCGGGTTCGTCCGGATCGCCGAACACGAACGAAAACTCCGGGACGATCCCGTGCTCGCGGGTCTTGGCCGCCGTGGTCACGATCTGGTCGGTGGTGGTGCCCTTGTTCATCTTGGCCAGGATCTCGTCCGAGCCAGACTCCGCGCCACAGAACACCATGGTCAGGCCCGCCTCGCGCAAGGCGCGCCAGGTCTCGTCCGAGAACCGGGTCAAGGCGTCGACCCGCGCCTCGCACCACCAGCGGATCCCCAGCGGCCTGAAGGCCCTGGCGATCTCGATGGCGTGCTTCTCGTTGAGGAAGAAATTGTTGTCGTAGAAGTGCACCGAGTCCATGCCGTGCTCGCGCACCAGCCAGGCCAGGTGCTCGGCGGCCCGCGCCGGCGTCTCCACCTTCTCCTTGCGGCCGAACACCGAGATCACGCCGCAGAAATTGCAGCCATAGGGACAGCCGATCGACGCCTGGTAGACGCCCGACCGCTTGCCTAGGAACGTCGGGTGCAGATACTGGCCGACATCGATCTTGTGATAGGGCGGCGAGGGCAGCTCGTTGGGGCCTAGCCATACCCGTTCGGGCGACTTCCAGATCGTCCCATCCACCTGCCGGAACGCCAAGCCCCTGACAGTCTTGGGATCACGCTCGCCAGCCAGCACGTCCAGCAATTCGAGGAACGTCTGCTCGCCCTGGCCGCGCACCACCCAGTCGACATAGGGCGCGTTCAGCACCGGCTCGGGATAGAGGCTGCCGAAGTTGCCGCCCCAGATGATCGGAATGGCCGGGAACCGGCGCTTGAGCGCCTTGGACAACGGTACGGCGTTGACCAGCTGTGGTCCCGGCATGACGGTCAAGGCAACAGCCTGGACGGGATCGGGCCCGCCCGCCTGGCGCCGGACATGGGCGGTGATCTCGGCCAGTACGTCGATGTCGGGCAGATTGCCGTCGACGATCTCCCAGGTGATCTCGGCCGGCAGCGCCGCGCCGATCGCCATCACGGACAGGGGAAAGCGCCGGTTCGATGGCTTGGTGGCGCGGGGATTGACCAGCAGGATCATGGGCGCTCGCAGCTCCAGATATCGAAGCGCGAGGGCGGTCTCTGGCCACGGATCATCGCCAAGAGCGGACGCGCCTCATACCACACCGGATATCGGACCCGCCGGCGCCGCCAGACGAGGCCCAGGCGCGCCGAGGCCGCCGCCAGCCGCTCACGGGTCAGGAACTCGATGAACGGCGGGGCCAGAAGCACTCCCGCTCGATCGCCGAAACGGTCGGCGGCCTGGGCCCGCTTCTCGGCGACCATGGCCGCGCCCTGCGCCTCGCCTGCGTAGAACGGCGAGTCGACGATCGCCAGCACGCCGCCCGGACGGACGACGCGAGCGGCTTCCCGCAGGACTTTTTCCAGATCCAGGGCGTAGTGCAGTGAGGCGTTGAACACCGCAACGTCCATGACGGACGGGTCCAGAGGAATATCGTCGAACGCCGCCAGCAAGCGGCTCATGCGCCCCCCCGAGCACACCTCCAGGCTCTCGGCCGCGCCCAGGCCGTCGACCGCGTCGGCGCGGATGTCCAGGGCAATGGTCTTGTGCCCCTCCAGGGCCAGGCGGTGGCTCAGCCAGCCATTGCCCGCCCCGAGGTCCAGCACCGACAGCGGTCGCTCCCGTTGCAAGGCGTGCGGGCGGATCACATGGCGACGAAACGCTTCGAAGCTTCTGGCGCGGACGCCCCATTGGCGCGCCAGCGGACCGGAACGCAGGTAAGGCAGGCTCAGCAGTTCCTCCCCCGCATGGCCCCGGCCTTCCGCGGCGCGTTGGGCGGCGTATTCCGCGGCGAAATTGGTCACCCCCTCCGCCGTCACGCCGGCGCCCCCGCATCGGTGCGCACGAAGCTGTACAGGATGTGGTCGCCAAGGCCGGCCAGGGGTCTGGACACCAACCGGTCCAGCGCCTCCAGCCCCCCGAGCAGTCTCGGGTAGCCAGAGATCCAAGGCTCGGCCGCGCTCGGCGGTACAAGGACGCCGACGCCGCGGCGCGCGACGGGCGCGAACCAGGGCGAGAGGGCCCGCTCGACATCCTTGCGTCGATGGTAGCGGATGGTGAAGGTCCTTCCGCCCAGGCGCGCCGGCGCCTCATCCTTGGCGAACCGGCGGAACATGTTGCGCGGACGGCCGCGCAGGCCTTCGACCAGCATCTCGCCGGGACAGGCGGTCCCGAACAGCACCAGGAGGGCTGGCGCGCCGGGCCGCAGCGCCCGGGCCAGGCCGCGCCCGAACCCGGCAAGATCGTCCACGCAGTTCAGGGCGGCGAAGTTGGAAAAGGCGCCGTCGAACGGCCGGGAGCCGGCCAACTCGCCGGCCATGTCGTCCAACGCCTCGGCGGGCGCGATCTCGACGGAGGCGCCGGCGTGGCCCGCCAGCTTCGCGGCGGCGACACGCGCCATGGCCGGCGAGGCGTCGGTCAGCACAACCTCGCGGCCACGCTCGACCAGCCACAGGGCGTCCTCGCCAGTGCCGCCACCCACCTCCAGCAGCCGCGCGCCGACCGGGAAGGCCTCGGCCAGCGCCCGACGCACGACGCGGCGCTGGGCCGCAACGCTCAGCCAGGCGCCGAACCGATCGTCGAAGCCCTCAGCGATGGTGTCGAAGGCCAGGGCGGCGGGCGGAAGCGCGGCCATCGCCATGCTCATGCTTCGATCGCCAAACGAGAGGGATCGGGAGAGCGATGCAGGTGGACCTCCTGCTCCAGCGCCGCCCAGGCCGCGTCGTCCGGCCGGCCGGCATCGACCTCCCGGTGCAGCAGGTCACGGACCTTCCGATAGAAGGCCGTGTCGTAGGTTCCCTGGAACAGCATGGCCAGGTCGCCAGTGTCACGCCAGTTCTTCCGCCGCCCTAGCTGGGCGCGCACGCGCTCGTGGAACACCGTGCCGGGCAGCGGATAGGCGACCGACACCCCGATCTCGTCCGGCGCCGCCGCGCGGATCAGGTTCCGGGTCATCAGCAGGTCTTCCCAGGTCTCCGACGGATAGCCGAGCTGGATGAACCAGCAGGCCTTGACCCCATGCCTCTTCAGGACGCGAGTTGCTTCGACCGCCTCCTCGACCGTCGAGCCCTTGTCCATCGCATCGAGGACCTTCTGCGAACCGGATTCGATGCCGAGCCAGACCTCCCGCGCCCCGGCGCTGGCCAGGGCGGCGACCGCCCGGTCCGTCATCAAATTGACCCGGGACTGCATGGAGAAGGCGATGGTCGCCTCCGCGCGGCGGACTTCGTCCGCGAACGTGCAGATCCAGTCCACGCTGAGGCCGAAGATGTCGTCGGTGAACCACAGATGGTCCGGTGCGACCTCGGCCTTGAGGCGCGCCATCTCCGCGACGACGTCGTGCGGCGAGCGGGCCGTGTATCGGCGGCCGAAGGTGGGCTTGGCGCACCAGTTGCAGGCGTAGGGGCAGCCCCGCGACGTGGCCATGTTCCAGGAGAACTCGCCGTGCGCGTCGAGCCAGGCCTGTCGATAGGCCTCGATGTCGATCAGGTCCCAGGCCGGATGGGGCAGATGGTCGAGATCCTGCAAGGCGCGGCGGTGGGCCGTGCTCCGCATCCCGTCAGGACCCGGCAGGATGAGGCCCGGCGTCTCCTCCAGCGGCGTCTCGCCGCCCGACCAGCCATCGACGACGTCCAGCAGCGCCGCCTCGCCCTCGCCCAGCGCGATGGCGTGTGCGCCCGCGGCCAGGTACATCGCGGGATTGTCGCCAACGTCGGGCCCGTTGATCACGACCCTGCAGCCTCGAGCTCGCGCGGCGGCGATCATCGACAGGGCCGCGGCGCGTCGCGCGGTCGTGCACATCTTGGTCAGGAAGTTGAAATTGTCCTCGATCAGCACCACGATCCCGGGGCGGACCTCGTCAAGCTGCGCCGCGAACGCCTCGACGCCAGGCGCAAACGTGGCGTCGAACACAGCGACCGGATGCCCGGCTCGCCGCAGCAGGCTCGCCGTCAGCAGGGTCGAGAGCGGCGGATAGGGCTTCATTCTCGCGCGCTGCTTGATGTCGTGCGCGAGAAAGTAGGAGTGGCACAGCAGGATCATGCGGCCCCCGTCTTGGTCGCCCGCGCCGCCCGATCGGCCGCATGCGCTTCTTCCCCGGCCATCTCATCCATTCCGACTCGACCAGACGTCTTGCGGACCCACGCGCCCGTCATCTTGTGTGGCCAGCGTCGCTACGAAGGTTCATCGCAGCCACGAAATTCCTGTCGCGTTTCGCCACGGCCCATCGCCCGGCGAATAGTTCCGCTGGGCGTGAATATTGGCGCTTCGCGCTAGAAGCTGGTCGCGGGTTCTCGACGGGTGTCGCCAGTGAGACCAACCTTGGTCCGCGACCCGGCCGCGCGATCTTCGAAAGGCGGGTTCACGGCCAAGCTCAATGGTTGACCACTGCCATAACCCCGCTGCATCGCCCGAGCCCCCTGGCCCCGCTTCCCCGATCAGACAGAGGACCACCCGCCGTCCGACGCCAGGACCGCGCCGCTGACGTTCCTGGCCTCGTCGCTGAGCAGCCAGGTGATCGCTGCGGCGATGTCGTCGGCGTCGGCCAGGCCCGGCGCGGCCGCCATCAGCACGGTCATCACCGACTGAAGCCCTTTTTCCGAGCGCGGCGTGGCGTCGATGCCGGTGATCACGCCGCCAGGCGCGACCACATTGACCCGCACGCCCGTTCCCTTGCAGGCGAAGGCGGCGCTGCGCCCCAGGCCGATCACCGCATGCTTGGCCGCCGTATAGGACACCCCGCCCGCCGAGCCGCGAAGGCCCGCCTCCGAGGCGACCTGGACGATTGAGCCTGCACCGACCGGCTCCATCAGCCGCACCGCGGCTCGGGTGCATCGCATCACGGCCGTGACATTGACCGCCAGCACCCGGTCCCAGGTCTCGTCGTCGACCTCGGCGATCGGCAGGAAGCCGTCCATGATGCCGGCGACATTGGCCAGCCCGTCCAGCCGCCCCTCGCAGGCGTCGAACACCTCCGCGACCACGGCGGGCTGGGTGATGTCGCCAGAGACCTTCACGCCGGCCGCGCCCAACTCGACCACCTCCAGGCGCGCCGGATCGATGTCGGTAGCGACGACGCGCGCGCCCTCGGCGGCCAGGCGTTCGGCCGTAGCCCGGCCGATGCCCGATCCCGCGCCCGTGACCACCACGGTCTTGCCGGCGAACCTTGAGCTGAAATGCGGCATGTGAGCCACCCTTTGGCAGGAGGAGGCGTCCGGCCATTTCGCGAGGCGCGGACGCTCGGAACAGGAAAAAGTGCGGAGCGCTCGATCGGCGAGCGCCCCGTCCGGACCCCGTCAGGGCTCCGGCTCAGTGGAGGAGGAAATCGTCTCCGCGCGAAGGCGGCGGAGCCGAGACGCCCTGGCGACGGCGCGAAGCCGCGGCCCGAACTACTTCTTCGCCGGTAGGGCGGCGAAATCCTTGTCGATGGCCGCCAGGGCGCCGTCGCTGATGGTCTCCTTGGCGAAGCGCTGCAGCCCCTTCAGGGTCAGCGGGCGCGCCATCCGGATCTGGGGGTTGGCGAAGACCGACGGCAGATGCCTGTCGACCACGGCCTTGGCGGCGGGGGTGTCGAGAATCTCGCCGATGGTGGTGGTCGCCGTGCTCAGGGGTGGAGCCGCGACGGCCACGCCCGCGGCGGCCATCAGCGACACGGCGGCCATAGCGGTTCGGATGGGACGCATGGTCGGCCTCTTCTCTCAAGGGTCGTTGAGCTCATGATGCCTTGTCCAGGCGCGAAGGCAATCCTAAATAAGACGAATCCGATCAATTAATGCCTAAAATTACCCCGCGCCCAGCGATCGACGCGGCGCTCCCCCCTTGCGAACATGGGAAAGGCGTTTCCCAAGTTTCTTATTTTCCATCTGCGATATAACGGAATTCAGCCATTTCTGGACAATCCGCCATCGCCTCGCGGCCGGGCATCGGCGGCCGTCGATAATCATGACACGACGATCAGATGGGCGCTCTTCGACACCCATTCCAGCGATCGGAATGCCGATTCCACGAAAGGGATGCGCTCCGAAGCGACGCGAAACTGCTCTAAATAGACCTATGTCGTTCGATTATTGACTCGACGACGGCGCGGCTGATACTTGGCCGGGAAAAGCCATAAGAACCTGGGTGGAAAACGTCATGACGATCAAGCTGGCCGCGTCCGCCTTCGCTATGGCCTTGGCCGCCACGAGCGGCCTTGCCTCCGCGGCCGAACGGCTGACCGTCCCGCTGACCGATGGTTGGCGGTTCACCCAGGACGACGCCCTGTCCGGGGCCGAGGCGCCGGGCTTCGACGACAAGGGCTGGGCCGCCGTCAGCGTGCCCCACACCTGGAACCGCGCCGGCTACTATCTGTCGGGCGGTCCTCACCTGCACACGCCGGCCACGATCAACGCCAAGCAGGGCGTGGGCTGGTATCGCCTAGCCTTCACCGCGCCGGCCGCGATCAAGGACAGGGCCGCCTGGCTTCAGTTCGACGCCGCCAGCCGCAAGGCCTCGGTCTGGCTCAACGGCGTCCACCTGGGCGACCACGCTGGCGGCTTCTCGCGCTTCCGTCTGGACGCCAGCAAGGCGATCAAGCCAGGCCAGCCGAACCTGCTGGTCGTCAAGGTCGACGCCAGCCGGCCGGTGGCCGGCGGCCCGACCGCCGACACCCTGCCGTTGGGCGGCGACTTCTTCGTCCACGGCGGGCTCTATCGCGCGGTCAGCCTGGTCGCCACCGACAAGGCTCATTTCGACATGCTCGATTTCGGCGGCCCCGGCGTCTACGCCCGGACGACCGCGATCGGCGGCGGCAAGGCCACGGTGGCCGTGCGCTCCAAGCTCCGCAACGACGCCAAGCGTGGCGCCAAACTGGTGCTGACCACCCAGCTGGTCGACACCTCCGGCGCCGTCGCCGCCCAGGTGGCCACCCCCGTCTTGCTGGCCGCCGGCCAGTCGATCGAGGTCCCGCAGGACCTGGCCCTGGCTGACGCGCACCTGTGGCAGGGCGTCAAGGACCCCTACCTCTACCGGCTGAAGTCGGTGATCAAGGACGCCCGCGGTCAGGTCGTCGACAGCCTAGACCAGGGTTTCGGCGTCCGGCAGATCCGCATCGCCCCGGAGCAGGGCCTGATCCTGAACGGCCAGCCGCTGCGCCTGCACGGCGTGGGCTACCACCAGGACCGCGAGGGCAAGGGCTGGGCGGTCAGCGCGGCCGACACCGCCGAAGACATGGCCATCATCCGCGAGATGGGGGCCAACACGATCCGCCTGACCCACTACCAGCACGGAACCGCCATCCACGAGCTGGCCGACCAGTACGGTCTGATCCTGTGGGACGAGATCCCGTTCGTCAGCGTCATGACCCTGGCGGCCGACCAGGTCGAGCCGACGCCGGGCCTAGTCGCCGACGCCAAGCAGCAGCTCCAGGAACTGATCCGCCAGAACTACAACCATGCCTCCGTGGGCGTCTGGGGCATCGCCAACGAGGTCGACCTGCGCGGCACGCCGCCGTCGTTCATGGGCGCGGCCAAGATCGTCCAGCGCGACCCAATGCCCTTGCTCAAGGAACTGCAGGCCCTGGCCAAGGCCGAGGATCCCGACCGGGCCACGACCCAGGCTACCTGTTGCGAGGGCCTGCAGCCAAACGCGCCCGAGGTGGCCGCCATCACCGACACCAGCGGCGCCAACCGCTATTTCGGCTGGTACTACACGCCCTCGGATCTGCTGGGCCCGGCGCTCGACGCCTTGCGCAAGAAGCGTCCGGACAAGCCGTTGTCGGTCAGCGAATACGGCGCCGGCGGCGCGATCAGCCAGCACACCGACGATCCGCTGGGCGGTCCGTTCGACTCGTTCGGCCGCGCCCAGCCCGAGGAGTACCAGGCCTTCGTCCACGAGAAGAACTGGGCGATCCTCGATTCCAAGCCCTATCTGTGGGCGTCCTGGCTGTGGAACAGCTTCGACTTCGCCACCGGCGACCGCCACGAGGGCGACGGCGAGAGCATCAACACCAAGGGCTTGGTGACCTACGATCGCCAGGTCAAGAAAGACGCCTTCTACTTCTACAGGGCCAACTGGAGCGCCGAGCCGTCGGTGCACATCAGCGGCCGCCGCTATGTGGACCGCGCCTATCCGGTGACCGACGTGCGCGTCTACAGCAACGCCCCGTCCACCGACCTGGTGGTCAACGGCAAGTCCCTGGGCGCGCTGACCGACTGTCCGCAGAAGATCTGCGTCTGGAAGAGCGTCCGCCTCGCCCCGGGCGACAACACCCTGGTCGCCCAAGGTCGGTTCGAGAAAGGCCCAACCGAGGACCGCCTGACCTGGCGCCTGGCGCCCGAGGGCAAGGATCGCTTCACCATCGACAGCGGCGCCCTTCTGGTCCCGGCCGGCCTCGGCGTCCGCATGGGCTCGGACGCCTTCTTCACCGGCGGAACGGCCAAGGCGATGACAGGCCAAGGCGGCGGAGAGCCCGGCGCGGCGCCGTGGCCGGTGGCTCGCACCTATCGCGAAGGCGACTTCCGCTACCAGATCCCGGCCGCGCCGGGCCGCTACACCGTCACGCTTACCTTCGTCGAGCCGACCTACGCCAAGGGCGAGCGGGTCTTCGACGTGCTGATCAACGACAAGGTCGTGCTGGCCGACTTCGACATCGCCGGGGCGGCCAAGGGCGAGCGCGCCACCGTCATACGCAGCGTCCCCGTCGACGCGACCGACGCGGGCCTGACGATCGCCTTCAAGGGCAAGACCGGCAAGGCGATCGTCTCGTCCATCGACGCCGCGCCTCGTCCCTGAACAGGCTCTAGATTCAAACATTTGTAGCGCGTTGAGCGGGCGAAACCGCTCACACTTTCGCCCAACGCGCTCTAGGCGAAGAGTCGTCGGAGCGTCATCTGGACAAGGCGCGTCAATGTCGCTCGATCAGCCTGCGGATGGTTGATCGAGCGTACCGCCAGTCCATCGAACAGCACGTGGACGAACTCGCAGCGCGCTCGAAAGTCGCCGCCGGCCTCACCGGGACGCCTTAACGCGCTCATCAAGTCCTCGAAGGCCGCTCGCCCTTGCTGATCCACGGCGCGCAGGATCTCGGCGACGCGAGGATTGCGCGCGGCCTCGGCGGCGAACTCGGTCCTGAGCGCGACACGGCGCGGATCGAAGCACCGGTCGATCGACTGGGGGACCAGGGCGCAGATTTCGTCGAGCAAACCGGCTGGACCGCCGTCCAGGGCGTCGAGCATCGCTCGCATCTCCGCCAGATCGTCGGTGGCGATCTGAGCAATCAGCGCCTCCTTGCTCTCGAAGATCCGATAGACTTGGCCCACCCCAAGTTCGGCGCGCTCGGCGATCTCGGCCATGGCCGCGCCGTGAATGCCCGACAGGACAATGCAGTCGCGGGCCGCCTCGACGATCCGCTCACGCCGGTCGTCCTGCCCCGTCGATCGTCGTGGTTGGCGGGTCATGGACACCGTCTCCTGACATCTGGCCCGCGCTCTGTGAAGGACGCCGGGCGCCCGATAACCATCGCCATGCTCACAGCCCGTCGACGGCTACGCCTTCGCCTCGCCATCCTCGAGCGGGGCCCCGGGCGTCACGACGCGCAGGGTGACCAGCTTCGCCAGGCGCGGCCGCAGCCATTGTTCGAAGTCGTCGACGAACTCGTAGACCACCGGCACCAGGACGAGCGACAGCAGGGTCGAAGTGATCAGTCCGCCGATCACCGCCACGGCCATCGGCTGACGGAACTCCGCGCCATGCTCCAGCGCCAGGGCGGTCGGCAGCATGCCCGCGGCCATGGCCACGGTGGTCATGACGATCGGCCGCGCCCGCTCGCGGCAGGCTTCGATCAGGGCGTCGCGCTGCCGCATGCCGCCGCGCTCCAGCTCGATGGCGTACTCGACCAGCAGGATCGAATTCTTGGCCGCCAGGCCCAGCAGCATCAGGAATCCGATCAGGGACGGGATCGACAGCGCCTGATGGAAGGCCAGCAGGCCCAGGAACGCCCCGCCCACCGCCAGCGGCAGGGCCGACAGGATCACGATCGGCTTGAAGAACGAGCCGAACAGCAGGACCAGCACGCCGTAGATCATCGCCACCCCGGCGAAGATCGCCAGGCCGAAGCCTCCGAACAGCTCGGCCATCGCCTTGGCGTCCCCAATCGAGCTGGCCCGCACGCTGGCGGGCAGGGCCTTGAAGATCGGCAGGCCGTGCACCGCCTTGGTCGCCGAGCCCAGGGTGGCGCCCTCGGTCAACTCGGCCTCCACGGTCATCTGGCGCTGGCGATCCAGGCGGTCGATGCGGGCAGGCCCCGCCTGGAAGCTGACGTCGGCGACCGCCTCCAGACGGGTCGTCTCGCCGCTGGCGGTCTTCAGGCGCAGCCCGCGGACGCGGTCGAGGTCGGCGCGCGCGTCGGCCGGCAGGCGGACGCGGATCGGGATCCGTCGCTCCTTGTCATTCAGCTTGGCGACATTGGCGTCGATGTCGCCGCTGGTGGCGACGCGGGCGGCCTGGGCGATGGCGTCCACCGAGACGCCCAGGCGAGCGGCCTCGTCGGCGCGCGGGCGGATGACGATCTCCGGTCCGACCGGTGGCGCCGACGGATGCGGGTCGGCCAGCTCGGGCAGATCGCGCATCTGGCCTTGCAGCTCGAGCGCGGCGCTGGACAGCGCGTCGGGGTCGTCGCCGGTCAGAATCTGCTGGAACCCCGCTTGGCCGTCGGCCTTGAGGAAGCCGATCCGCACGTCCGGAATGGCCATGATGGCGGCGCGATAGCGCTCGCGCAGGGTCTGCCCCCTCACCTTGCGGTCGGCCTTCAGCAGCACCGTGACCGAGCCGCTGCGCAGGTCCGCGCCGCCGCCGCCTCGGAACGGGTCGCCCGAGGTCGAGCCGACCGTGGCGAAGACACCGTCCACGGCCGGTTCCTGGGCGAAGACCGCGTCGATGCGAGAGACCGCCTGGTCCATCTGCTCGATGGTCGCCCCCGGCGCGCCCTGGATTTTCAGGTTCAGATAGTCGGGGTCGCCTTCGGGCGTGAACGCGGTCGGCAGCAGCGGCAGCAGGGCCAGCGAGCCGATGAACAGAACCCCGCCGATGGCGCAGGCCAGCATTCGGTGGTCGAGGCTCCAGGTCAGGACCTTCAGGTAGGTCTTGGGCAGCGGGGCCGGCTCATGGGCCTTGGTCCGGGGCTTGAGCAGGTAGGCGGCCATCAGCGGCGTCAGCAGGCGGGCGACCACCAGCGAGAACAGCACCGCCACCGAGATGGTCAGGCCGAACTCCTTGAAGAACTGGCCGGCGATGCCCGGCATGAAGCTGACCGGGGCGAACACCACCACGATGGCGAAGGTGGTGGCGACCACGGCCAGGCCGATCGCGTCGGCGCCTTCCATGGCCGCGTCATAGGGCTGGTAGCCGGCGGCCACCCGCTTCTCGATATTCTCGATCTCGACGATGGCGTCATCGACCAGAATGCCGATGACCAGGGTCAGGGCCAGGAGGGTCACGACGTTCAGCGAGAAGCCCAGGAACGCCATGGCCGCGAAGGTCGGGATCAGCGAGATCGGCATGGCCGCCGCCGTGATCAGGGTCGCGCGCCAGTCCTTCAGGAAGAAGAAGACCACGACCGCCGCCAGCGCCATGCCTTCCAGCAGCACACCGCGGGTGGCCTCGAAGCTGGTGCGCGTTTCGTCGACCGTCGCCGAGATCCGCGTGAAATGAACCTCGGGCCGGGCCTTTTCCAACGCCGCCAGAGCCTTGATCACCCTATCGTCCACGGCCACGTCGCTGGCCTCGCGGGTCTTCATGACCTGGAAGCCGACCACGGGGCGGCCGTTCAGCCGGGCGAAGCCCCGCGCCTCGGCCGAGCCGTCCCCGACCTCGGCGATGTCGGCCAAGCGGACATAGCCGCCGCCGCTGGTGGGAATGGTCAGGTCACGCAGCTTGTCGGTCGTCTCGACCTGGCCCAGGATACGGATCGTCTGTTCACGGCTGCCGATCTCGACGCGGCCGCCGCCGGCGTTCAGCTGGAAGCCGGCCAGGGCGCTGTTGACGTCGGCCGCGGTCAGCCCCCGCGCGGTCAGCTTGTCCGGGTCGACCAGGACGTTGATCTCGCGATTGACCCCGCCGACCCGCGTGACCTGGGCCACGCCCTTCTCGGCCTGCAACGCGCGGGCGATGGTGTCGTCGACGAACCACGACAGCTGGGCGTCCGACAGCCCGTCGACCGAGACCGCGTAGGTCATGATCGGGGCGCTGTCGATCTCCACCCGCTGGACCGTGGGCGCGTCGATGTCGCGCGGCAGTTGGGCGCGAACCTGCTCGATCTTGGTGCGGACCTCGTCGGTCTTCTTCTGCAGGTCCTCGCCCATCTGGAAGGTGATGTTGGTGGTCGAGGCGCCCTGGGTCACCACCGACTGGACGTTCTCGACGTTGGAGACGCCGGCGACGGCGTCCTCCACCTGGCGGGTGATCTGGGTTTCGATCTCGCCGGGCGAGGCGCCGTTCTGGGTGACGGTGACCGACACCATCGGCAGCTGCACATTGGGATACTGCTTGATCGGCAGCTGCAGATAGCTGAGTACGCCCGCCAGCAGCAGGGCCAGGAACAGCACCGTCACCGGGATCGGATTGCGGATGGCCCAGGCGGAGATCTTCAGGCCATCGCCCGTGGTCGGCGCGATCATCGGCCCGTCCCCGCCAGGCTCGCGCTCACCACCGGGCGCACCTTGTCGCCGTCGACCAGCAAGGCCGCGGCGTTCTCGACGATCCGCGCGCCGACCGAAGGTCCGGCGGTCAGCCGGACCCAGCCCGCCCCGCGATCCCCGGTCTTGACCGCCACGCGCCGCACGCGGTCGCCGGCCTCGACCACCATGACGCTGGCCCCGCCGGCGTCATAGCGCACCGCGCTCTCGGGGACCGAAAGGCCCTGGTCCGCCGCGTCGCTGAACACGGCGCGGCCAAAGCCGCCCGCGCGGATGTCGGGACGGACCGGCAGGGTCAGGCGCACGTAGCCCAGCTTGGATTTCGCATCGATCTGCGGGCTGATCAGGCGTACGCGACCCGTCGCGGTCGCGCCGCTGGGCAGGGTGACGCTGGCCGACTGGCCGACGCGGATCCTGGCCAGCTCGGCCTCGGCCAACTGGGCCTGAAGCTCGATCTGGCCATCCCGCGCCAGGCGGAACCAGGCGGCCTGGCCCGCCGACGCCGCGTCGCCCGGCCGCACGCCGCGTTCCAGGACAACGCCGCCGACCGGCGCCGTCACGGCAAGCTTGCCGCGACGGATCTGCAGGTCGCGCAGCGCCGCCTTCTGGGCCTGCACCGTGGCCAGGGCGGCCTTGGCCTGGAAGCGCCGCTGATTGATCTGCTCCTGGGCCAGGTCGCCCGAACCGTCGAGGCCGTTGGTGCGATTGGCCTGGTCCACGGCCTGGGCGGCCTGGGCCTCGGCCTGAGCGACCAGAGCCGCCTGCTGGGCGATCTGGGCTTCGATCAGGGCCGGGTCGAGGCGGGCCAGCACCTGTCCCGCCCGGACCGTATCGCCGACGTCCGCCAGGACCGCCGTGACGCGATAGCCGCTGACCTCGGGCGTGACGGCGGCTTCCTCGCGCGGCGTCAGGTCGCCCGTGGCGACGAGGCTGCCGGCGACGGCGCGCGGCGCAAGGGTGATCACCGATACCGAACGCAGCTCGGCCGCGCGGGACGCGGCTGGACGTGGGGTCCGATGACATCCGGCCAGGACCGGCGCGGCGGCGGCGACGAGCAGGGTCGCCGCCAGCAGCTTTTTGGAAGAGGTCATTTCGAGCTCGCGACAGACGAATAGCGGTCGACGGGCCAACCGCCGCCGAGGGCCTGGTAAGCCTGCACGGCCCGCCGGACGGCCTGCACCTGAGCCGAGGTCAGCTGGGTGCGCGTCGTCCGCCAGGCCTGTTCGGCCGACAGGGTGGATTGAAGATCGGTAAGGCCGCGGCCGTAGTTGGCGCGGGCGGCGCGATAGGCGCGCGCGGCGCGGGCTTCGCCATCGGCCAGCAGGACGATCTGGCTGCGGTCGGCGTCCAGGCCCACCAGCGCGGCCTCGGAGTCCTTGAAAGCGTTGCGCAGCGTCCGTTCGTAGGCGATGGCCGCCTGGGCGGCCTGGGCCTTCTGCACGCCCGCCTGCGACAGCAGCCTGGGCATGTCGAACAACGGCTGGCTCAAGGCCAGGCCTAGGCTGGCCGTGGTGGTCGCGCCGCCTGTCGAGGGGCGCGAGTAGCCGAGGCCGGGAATGAAGCTGACCGTCGGCAACAGCGCCAGGCGGGCCAGATTGGCGCGCCCCGACGCGGCGGCCAGGCGCGCCTCGGCTTCACGCACGTCGGGGCGGCGGGTCAGCAGGTCGCCGGGCACCAGGGCGGGCGGAGCCGGCGCGACCCCGACATCGGCGGCGATCGCGATCGAAGCGGTGGGGTCGACCACCCGGCCGACCAGGATCAGCAGCGCCCGTTTCTGGGCCTGCAACTGCGCTTCCAGCGACGCGACCCTGGCGTTGGACTGCGAGAGGTCGCCGGCGACCCGGTCGGCGTCGGCGTCGGCCGACAGGCCGGCCCGCGCCCGCCGCTCGGTCATGTCGTAGAGCTCTTTCTGGACCCGAGCGCTCTCGTGCGCGTCCTGCAGCTGGATGGCCAGGCCGCGCGCCTGGAAGTAGCTGTCGGCGACCTCGGCGGCCACCGAGGCGCGGGTCCCTTCATAGGCGAACCGCGCGGCGGCGAAGTCGGCCTTGGCGATCCGGCTGGCGGTGGGCAGCCGTCCGAACAGATCGACCTGCCAGCTGACGTCGAAATCGCCCGTAGTGATGCGCAGGTTGGTGGCGGCGCCGCCCGCCTTGGTGCGCTGTTTCAGATACGAGGCGCTGGGATCGCCTTGCGGCAGGAAGCTGGTCAGGGCGCCGGACTTGGCGGCCCGCGCCTCGGCCAGGCGGGCGGCGGCGTCCTGCGCGTCCAGGCCGGTCGCCAGCGCCTCGTCGACCAGTTGGTCCAGCAGCGGGTCGCCGAACCGGGCCCACCAGCGATCCAGCGACACGACGTCGACTGTCGTCGCCAAGGAGCCTTCATAGGCGACCGGCAGCCTCAGGTCGGTCTTGGGCGGCGCGGCGCATCCGGCCAGCGCCAGGCCGGTTCCGACCAACAGCGCCGTCAGCCGCGCGGTGGCGACGCAGGTGTCCGGACGCCGCGAGGAAGCGCGTCGCTTCGTGCCGCCGATCAATGGCGCGCCGTCCATGGTTCCCTCCCGACCGTTCCGCGCGATCATAATTGAACGGTATCGTTCATTTATTTGATCGTCGAATAGGCTCCTGTTGTCAAGCCTCGGTTTTGAGCCCTTGTGACGCATAAGTTCCGTCAAAGGCGCTACTTCTCTCGGCCTTGGGCATGTCGGATCGACGGCCCCTGCGCCGTCGGACCGGCCACCTGGCGGAGCTTTTTCACCGACCTAGCCAACGCGAAGAACGCGGCGCGCGTTCGATTTTCGAGATCGAACTTTATGATCCATAATATATCATAACTTAGCGTCCACGCCGGGATGCCTCAAACCGCGAGCCGAGCGCCGATGACCTCCGCAGCCCCCGAAACCTGGAACCTGACCGTCCAGACCCCGATCGGCCCGCAAGCCTCGGTGGCCACCTTCATCCGGGAGGGCCAGGCCCTGACCGGCCGCATCGACGGAAAGCTCGGCGGCGAGGAAATCATCGAAGGCCAGATCGACGGCGACACCCTCAGATGGGTGAACGACGTCAAGAAGCCCGCCAAGATCAAGCTGTCGTTCGAGGTGACGCTGGCCGACGCCCGCCTCTCCGGCAAGGTCAGGATGGGCATGTTCGGGACCTTCAACGTCACCGGCGAGCGCGCCTGAAGATGGCCGGGCCTGGGGAGCGAACGCCTAGCGCCGGGCGCGGGACGACGCGGGAAGGTCCAGCTTGCGCCGCAGGGCCTCGATGCGCGGGCCGCCGCTGACGACCAGGGGCGCGATCACAAGGTCGGCGAGGAGCTGCGCCACCCTCCCCTGCTCGACGGGCTGCGCCTGGCGCAACCACCAGGTCAGGATGTCGAGCACGCCGCCGATCGCGAACGGCACCACCAGATCGCGCGGCGGCCACCCGCCGCCGCCCTCGTCCGCGTCGCCGACCAGATTGGCCTGGCGGATGAACTCCTCCCGCAGGATGCCCGCCGCCCCGCCCGTGAGCAGCGCCGACCAAAGGGCGCGGCGGGCATCCACATAGGCGCAGAGGGCCAGGGCCGAGGCCCGCGCGTCGACCGACGCCAGCACCGGCAGAGTCAGGTCGATCAGCCCCCGGATCTGCGCGGACGCGAGGCTGCCCAGCAGGGCCTGCTTGTCGGCGAAATGGCGAAAGAAGGTGGCGTAGCCGACCCCTGCCCGCTGGGTGATGTCCTGGATGGTGATCTGGTCGAAGGGGAACTCTTCCAGAAGCGACAGCAGGCCTCCGGTCAGGGCCGCGCGGGATCTCCGCCGACGGCGATCCATGCGCGCTTCGCCCTCTAGCCTTCCCGCCACCGCGATCCGTCTCCGTGCCGTCGCCGAAGCTTGGGCCATGGTCGGCGGGCAAGGTCAATCGGCGCGCTCTCCTGTCGCCAACGAAAAAAGGGCCGGCGAAGCGCCGGCCCTTCTCGATCCGTGGGCGTCGCCCGATCAGCGCGCCCCGAAGGCGTACCTCAGCGACACCCCGATCTCCCGCGGCGGCGTATAGCTGGTCCAGCGATAGCCGCTCTGACCGAAGAACGTGGTCACCCCGCCCGCCGGGGTCGTGTAGTCCACATCCCGGCTGGTCTCGACGCCCGTCTTGGTCAGGTTGCGGGCGAAGATGTTGATGTCCCACGCGCCGTCCGGCGAGCGCACGCCGGCGAAGAGGTTGAGCAAGCCGTAGTTCGGGACCGTGTAGCTGGCATTCCGGCGCTTGTTCTCCGGATAGTAGCTGAGCAGCCCCCGGACATAGGCCTCCACGCCGCCGACCGGACGCCAATATTCGCTTTGCAGCGTCCCGCTCCACAGCGGTTCGCGCGACGTCGACTGATCGGACTTGCAGGTCGCCACGTGGATGTCGCGGGACCGGAAGTCGGTCACGGTCGGGACGCCCGAGTCCGGAACGCCGTCGAAGTTACCGTCGCGGCACGGCACGGTGTCGTTGTCGACCTTGCCATCGGCGTAGCTGATCCCGCCGCTGATGCTCCAGTTCGGCGTGACCTGGAAAGCGCCATCGAAGTCGAAGCCCTTGACGATCGAATCGGCGCCGACATTGAAGGTCGAGTTCGATACCGACACGGTCGCGCCGTTCGCCTGGAGATAGGGGATCGACGTCACCTGAAACAACAGGCCGTCGTACTTCTGGTAGAAGGCGGCCAGGTTCAGGCGAAGGCGACGGTCGAGCCAGTTGGTCTTGACGCCAGCCTCGAACGACTTTGACTTTTCGTCCGGCAGGAAGATCAGGCTGGACAGGACCGGGTCGTTCTCGGCGTTGGCTAGGGCGAAGTTGTTGGCCCCGCGCCGCCAGGAGGTGGCGAAGGTGCCGTAGGACAGCACCTGGTCCGAGAAGCGGTGCGAGATCGACAGATTGTAGACCGTCGGCTTCTCGGTGTTCTTCTGCGAGCTGTTCTGGACCGGCGTCTTGCCGGCCGCGATCGGGATGTCACAGAAACCGCCACCATAGGTGCTGGCGAAGCCGGCGGCCGAGCACGGGAAGCCGATGGCGCGCGAGATCATGCCCGCGCCGAGGAACACCGTCTGGACGTTGTCGACCTTGGAGACAATGTGGCGCACGCCGCCCGAGACCTCGGTCGCCTCGCCCAGATGCAGGCGAACATTGGCGAAGACCGAGTTTTCGGTTGCGCTGTTGTCGACGTTGATCAGGGTCGGAAGGCTGAAGCGGCTGTCGAGCACGCCGGGGTTGGCCGGGGCGCCGGGGGAGCCGAAAGATCCGGCCAGGAACGAGGCGACCTGGGTCCCGCCGGTCTTGCTCGGCGTCTTCGAATAGAAGTAGCCGACCGTGTAGTCGATCAGGCGGTCGCTACCGATCGACGACAGCCGGATTTCGTGCGTCGTCTGGGTGTTTTTGGTGTTGAGGTTCTGGAAGTAGCTACGCCCGATCAGCACGTTGCCATAGTCCAGCGCGCCGACCGTGGTGCTGTCGCCCTTGGTGTAGCCGCCGACATAGCTCAGGCGTTGACCTAGCACTTCCCAGTTCAGCTGGGCGCTCAGGAAATCGTTGTCCGAATAGTTGAAGCGCGGCGAGTCATCGACGTCCAGGCGCTGCGAGGCGGTGATCGCCGGGCCGTTATAGCCCGCCGGCGCGGCCGCGGAGACGCCGCCCAGCGCGCCATTGCCTTCGACCTGGGTGAACTGGCGCTTGTGGCTGTTGAGCTTCTGGTAGCTGACCGTAGCGTCGAAGCTCTCAGTCGGCGTGAAGTTCACGCTGATCCTGCCGCTTCGCGTGCTCTTCACCGGCAGGAAGGCGCTGTTAATGCTGGTGACGAAGTCGCCCTTGTTCTCGTCGACGACGCCGGCCAGACGCACGCCCAGGACGCCGTCGATCAGCGGGATGTTCGCCGCGCCCTGCAGGTTGCGGCCGCCGTGGTCGGTCGCCTGGGCGCTGACATAGCCGCCGTAGTCGTGGGTGTCGGCGCGCCGCGTGGTCAGGGTGATGGCGCCGGACGGCGCGGTGCGGCCGCGCAGCGTGCCTTGCGGTCCGCGCAGGACCTCGATCGCCTGGATGTCGTAAACGGCCTGGAAGGCCACTGTACCGTCGATCGGCACGTCGTTCTGGTAGATGTCGACCGTCGGCGAGGCCTGGGTGCTGGCGTCGTAGGAAACGCCGCGGATCGACGGCGCGGGCGAGCGGCCGGCGGTGACGCTGGACGTGCCAAGGCTCAGGCCCGGCACCAGGGCCGCGACATCCTGGAACTGGGTGATCGCCAGCTTCTTCAACGAGTCGCCGCTGACCGCCGAAACCGTCGTGGGCACGTTCTGCAGGTTTTCCGCTTGCCGGCGGGCGGTGACGATGACCTCGCCCACGGTCTCGGGCTCGGCGGCCGGTTTGGCGGCTGTCTGCGCATGGACCGCGCCGGCGCTCAAGGTCAGAACACTGACCCCCGCGAGCATCATGATCCGAGTATTGTTCATTTCACCCTCCCTGTTCCCCAGGCCGACCCGACGCCCGGCGGTCGCCGTGTTCCGATGGGCGGCGACCTGTTTTGTTTTTCGAGGACAGCCACGAACGCTCGCGCCCAGGCCAAGCTCGTCCGCGCCCCCTCGGGCAAGGCGAACTCCACGGTGGGCCGGAAGGCGTTAGCCGTCCAAGACGTGCGAAAGCACCCGTTCGTCTCCATCCACTCACGCCGACCCTAAAAGGTCGGTCTTGATCGTTGCTGTCCGCCCGTACTGTTCGGGCTGGCCAGAAACGCGCCCGCGAAGCTTTTCGCGAGGCGCTCGCGACGCCGTGAAAAGCTAGGCCGGCGCCGCTGACTTGCGTTGTAAACTGTCCTGACCAGTGGTCAACCAAAAAAAGAGACGCAGTCGTTCAATTAGATTCCTCAATCCACCCGCCGACAGAGCGCGCACCTGCGTGTTCCGGGGAGATCACGCGAAAACGCGGTCGTCAGAGCGACAATTTGACGCTGATGTATGATTGATGGTGATCCGGCGCTCCGGCGGCGGGCGAAAGGCCTGCCCGGCGGTCGGCGACGGCCTAACCGCGCGATCGCGGCGACGAGGCCCGCCCGTGGCGGGCCGCCCCGCGAAGAGGCCTCGGCGATGCGATCGCCGAGGCTTTAGATTCAAACATTTAGAGCGCGTTTAGCGGGCGAAACCGCTCACACTTTCGCCCAACGCGCTCCAGGCGCCTACTTCGCGCCGAGCTTGGCGAAGTCGGCGTCGATGTCGGTAAGCTTCTGGTCGGTGACGGTGTCTGCGGAGTACTGCTGGATAGCCTTCAGCGTCATGCCGCGCGCCATGTTGATCTGTTCGTTGGCGACCAGCTCGGGCAGATGCTTTTTCACCACCGCCGTCGCGGCGGGATTATCCAGGATATCGCCGACCGCGGTTTCGGCGGTCTTGAACTTGGCGGCCTGGGCCGCGCCCGGCAGGTTGGCCGGATCGGCGCCGGCGGCCGCCGGAGCGGTCTGGGCGGCCTGAGCCATGACGGTCATCGGGGCGACCAGCAGCGCGGCGGCGAGAGCGAGGGAAGTTAGACGCATGGGGGATCTCGTTGTTGTGGACGTTCCTCGAACGCGATCATGGCGCGGGACCGCACAAAGGCAACCGTAATTGCACGATAGCGGTCGATATTATCGCGGAATGTTGTAGGCTCGCCGCTCGGCGGCCCGGTCCGATGAATCGGGTTGCTCCACTCGCGACAATCGTGAGAGCTGGGCTCATGGCTCTCGCCGAAAGATTTGGATACCGACTTGGCTAGAAGGTCCATGACCGCCGCTCGCCCGCAAGACACCATGGGTCAAGACTCGCAGGACGCCCCGCCGCAAGCGCCGCTGCGCCCGGGCCGCCCGACCACGGCCCGCTCCGAGGCGATCAATCCCGCCATCCTGGCGGCCGCGCGCGAACATTTCCTGGCCATGGGCTTCGACGCCACGCCCATGGAATCCGTCGCCGCGGCGGCCGGCATCGCCAAGGGCACGCTCTATTCGCGCTATCCCACCAAGGAAGCCCTGCTGCACGCCGTGGTCGCCGACCGCGTGCAGGCTTGGCAGGCCGCCGCCGACGCCCGCAACGGCCCGATGCCGGCGGATCTCAAGCAGCGCCTTAACCATATCGCCCGTTCGATCCTGGAATCGCTGGCCTCCGAGGAAATCCACGCCTTCCAGCGCGTGCTGACCAGCAGCTCGGACGCTGGCGGCGAATTGGCCCGCGCCCTCCACGAGGCCGGACATCGAAACGCCATCGACCTGCTGACCCGCAGCCTGGTCGAAAGCACCAGCAACTTCCCCGCCCCGCCCCGCGATCCGGCCCGGGTCGCGGAGATGCTGATGGCCATGCTGATGGGCTGGTACGACGCCCATCAGCGCGTCCGCGAGATCAGCCACGAGGAAGCGATGGCCTATGCCGAACACGCCGTCGACGTGCTGTTCCATGGTCGCATGGCCTGGTAGCCACCATCTGGACGCCTGCGTCGAATTCGTTCACTTGGCGATCCCGCCCACCTGTCGGAACGGCAGGACTGGAAATTGGTCAGGCCAGTTCAGGCGCGCGAAGCCGTGAACCCGGGTGACTCCCCTGCCCCGAGCCGCTAGCAAGAGGCGGACGAAACGCGGGCGGGGCGACATGAGCGCGGTTGACGACGGGGCTCGACTGAACATGGAGAAGGCGCCGTTCACCGCCCGGCGCGGACGCCCCAGCGCCGCCCAGCTGGCGGCGATCTCGGAAACCATCCTCTCGACCGCCCAGGCTTTGTTCCTCTCGCAGGGCTACGCCAACACCTCTATGGAGGCGATCGTCGCCGCCTCCGGCGTGTCCAAGGCCACCCTCTACGCCCGCTACGCCAACAAGCACGAACTGTTCCAGGCCATCGTCGAGGCGCGAATGCAGGCTTGGCAGGCCGCCGCGGCGGCGGACAGCGCCGCCGAGGACGAACGCCCCGACCAGGACATCGCGGGCTGGCTGCGCCACCGCGCGATCTCGATGCTGCAAGCGTTGAGGCAACCGGAAATCCGCGCCTTCGACCATCTGGTCGTGTCCGAGGGACCGCGCTTTCCGGAGCTGGCGCGCCTGTTCCACGAGATGGGCTACATGCTGAACGTCCGGGCGATCGCCACACGCCTCTCGCGTGCCGACGGCCAGGCCTCGCCGACCGAGCAGACCCTGCTGGCCGCCAAGCTGTTCGCCTCGGGCCTGGTCGGGTGGATCCGCCAGGAGTCCGGCGTTGGCGAGGTGACCGACTCGGCGTGCGAGGCGGCGGCCGAGATGATGGCGCGCCTGCTGATCGACGGACAATCAGCCTGGCGCGCCGGGTAGGAAGGTCAGGCCAGCTCGAGCAGGGCCACGCCCTCGGGCGGCAGGTCGAGGACCAACTCTCGCGTGGCGCTCAGCTTCAGCACGTGCGGCGCTGGCAGCTCGGCGGCCGCGCGGATCTTGGCCAGTTGCTCGCGCGTGGGGTACTGCGGCGATCCCAGCGCGCGCCAGGCCGGATAGGGCGAGCCGCGTTCCATGTCGACATAGCTGACCTTGACGGCCTGGCCCGCCTTGGCGCCCTTCAGCCGCACGCGATAGCGCTTGGCCTCGCCGACCACCTTGCGCACGCTGTTGGCGCCCGGGATGCCGCTGGCCTGCGGCGCGTCGGCCAGGTTCCAGACCATGACGGCGCTGCCGCCGCCTGTCCGCCGCGAGGCCAGGGCCGGTCCCTCGGCCTTCAGGCGCCGCGTTCCCAGCCTGTTGAGCAGCTTGAAGGTGTTGAAGGTCGGGCGCGCGACGTTGCGGGCCGAGAACAGCCCCCAGGCGTTGTCGCCCTCCTTGAAGATGAAGTTGGGGACCAGCACTTCCTCGAACTTGCTGATCTGCCAGTAGGACATGCCCCTCAGATAGGGCAGGCAACCCTTGATGATGTGGGCGATCATCGCCGGGCTGTCGGACGACCATTCGCCCAGCCACAGCTCGGCGTTCTTGTAGGCGCTGGCGGCGATCTGGTCGCTGACCTGCTTCATGGCCGCGGCGTAGACTTCGTTCTGGGTGTACTTGCCCGCCTGACCGAACACCTTGACCTGGTTGTCGCCGGCATAGAGGTGGGTCGAGACGAAATCGACCGGCAGGCTGTTCTGGGCGCAATAGGCCAGGAACTCCGGGATCCACTGGACCTTCGAGGTGGCGGGGCCGCCGACCTTCAGGGTCGGATCGACGCTCCGGACCGCCTCGACCGAGGCCTTGTAGAGCTCGAAATACTGCTGCTGGGTGCCGCTCCAGAAGAAGCCCAGGTCGGGCTCGTTCCACACCTCGAAGTACCATTGCCGCACCTCGGCCGCGCCGTATCGATCGACCAGGTGGCGCACGAACAGGACGACAAAGGCCTTCCAGTCGTCCAGCGACGCCGGCGGGGTGATGTTGCCGCGATAGGTGCCGAAGTTGGCGGTTCCGCTGGCCAACTTGCTGGGCATGAAGCTGAGCTCGACGAACGGCTTCATGCCCGTCTCAAGGACCCCGTCATAGACGGTGTCGACGTTCTGGAAGTTGAAGCTCTGGCCCGCGGCGCCGATCGCGCCCTTGGGTCGCACCGCCATCTCGTCGTCGTTGAAGATGCCGTGGAAGCGAACCCGCTTGACGCCCGCCTCCTTGTAGGCGCGCTTGGCGTCCAGGCGCCATTCCTCGCGCATGGTCAGGCCGGCCCGGTCGGAGCCGACGCACTCGGACCAGATGTGGGCCAGCGCGCCCTCATCGATCGTCAGATCGACATCCACGGTCTCGGTGGGAAGCGCCGGGAGCGGAGCCCTCGCCCAAGCCGCGCCGGACAAGGCGGAGGTGGCGGCCAGGGCGCCGGCCGTGGCGATAAGATCCCGTCGGTTCATCATGCTTCCTCCGTTGCCCGGCCGCGACTGCGATCGGCCCGACGATCATGGGCGCGCCCTCGGCGCTTCTTCGCGCGCTCGATGGACAGGCCGGGAGCCGCCTCGCGGTCCGTGGCCAGGATCATCAATGGCGGCGCTTTAGCTGGCAAGCTAAATTATACGATGACGATCAATTAAATCAGCTATCGAAACCACATTGGCCCGTTTCGCCCCTGCGAACGCGACGCCACCGAAGGCGCAAGTCTGGCCTGGGCATGTCTAGTCGTGCACCCAGAACGATCTGATGCCAGAACGATCTGATGCCAGAACGATCTGATGGAAGCGACAAATGTCGATTCCTCGCCCGCCAACGGCAGCCCCGACCGAACCAAAGCCATTTGACGAGATGGCGACAGTTATCATACACATTCGTTCAATAAATATCGCTCCAGAAGCCGTAGCGCGTCGGCAGCGCTCCGAAGAGCAATGAAAGCGTCGCCGTGACGTCGACGGCGGCCGGCGAACGGGAGGACGATTTGGGATCCACGGGCATCGGCCGAGCGCAGGCCAGGCATCACCTCCTTATGGTGCTCCTCGGCGCTTCGGCCCTGATGGTTGACCCTCGCGCGGCGCTGTCCGCGCCCGCCAGCGACGATCTGGCCGCTGGCTTCGTCGCGCCGCCCAACAGCGCCAAGCCCCGTGTCTGGTGGCACTGGATGAGCGGCAATGTCTCGGCCGACGGCGCCCGCCTCGACCTGGAATGGATGCGGCGGATCGGTATCGGCGGCGTCCACGCCTTCTCCGGCGGCAAGCTTCCCGAGCCGATCGTCGTCGACAAACCCATCCCGTTCATGTCGCCCGAATGGCGCGCCATCTTTCGACAGGCGGTGATCCAGGCCCACGCGGCCGACATGGAAGTCGGCATCGCCGGTTCCCCCGGCTGGAGCGAGACCGGCGGCCCGTGGGTGCCGCCGGCCGACGCGATGAAGAAATACGTCTGGAGCGAAACCATCGTCAACGGCGGCGGGACCGCGCCGCTGGCCTTGCCCGCCCCGCCGCGCACGAGCGGCGCCTTCCAGGGCGCGAAGACCGGCAAGTCCGCGGTCGAGGCCTATGGCGAAGCGGCGGTGTTCGCCTATCCGACCCCGCCGCTCGAGACCCGCCTCTCCGGGGTGCGATGGACCACGCAGGGGGGCCCCGCCACGCTGGCCGAGACAGTCCCGGGCGCGCCGACCGAGGGCTTCTCGCTCAAGCTGGCGCCGGCCCCGGGAGAGACCGAAGCCTGGCTGGAAGCGCGACTTCCCGCCGCCATGACGCTGGGTGCGATATCGCTCAGCGTCCAGTTCGGCGCCAGGGTCGTGATCGAGGCCGAGACCGCGCCGGGGGTCTTCAAGACCGTGGGCGAAGATGTCGTCGAAGCCACCAGCGGCCCGCTGGCGCACGGCGCGCCGCAACAGACGATCGCCTTCTCGCCGGTGAACACCCAGGGCCTGCGCCTGCGCTTCGCCGCGCCGCCGGAGGACTTCCAGCCGCCTGTCGCCAAGGTGATGGGACGCCCCAAGCAGGTCAGCTACGCGATCTCGCGCCTGGCCTTGCAGACCGGCGCGCGGATCGACGGGTTCGAGGCCAAGGCCGGCTTTTCGCCGAGCGTGCACGAGGGCGGGCCGACGACGACAGCTCCGGCCGGAGCGATGATCGACCCCGCCAAGGTCATCGACCTGGCAGGAAGGCTCCGCCCCGACGGCACGCTGGACTGGACCCCGCCCAAGGGTCGCTGGACGATCGTCCGGCTGGGCTGGTCGCTGACCGGCGCGGTCAACGCGCCCGCTGAACCGAGCGCAACGGGCCTGGAGGTCGACAAGCTCGACGCCGCCGCCGTCGGCCGCTACCTCGCCCACTATCTGGACCTTTACCAGCAGGCCAGCGGCGGCGCGCTGGGGCCCAGGGGCGTCCAGACCCTGCTCACCGACAGCTGGGAAGCGGGTGTGCAGAACTGGACACCGGCCATGCTGGCGGAGTTCCGCGCCCGGCGGGGCTATGATCCCACGCCGTGGCTGCCAGTCCTGACAGGTCGGATGGTCCAGAGCGCCGACGCGTCCGAACGTTTCCTGTTCGACTTCCGCCAGACCCTGAAGGACCTGGTGGTCGACAACCACTACGCGGTGCTCGCCCAAGCGCTGAAGAGCCGTGGCATGGGCTATTACACCGAGGTCCAGGGCGACTATCCTCGCGCCATCGTCGACGGCATGACGGCCAAGGCCCGCGCCGACATTCCCACCGCCGAATTCTGGTACCGCCCCTGGTCCACCGCCCCAGGCCAGCCGCCGCTCAAGGCCGACCTCGAGGAGGCCGCGTCCGCCGCCCATGTCTACGGCAAGCCGCTGGTCGCCGCCGAGGCGCTGACCGTGGCGGCCATGCAGGACCCGTGGTCGTTCTCGCCGGCCATGCTGAAGCCGGTCGCCGACGAGATCTTCGCGCGCGGCGTCAACCGCATCCTGATGCACGAGTCGCACATGCAGCCGCTGGTCGACGCCAAGCCGGGGCTGGGCCTGTTCATCTTCGGTCAGTACTTCAATCGCAACGAGACCTGGGCCGAACAGGCCGGGCCCTGGGTCAGCTATCTGAGCCGCACCTCGTACATGCTGCAGCAGGGCCGGTTCGTCGCAGACGTCGCGTACTTCTATGGCGAGGAGCACAATCTCACCGAGCTGTTCAAGGACCGCGTCAATACCGACGTGCCCAAGGGCTACGCCTACGACTACATCAATCCCGAGGCGCTGCTGACCCTGCTGTCGGTCAAGGACGGGCGGCTGGTGACCCCCAGCGGCATGAGCTACCGTGTCCTCTTCCTGCCCGACACCGTCCAGCGGCTCAGCGTGTCCGCCCTGCGCAGAATCCGCGCCTTGGTCGCCGATGGCGCGGTTCTGGTCGCCAAGCGCCCGGTCGGCGGGCTGGGCATGGCCAGCCCCGACAGCGAGATCGCCAAGCTCGCCGACGAGATCTGGGGCGACGGCGCGCCGGGTCGAAGCCTTGGCCGGGGCCGCGTCTATGCCGACCTGACATCGGCCCTGGCGGCCGAGAAGGTCACGCCGGACGTTGCGTTCGCCGACAAGGCGGCCGCGGCAGACCTCCTGACCCTGCATCGCCGCACCGGCGACGCGGACATCTATTTCGTCTCCAACCAGAGCGCCGAGCCACGCACCATCGACGCGGTCTTCCGGGTTGATGGCCGAGCCCCCGAACTGTGGCGCGCCGAGACCGGTCAACGGGAGGCGCTGGGCTATGAACAGACGGACACCGGAGTCCGTGCCCGGCTGGACCTGGCCGGGCACGACGCCGTCTTCGTGGTGTTCGACAAGCTCGCCAGCCATAAGGCCTGGACCGCCCCCTCGCGCCAGGGCAGCACGCTCGCGACCCTGGAAGGGACCTGGCGCGTCAGCTTCGAAGCCAAGCGGGGCGCGCCCGACAGCGCGGTGTTCGACAAGTTGATCTCGTGGCCGGAAGCGACGGACCTCGGGATCAAGTATTTCTCGGGCGTCGCGACCTATCGAAAGGACGTCCAGATTGAGCGCGATTGGCTGAAGGCAGGCCAACGGATCCTTCTGGATCTTGGCGACGTCAAGGAGCTGGCGTCCGTCTCGATCAATGGGAAGTCGATCGCCACGGCTTGGCGCGCGCCCTACCAGGTCGACATCACGGGCGCCCTGAAGCCCGGAAAGAACGCCCTGGCGATCGAGGTGGTGAACCTTTGGCCAAACAGGCTGATCGGCGACAAGCAGCCCGGGGCCAAACCCGTCGCTTTTGCGCCGGTCTCGCCCTATCGCGCAGACTCGCCGCTGCTGCCGTCCGGGCTGCTTGGGCCCGTTCGGCTCACAGGCCTCATAGCCGCCGCACCCCGGCCATAGAGATTCGTGGTCAGCGGCGGCGACCGTGCTTTCCAGGCATGATCTGGTGACGAGGGTGCATCCCGTCGTTTCGCAGCGCACGACCGCGAGCTCCCGCGAACGTGTCCAGCCGGGAAGCGGACCTTCGCAACTTCGGCGATGAATCAGACTCCGCCGTGCGCATGAGGAGGAAAGGGAGAAAGATCCTGAGCGGCATTTTTACAGCAAAGGATTTCACCAATGCATTGCACTCCTCCGTCCTTCTGGCCGGCGCCTCAACTTGACTACCGCCTGCCGTCGGATTTGGTCGGCGCCATCGACAAGACGCTGGCCACTCGGCCCCCATCGAATCTCCAAGCTGGAGCGCCACAACATTCTGCAGCGGCGCCTTCACGCGCTCGGCGCCGATCTAGGGTTTACGTCCCGGATCGAGGTCTCGACCGGCCACCGCCGGTTCGAAGCTACCGCCTGGCCTTCCACCGCCCCCACGCCGCCTGCGCCACGCCCACGGCGAAGGCCGCCAGCTGGGCGTCGCTCCACAGGTAGTAGGCGGAGAAGAAGCCCCACTGCATCAGGGTCCCGTCGATCATGAAGGCCACGTGGGTCAGCACCACCAGCAGCTGGAAGGCGGTCATGAACAGGATCCAGACACGGCGCTCGAACGTGCACAGGGCGATCAGGATCAGCAGGTAGATGATATCGACCGTGAAGATGCCCCACTGCACCGCGGCGCGGTCGGGGGACTGGACGGCGGCCGAGAGGAACCAGGCGGCGACCGTGACCACGGCCAGGCCGCGCTCCAGCCGCCGGCCGACCAGCAGGGCCAGGGCGCAGATCGCCAGCATGACCATGGCCGCGACCTGGGTCGGCAGGATCGAGAAGAAGTTGGAGAAGTGAAACATGTCGCCCCTGCGCCTGGAGCGACATGTGTCTCACGAATCGAGGCCCGGCCAAGAACCTCGCGACCGGCTAGAGCATCGTGCGGAAAAGTGGATACCGGTTTTCCGCGAAAACGATGCGAAAACAAAAACCCAGAGCAAGGCGTGCGATTCCCATGGCGCGCGCCTTGCTCTAGGCGCTCTTGACCTCGTGCAGGTGGCCGGTGCGCGGAACGTCGCCCTCGGCCTTGTCGCCGCCGCCCACCAGGGTGACGCGACGCAGTCCGACCTGGTCCTTGGCTTCCGCCAGCGCCTCGTGGGCGGCGATCAGCGAGCGGCGGGCGCTGGCCATCCCCGAGGCGGCTTCCAGCACGCGGTCGACGGCCTGCTGGCCGACGCGGGCGGCCAGCCCCGCCTCCAGCCGCGCGCGCGGCATGGCGGCGATCAGGTCGCCCATCAGGGCCAGGGTGTTGTCCACGGCCTCCTCGGTGGTGAACAGGTGGTTGGCCAGACGCTCGGCGACGATACGGCGTTTCATGTGACGATGCTCCCCCAGCGCCCCGACGGCGCCTTGCTGATGACGGGCGCCCGGCGCCCGTCGCGGGGTTCAGCCCCGAGGGTCAGCCGTGACGCAGGACTTGGAAGAAATGGGCGACTTGCCGGGTCCCCAGGAGGCCGCCGATCAGCAGGCTGCAGGCGGCGGCGATGGCGAGGACGAGCAGCACGCGGACGGCGGGGCTCAGGACATGGTCGTACCCTCCGCCCAATCCTCGTGCCACTTCGCGTGGAAGGCCTCGTCCAGCAGGGTTGCCGTGACGATCAGGATCTCGCGCAGCACCATCTCCGGCGGCTTGGGTCCCGCCTCCTTGCGCACCGCCGAGACCAGGTCGCGAACCATCGGCGACAGGGTGTCCGGCGCTAGGTCCAGCAACTGGCGTTCCAGCTCCGTCCAGGCGAAGCCCGGCATCGGCGGCCGGTTCGCCAGCGGCGGCCAGTCGCGGTCGAAATTGGCCGCCGCCTCGCGGATCTGCAGCGCCTTGCGCACCAGCAGGCCCAGGCGGGTCTCCGCCAGGCTGGTCACCTCGTTGTCGTTCACCACGCTCATCTTCACGGTCTTGGTCCGTCCCTCGGAATGTCGAGACGGCATCGGACGACGATGGCGGAACCAGCGACAGTCCCATTGAGTCGCTGTGGGATTCAGTCCCATAGCCGGGAGGATCGCCCTCCGGGGCCGCGCGGGCGGTGGAAGGCGCGACAGGGTCGTGGGCGGCCAGCACCCGGGCCGCGGCGCGCCGCCCGCTGACGCCCAGCTTGCGGCAGGCGCTCTCGACCAGGGCGTCGGCGCGCGACTTGGACACGCCCATCAGCGGGCCGATTTCCTTGGAGAGCCTGTGCTCGGCGACCCAGCGCAGGGCCTCCCGCTCGCGCTGGGTGAGCAGTTCGATCTTGGGCGCCGAAGGGATCGAAGGCCTGTCCATCATGCTCGAAAACGATCGTCGCCCGCGCCCGACGCGCCGCGTACGGTGCAAGAATGCATTGCGGCTGGCCAAGGCCAAGCCGATAGTTCCGAGATCGCCATTTCAGCGGGGGGACGCCCTTGAATACGCCCACTGGTCCAGATCCCATCGACGTCGCGGTGGGCACCCGCATCCGGGTCCAGCGCCGCCACATGAAGATCAGCCAGGATGAGTTGGCCCAGGTTCTGGGCCTGACCTTCCAGCAGGTCCAGAAATACGAGCGCGGGACCAACCGGGTCTCGGCCTCGATGCTGGTGCGCATCGCCGCCAAGCTGCAGACCACGGTCGGCAGCCTGGTGGGCGAGGACGTGGTCGCCGAGCAGGACGTGGCCATGCTGACGGCGCTCTCCACGCCCGGCGCCATCGACCTGCTGCGCGCCTACGGCCAGGCCACGCCCAAGGGGCGCAAGGCGATCCTGAATGTCGCCAAGACCCTGGTCGAGCCGGACGACACGGCGGACGTGGCCTGACTTTTCGGAGGAAAGGGGCCGCCAGAGTCTGTACCCGATGGCGCCGTCGAACGAGGCTATCATTCAAAGCATAATTTCGGTGTCATCCCGGAAGCCTCGCAGAGGCTGTCCGGGACCCAGGGGCCGGCGCATTGCGGTGGTCCTGGGTCCCGGGTCTGCGGCCGCTACGCGGTCCTTCGCCCGGGATGACAACACCAGAGGCGAGTTTGATTGAGTCCGGAGGTTAGGCTCCCGCCTCCAGCCGCTCGATCCCGGTCACGCCGACCTCCTCCAGCGCCGTCACCAGCGCCTCCACCGCCGCGTCGACCTCGGCCGGATCGCGGCCGCGGATCACCAGGCTGGCGCCGTAGACGTCGGGCGGGGCGAAGAACGGATAGCTGCCGATCGACAGGTCGGGATGGGCCTTGGCCACCGCTTCCAGCGGCGCGGCGATCGTACCCTCGCCCGTGCCGGTGACGCGGACCGTCCGGCTGATCACCACCGCCCCGGTGCGCAGGCGAGGCCCGACATCGCCCAGCATGCCGCGCATGATCGCCGGCACGCCCGCCAGCACGAAGACATTGCCGATCTGGAAGCCGGGCGGCCCCTGGACCGGGTTCTTCACCAGCGTGCCGCCCTCGGGCACGTGGGCCATGCGCCGGCGGGCGGCGTTGGGCTCGCCCCAGCGCTCGCGCAGCATGGCCATGATCTCGGGATGCTCGGGGGCCGTAACGCCGAACGCCTTGGCCACCGAATCGGCGGTGATGTCGTCGTGGGTGGGGCCGATGCCGCCGGTGGTGACCACGTAGTCGTAGCGGACCCGCAGGGCGTTGACCGCATCGACGATCTCCTGCTCGACGTCGGGCACGACCCGCGCCTCGCAGAGATCGACGCCGTAGGTCGCCAGGTACTTGGCGATGGCGTTGAGGTTCACGTCCTGGGTGCGGCCCGACAGGATCTCGTCGCCGATGATCAGGACGGCGGCGGTGACACGATCGACCATGCGGGAGGCTCCTGACGTTCACCTCGACTTAAGCCGCCCAGGCGCCGCCCGCAACCGACAGCGCCGCCTACTGTTCATCCTCGGGGCGAAGCGGCTTCCGGAACCAGTCAAACGCCAACAGGACCGCCTCGGCGTCCTGATCGAACTCCGGACGATAATAGTGCATGTGCCCGCCCAACGGTGGAAGCTCGCCCTCCTGAAAACCCAGGCTTCGCAGCGTCGCCATGAAAGCCTCGAGCGGTCCGTAGGCGTGGAGCAGATTGTGCCGATCCCAGACGAGGAGGGCGTCGGCCTCCGATGAGATGACCCACAGATCGAAGCGACCGTCCCCGGCTAAGAACGCGGCGTGGCGGGCGAGAAAGTCACGCAGCGCCGCTTGGTCGATCTGCTCGCTTTCATATCGCCCCGCCTCGCCCTCCCCGCGCGGCGTGTGCAGGATGTAGAGGACGACCAACGGCTCGGCGAGATGCGTGGCCAAAGCCCCGAACACGGCGGGATCGCCGCCCGGCACGCCGATCACCAGCCGGCTTCGTCCCGACTCTCCGGGCGCCACGACCTGGCGAATAAATCGCGGGGGGTGGGAGTGCTCCACCACTTCCCCATCGACTTCATGTCCAAGCTTGTACATCACGCCCCCAAAGACTCGCGACAGGGCTATCGCGCGGCATGATCCGCGCATAGCTCAAAGCGTCAGGCCGGAACCCTACAGATGCTCCTCCCGCAACCGATGGCGCGCGGCGTCATCGTCCAGCGCTACAAGCGCTTCTTCGTCGACATGGTGCTGGACGACGGGCGCGAGATCACCGCGCACTGCCCGAACCCCGGCGCCATGCTGGGCGTGAAAGACCCAGGCCAGGGGGCGTGGGTGTCGTTCTCCGACGATCCTAAGCGCAAACTGCCATGGACCCTGCAACTGGTGGAGGCGAACGGCGGCCTGGTCGGGGTCAACACCATGCTGCCCAACAGGCTGGTCGCCGAGGCCCTGGCGGCCGGCACGATTCCGGAACTGGCGGGCTACGCGACCGTGCGGCCGGAAGTGAAGTACGCCGAGGCCAGCCGGGTGGATTTCCTGCTGACCAGTCCGGACCGTCCATCCTGCTGGCTGGAGGTCAAGAACTGCCACCTGTCGCGCAACCCGCCCCTGGCCGAGTTCCCCGACTGCGTGGCGGCGCGTTCGACGCGGCACCTGGGGGATCTGGCGGCGACGGTCGCCCAAGGGGATCGGGCCGTGGCGCTGTTCGTGGTTCAGCGCGAGGATTGCGACGCCTTCAGCGCCTGCACCGACCTCGACCCGGCCTTCGCCAAGGCGCTGGAAAAGGTCGCCGACGTCGGCGTCGAAGTATTGATCTACAAATGCAAAATGGGCGCAGATGCAATTCGCATCACCACCCGTATTCCGTGGCTGCGCGCGACGTAACCGATTGGGGGCAATGTGGACGCGAACGAGTTCGAACTACCAGATGCCGTCAAGGACCTACTAACCGCGCGAAACAAGCTCCGGGAGCGCTACCTGGCTCTCGGTTTGACATTCACTTTGGACGGCAATCTCGTCGGCGATATTGGCGAAGCGGTCGCTGCGGAACTGTTCGGTATCAAGCTGACTCGACGATGCGGCGTCGGCGTTGATGGACACGCGCTGGATGGGCGCACGGTTCAGGTCAAAGCTAGTGGTTCCAACCTCGGCCCCGCCTTCCGCTTCATCGAGACCCGCGCCGATCATCTGCTGTTCTTCAGCTTCGATTTCGAAACTTGCAAAGGAACAGTGACCTTCAACGGACCCGAGAAAATCGCTATCGCGATGCTCCCCGAAACCTGGACCAACCAACGCTCTGTGACGCTGGGGGGCATCCGCCGAGCTAACGCAGCTGTCAGTGACGCAGACCGATTGCCTCTGCTGCGCGATGGCGATCTAACCTGTCATGCCCCCGATAAGGCCTGAGGGAGCAAGCCCTTGTCCGCACCCGATGACTATGACGACGATGATGACGACGACTGGCCCATGCAGTGGGCCGATCCTGCGATCCGGCAGGACTACGAAGCTGCTCTTGGGCGACTCATCCTGGCACACAACGATGTGGATGTGCATTTGACGGAGTTGATTGCCTGCTGCTTGAGGCGGCTAGGCAATCCGCCCGCTCTGGAGCGTCTTGCTCATGGCATGTTCGCCAAGCGGCTGGAGAACCTCGAAATCCTCCAGGCTCTTCCGGTTCAACTGAACCTCAGTGGAATGAACATTGCGAACCTGCGGCGGCTCAACAACCTCCGCAACGTCGTCGCGCATGGGCATTTTGAGCAAGATCCGTTTGGAGGTGAATATACGCTGCTGTCCAACCGAGAGCGCAGGAGCGATTTCCCCACCGAGCGCCTGAACAAGATCACCGAAGAACTGAACGCAGAGGCGCGATCCCTACATGCTAACACCGCGTTCTACGACGTCTTGGTAGATTTAAGCTCGCCCGATCTAGCCTCGGACAGCGAGGGGACTGCTGAGACCATGACCTAACCGGGGCCTGGCCGCATTCCTTGAAGCTTCGCCGCCTGCGAGGACCCGGACCCGATCGACGCCAAGGGTCTGCACGAAGCCGCGGCAGCCGACATTGAACTTCTGTGCTATCGTTGCGACATAAGCCCCGACGAAATCCTTATTTCCCGGCGCATCCCCCATCTCCCTCCAAGGGGGCGGGACGCGCCGATAGTTTGAGACCACCGCCATGACCCTCGAAGACGTGACCGAGATCGAAGCCGAGACCCGCACCGGCGCGATCAAGATCCACAAGCCCGCGGACTTCGAGGGCATGCGCCGCGCCGGCAAGCTGGCGGCCGAGTGCCTGGACATGCTGATCCCGCACGTCGTGCCCGGCGTGTCGTCCGACCACCTGGACACCCTGGCCCGCGAGTTCATCCTCGACCACGGCGCCCTGCCCGCCTGCCTGTTCTATCGCGGCTATCCCAAGACGGTCTGCATCTCGCGCAACCACGTGGTCTGCCACGGCATCCCCGGCGAGTGGGCGCTGCGCGAAGGCGACATCGTCAATATCGACGTCACCGTGATCGTCGACGGCTGGCACGGCGACACCTCGCGGATGTACGGCGTCGGCGAGGTGGGCCCGCGCGCCCGCCGCCTGGTCGAGATCACCTACGAGGGCATGAAGCGCGGCCTGGACGCGGTGAAGCCAGGCGCGACCCTGGGCGACATCGGCTACGCCATCCAGTCCTATGTCGAGGCCCAGCGCTGCAGCGTGGTGCGTGACTTCTGCGGCCACGGCCTGGGCAAGGTGTTCCACGACGCGCCCAACATCCTGCACTTCGGCCGTCCCGGCCAGGGCGCGGTGCTGAAGCCGGGCATGTTCTTCACCGTCGAGCCGATGGTGAACCTGGGCAAGCCGGCGGTGAAGGTGCTGGGCGACGGCTGGACGGCCGTGACCCGCGACAAGTCGCTGTCGGCCCAGTGCGAGCACTCGATCGGCGTGACCGAGGACGGCTACGAGGTGTTCACCGCCTCGCCGGCCGGCCTGTTCCAGCCGGCCATCCAGGGCGGCTGAGACTAGACAACCCTCAATTGATCTGGCCTAATTCGCTCTCGCAAGGCGGGGGTGGGATGGTCAGCGGCAGATCCCTGAAGGCGACCCCGACGGGCGTGGCCGACGCCGCCCCGGTCGACGCGCTCGCAAAGAGTGTTCCCGCCAAGACTCCGGCCGCCCACCAGCTGGGCCATCGCGAGCGCCTGCGCGAACGGGCCAAGGCCGGCGGCCTGGCCGCCCTGCCCGACTACGAGTTGCTGGAGCTGTACCTGTTCCGCACCTTCGCGCGCGGCGACGTCAAGCCGATGGCCAAGGCGCTGCTGGCCCGGTTCGGCTCGTTCGGGGCGACGATCTCGGCCTCGATCGAGGAGCTGAAGACCGTGCCGGGGGTCGGCGAGACCGCCGCGATCGATCTGAAGCTGCTGCACGAGGCCGCCCTGCGGGCCGTCCGCGACAAGATCGCCAAGCGGACCGTGATCTCGTCCTGGACGGCGCTGCTGGGCTATGTCCGCGTCGCCCTGGCCAACGAACCGCGCGAGCAGTTCCGCGTCCTGTTCCTCGACAACAAGAACCAGCTGATCGCCGACGAGGTGATGAACCACGGCACGGTCGACCACGCCCCGGTCTATCCGCGCGAGGTGATGCGCCGGGCGCTGGAGCTGTCGAGCAGCAACATCATCCTGCTGCACAACCATCCGAGCGGCGACCCCACGCCCTCGCGGCCCGACATCGAGATGACCAAGCAGATCGTCGAGGCCGGCAAGGCGCTGAAGATCGGGGTCCACGACCACCTGGTGGTCGGCCGCGACGGCGTGGCCAGCTTCAAGGCGCTGGGGCTGTTCTGAAGCCGCGGCGCCCTTCCCGATTCCGGCATGCAGCCTATAGTCGCGTTACAGCCGGGGGGCTTCTTGGAGGATTGCGATGGATCGACGTCTTCTCCTGGCCTCCGCCCTGGGCCTTCTGATCCCCGGGATCGGCCTGGCTCAGTCGCACGAACAGCACGGCAGGCCCGGCGGCGGCCATCCGGGCGGCGGTCGTCCCGGCTCGGGGCCGCCGCCGAGACCCTTGCCCGGTCCGCCGCCCAGGCCCACGCCCAAGCCGCCGCCCAGGCCGCGCCCGCCGGGCGGCCATCGCCCGCCGCCGCTGGGCCCGCACCGCCCCGGCGCGGGCCGCCCGCCCGGCTTCCGGCCGATCCGAGGCCCCCGCTGGCGCTACCCGCGCGGCTATCGCTATCGCCGCTGGACCATCGGCCTGGTGCTGCCGCCGCTGTTCCTGGCGCCGGCCTACTATTACGAGGACTACTGGCGCATGGGGCTGGACGGCCCGCCCTGGGGCTATCGCTGGGTGCGCTACGGACCCGACCTGCTGCTGGTCGACACCCGCACCGGCCGGATCGAGGACGTCATCTACGGGGCGTTCTACTGAGCGACGGTTGGGGACAGGCCCATGGGCCTGTCCCCAGCTCATCTTGACCCCGCCCTTCCGATCCCCGAGCGTGGCCGCCGCATACCTCGCGCCGGAGCCCAGATGACTCGCCTGCTGACCGCCCTGCTCGGCTCCGCCGCCCTGCTCGCCACCGCCGCCCACGCCGCCGAGGCGCCGGTCTCCAAGGCCGACCGCGCCCTGCACGAGCGGGTCCTGACCCTGGACACCCACCTCGACACGCCCGAGCACTTCGCGCGCCAGGGCTGGAGCATGGTCGAGCGGCACGAGGTCAAGGCCGACGGCACCCAGGTCGACCTGCCGCGCATGGACGCCGGCGGCCTGGATGGCGGGTTCTTCGTGATCTACACGACCCAGGGCGACCTGACCGCCGAGGGCTATCGCCAGGCCCGCGACTTCGCCCTGGAGCGCGCGACCGAGATCCGCGAGATGGTCGCGGCCCACGCCGACAAGTTCGAGCTGGCCTACACCGCCGACGACGCCGAGCGGATCAACAAGGCCGGCAAGAAGTTCGTCTTCCAGAGCATGGAAAACAGCTGGCCGATGGGTGAGGACCTCACCCTGATGCGGACCTTCCACGCCACCGGCGTGCGCATGGCCGGGCCCGTGCACTTCAGGAACAACCAGTTCGCCGACAGCTCGACCGACAAGCCGATCTGGCATGGCTTCTCGCCGCTGGGCCTGCGCTGGCTGGCCGAGGCCAACCGGCTGGGCATGCTGATCGACGTCAGCCACGCCTCCGACGACGTGGTGGACCAGGCCGTGCAACTGTCGAAGGTCCCGATCATCGCCTCCCACTCCGGGGCCAAGGCGATCTACGACCATCCGCGAAACCTGGACGACGGCCGGCTGAAGAAGATCGCCGACGCCGGCGGGGTGATCTGCATCAACTCGGTCTATCTGAAGAACACCGCCGCCAGCCCCGAGCGCGTGGCCGCCCTGAAGGCCCTGGGGACCGCGCCCGACAGCGAGACCGCGACCGAGGCCGAAATGGTGGCCTATCTGAAGAAGCGCGCCGAGGTCGACGCCAAGTTCCCGCCGGTCCGCGCCAGCTTCGAGGACTTCATGGCCAGCCTGACCCACACCCTCAAGGTGGTCGGGCCCGAGCACGTGGGCATCGGCGCCGACTGGGACGGCGGCGGCGGGGTGATCGGCTTCGAGGACGTCGCCGACCTGCCCAAGGTCACCGCCCGGCTGAAGGCGGCCGGCTACAGCGACGCCGACGTGGCGGCGATCTGGGGCGGCAACGTGCTGCGCATCGTCCGCCAGGCCCAGGACTACGCGACGAAGGAAGCCGCCAAGGCCAAGCCTATCGGATAACGCGGTTATCGTTTAAGTTGCCCGGGCGTCGGTCCGGGAGGGTTCCGAATGGTTCGTGTCGCGTATTGGGCCGGCGTCGCCGCCCTGCTCTTCTTCGCCGCGCCCGCGACGACCTGGGCCGCCAGTTTCGACTGCGCCAAGGCCGGCACGCCCACCGAGAAGGCCATCTGCAAGGACGCCGCGGTCTCCAAGCTGGACGACCAGGTGGCCGCGGCGTTCAAGACCGCCCAGGGCCTGTGGCCGGCGGGGAACTGGCCGGTCTTCATCCGCAACGAACAGCGGTGGTGGCTCAAGGACCGCAACAGCATCTGCAAGGCCGACGTCGCCTGCCTGAAGCAGGACTACGAGCGCCGCCTGACCTTCCTGACCCATCCCAGCCTGAAGTGGATGGGCCGCTATGTCGCCGGGAGCTGCCCGAAGGACGGGGTGTATCTGGACGTGACCCCCGGCTACCCGGACGCCGGCATCGGCGTCGAGCTCTACATCTGCCCCGACTCCAGCGGGAACATGCTGCTTCAGGCCGAGGGCGACGTCGATGCGTCGGGCAAGCTGAGCTTCGACCACGCCGGCTGCCCCCGCGTTCTGACCTTCACCCAGGACACCGCGACCCTGTCCTCGCCGAAGGGCGAGCGCTGCGCCCTGGGGACGGCCTCTCGCGTCTTCCGGCGCGATCCGGTCAAGTCGCCCTATCTCACGGAGTAGGCCATGACCCGCCTTGTCGCCGCGCTCGCGGCCCTGCTGCTGATCGTCCTCGCGCCGTCCCTGGCCAGCGCCGCCAGCTTCGACTGCGCCAAGGCCCGCACCAAGGTCGAGAAGCTGATCTGCAAGGACCCGCAGCTGTCACGCCAGGACGAGGACCTGGCCAAGGCCTATGGCGAGGCGCTGAAGCTCTGGGACGGCAAGATCGCCGCCTATGTCAGGCTGAACCAGCGCGGCTGGGTGGGCGCGCGCGCCTTGGAGAAACCGGGGATGAGCGGCGGCGGGATCCTCTGCGAAGACGACGAGACCGCCCTGCCCTGCCTGCGGACCATCCATGCGGACCGCATCGCGGTGCTGAGAAACCCGGCCTTCCGGCTCAGCGGGATCTATGTGCGCGGCCAGGACTTCCTGCGCATCAAGGCCATGCCGACCGGCCTGGAGTTCGCCTACCAGCTGGCCGACGTGAACGCCTCCCAGGGCTTCACCGACGACACCCGGCCGGTGAAGGTGGCGACGGGCCAGACCGTCGTGGCCTTCCCGCTCACCGGGACGGGCCCCGACGCCTGCCGGCTGGACGCGTCCTTCAGCGCCGACCAGGTGACGCTGACCCAGAAGGGCCCGTGCGGCGGCGCGAAGCTGGGCGGCTGGTGGAAGCGCGACCCGGCGCGGGACCCGGAAGCGGAGATGTTCTAGCCTTCAAATCCGCTCATCCCGGCGAATGCCGGGACCCAGATGGAATGGCGGTGTGGCGCGCGCCAGGAGCTCTGAGTCTATCCAGTCAGATTCCCCGCCTTGGGATCTGGGTCCCGGCATTCGCCGGGATGAGCGGATAAAAGCTAAGCGCGACGCCGCTGCCACGCGTCCCACAGCCGCCAGCCCAGCAGCACCGCCAGGATCGCCGCATAGACCAGCGGCGGCCGGTGGTCGGCCTTGACCAGCAGGTAGTAGTGAACCACGCCCAGCGGGACGATCAGGTAGACCAGCCCGTGCAGCCTCTGCCAGCTCGCCCGGCCCAGCCGGACGACCCAGCCGTTGGTCGAGGTCACGGCCAGCGGGACCAGCAGCACGAAGCCGGCCATGCCCAGGGTGATGAAGGGCCGCTTGAGGATGTCCTTCCACAGCTGCCTCCAGTCGAAGAACAGGTCGACGCCGATGTAGGTCAGCAGGTGCAGGCAGACATAGCTGAAGGCGAACAGGCCGACCGTGCGGCGGAAGCGGACCAGGCGCGGCGCCTTCAGGATCCGCGCGGCCGGAGTGATCGCCAGGCCGACCAGCAGCAGGCGCAGGCCCCAGACGCCGATCTGGCGGATCACGGCCTCGATCGGATTGGCCCCCAGGTCGCCGCTGAACGCCCGCCAGGCCAGCCAGGCCAGCGGCGCGAAACAGGCCAGCCAGACGGCGGCGTAGACCAGGTTGTCTCGGGCTTTGGAGGGGCGCTTTTTCGCGCCACGCGCGCCCCCTCCGGCCCTCCGGGCCACCTCCCCCAGAGGGGGAGGAGCTGATCGGCGCGGCGTTTCAGGATGCTCCCCCTCTGGGGGAGCTGTCGCGGAGCGACTGAGGGGGCTCTCCATCAGAAGTCCCGCTTCAGGTCCATGCCGCGATAGAGGTCGGCGACATACTGGCCATAGCCGTTGAACGGCAGGGTCTCGCGGCGGCGGAACTCGCCGATGCGGCGCTCGGTGGCCTGCGACCAGCGCGGATGGTCCACGGCCGGATTGACGTTGGAATAGAAGCCGTATTCACGCGGGGCCAGCAGGTTCCAGGCGGTGGCGGGCTGCTTCTCGACCAGGCTGATCCGCACGATCGACTTGGCGCCCTTGAAGCCGTACTTCCAGGGCACGACCAGCCGCAGCGGCGCGCCGTTCTGGTTGGGCAGGACGTCGCCGTACAGGCCCACGGCCAGGATCGTCAGCGGGTGGACCGCCTCGTCGATCCGCAGGCCCTCGCGATAGGGCCAGGCCAGGGTGTCCCAGCGCTGTCCCGGCATTTCGGACGGCCGCATCAGGGTCTCGAAGGCGACGAACCTGGCCTTCGAGGTCGGCTTGACCTGGGCCAGAAGGTCCTTGAGCGGGAAGCCCACCCAGGGGATCACCATCGACCAGCCCTCGACGCAGCGCATGCGGTAGATGCGCTCCTCCAGCTTCTGTCCCTTGATCAGGTCGTCGATCGCGAAGCTGGCCGGCTTTTCGCATTCACCATCGACACGGACCGTCCACGGGCGGGTCTTGAGCGATCCGGCGTTCTCGGACGGATCCTCCTTGTTGACCCCGAATTCGTAGAAGTTGTTGTAGCTGGTGATGTCCTTCTTCGGCGTCGGCGTCTCGGTCGTCGAGAAGCCCGGCTTGTAGGCCAGGCCCCGCGCGCCCGCCGTCCCGGCCGCCGCCAGCAGACCCAGCCCCGCCGCCCCGCCGATGAACGCGCGCCGCCGCAAGTACAGGCTCGGGTCGGTGACGTCGTTGTCGGTCAGGTCGGGGGCGTGGCGGATCAGCATGGCGGGCTCCGGGGAAGCTACCCTGGAAGATACGTATTGGAAGCGCCAATGGTTACAGCGGCGAGAGGCGCTTTACCGCGCCACGCGTGATCGCCCGAAAGACGAGGTTGCCTCATTTACACTTTTAACTAGTATTTTCTCCAATTTCGCGCATAGATCGCACTCGAGCGCCGCCGGCTGTCGGCGACGTCGTCTTCCGTCGACCCATGCCGGCGGACGGAAGTCGAGACACAGGGAGAGCGTCATGGGTTTCTATGGTCCTGAGCCATTCGACACGGCCGAGGCGACCTACGTCTGGACCGGCCTGCGCGAGCCGGGCTTCTTCAGCGTCAGCGTCAAGGGCGCCGCGCCGAACTTCACCAGCGGCATCCAGCTGGTCCGCGATCCCCACTTCGTCGGCGGCCTGGCGGTCAACGTGATGGGCTGGACCGGCCCGTTGGCCAAGGGCACGACGCCCTACGCGGTGCACGCCGCGTTCGGCGGCCTCTATCTGCCCAAGATCCTGATCGTCGGGCAGAACAAGCGCCTGCTGATCGACGTGAAGGAGATCCCCTTCACCACCGACGAGGCCTATGTGAAGCACCTGACGGCCGCCCGGAAGCTGGAAACGGCGTAGAGCGCGGACTCAATTGGATCGTTGATTTTCAGTTGTCATCCCGGCCGAAGGTCCGCCTGGCGGACCGTAGAGCCGGGACCCAGGACCACCGCATTGCGCCGGCCCCTGGGTCCCGGACAAGCGCTACGCCCGCCCGCCGTCAGGCGGGCCGCTTGCGCGACCCGAGGCCGGGATGACAACAAATTAGAGCCCTGATTTCGCTTGGGTGTCACCGACACGCAATTGAGTCCGGACCCTAGGCCTTCACCACCGCCTCGAACGCCTGTCGCGCCTCGACCTTGGCCTTGGACAGCTTGGTCTTCAGCGACCGGAACTCGCGCACGCCGCCGGCCCGGGCCAGCAGCGCCCGGAAGGCCTTGGGCTCGGTGTCCGGGTCGTGCCCGTCCTCCAGCGCCACCTTCAGCAGCTGCGACAGGTCCTGCTCCAGCCGCCACGCGGACTCCAACGCCGCCAGGGCCGCCGCATCGCCCAGCCCCGCCCGCCCCAGCGCCACGAGGGCTTCGCCGGTGTTCTGCGCCAGCGGGCCGTCGCCGGCCGCGTGGACCAGTTGCAGGAACTGGGCGGCGAACTCGATGTCGACCAGGCCGCCGGGGGTCAGCTTGAGATCCCAGTCGCCCTTGCCGGGCCGCTCGTCCTCCATCAGCTGGCGCATCTCCAGCACGTCGACGGCGGTCTGCTCCGGGTCGCGCGGCCGGCGCAGGGCGACGGCGATCGCCGCCTCGGCCCGGGCCTGGAACGCGGGCGACGAGGCCCAGATCACCCGCGCCCGGGTCAAAGCCTGCAACTCCCAGGTCTCGGCCTCGCGCTCGTAATAGTCCTCGAAGGCGGCGAAGCTGACCGCCACCGGCCCCTTGGTCCCCGAGGGCCGCAGCTTCAGGTCCACCTCGTACAGCGTGCCCTCGCCGGTCGGGGCCGACAGGGCCGAGGTCAGGCGCTGGGTGAAGCGGGCGTAGAAGCTGTCGGCCGCCCAGCCCTTGATCGCCGACAGGCCGGCGGGATCGTCCGCCGCGTAGAGGGTCATCAGGTCCAGGTCCGACCTGGCGGTCATCTCGCGCGAGCCGGCCTTGCCCAGGGCGACCACCGCCACCTGGCCCGGGAAGGCGCCGCCCAGCCGCTCGACCTCGGCCAGGGCGGCCGGGGCCAGGCCGCCGACGATCAGGTCGGCCAGGTCCGCGAAGGCCGCGCCGGCGTCGCGCGCGCCGGCCGTGCCGCTGATCACCCGCACGCCGATCCGAAAGCTCTGGTCGCGGAACAGCCGCCGCGCGGCGTCCATCGCGCCCTCGAAATCGGCCGGGTCCCAGGCAGCCTGGCGGGGCATCTCCATCGGCCCGAAGAAGGCCGGGTCCAGCAGGGCGTCCAGGGCCGTGGGCCGTCGGGCCAGGGTGCTGGCCAGGCGCGGGGCGAAGGCCATGACCTCGACGATCAGCTCGAACAGCCTCGGCTGGGCCAGGAACAGCGACTGGATCTGCACGCCGCTGCTGAGCCCCGCGAAGAAGTCGCTGAACCGGTTGAAGGCGTCGTCCGGCGCGCCCGTGGCGTTGGCGGCGTCCAGCAGGCGCGGGGCCAGGCGGGTGAACAGCTCGCGCCCCCGCTCGGTGCGGGTGGCGGCGATGTGGCCGTGGTGCCAGCCGCGGATCGTGGCGGCCACCCGCTCGGGATGGGAAAAGCCCATGCGCCTGAGCGTGGCCAGGGTCTCCGGATCGTCCTCGACGCCGGTGAACACCAGGCTGCCGAACCGCGACGACAGCGCCTCCTCGCCCTTGAACAGCGCGCCGTAGCGGCGGTTCACGCCCTTGAGGATCTGGCCGACCATGGCGTCGAAGCCGCGTAGGGCGCCGTGCCCCCACAGGGCCGCCACCTTCCTGCGGTCGGCGTCGGACTCCGGGAGCTTGTGGGTCTGGTCGTCGGCGATCATCTGGGCCCGGTGCTCCAGGGCGCGCAGGTCGCGATAGGCCTTGATCAGGTAGTCGCGGTCCTCGGGCGTGACATGGCCGGCGTCCGACAGGGCGGCCAGGGCGTCGAGGGTCCGGGGGCTGCGCAGGTCCGGATGGCGGCCGCCCAGGATCAGCTGCTGGGTCTGGACGAAGAACTCGATCTCGCGGATGCCGCCGCGCCCCAGCTTCAGGTCGGCCCCCTTGGCGGTCAGGCGGTCGTCCACCTTGTAGGCGTGGATCTGGCGCTTGATCGAATGGATGTCGGCGATGGCCGCGAAGTCGAGATTGCGCCGCCAGATGAACGGCTGCAGCTCGGCCAGGAACGCCGCGCCGCGCGCCCGGTCGCCGGCCGCGATCCGCGCCTTGATGTGCGCCGCCCGCTCCCAGTTCTGGCCGACGCTCTCGTAGTAGTCGAGGGCCGCATCGATCGGCATGGCCGGCGGGGTCGAGGACGGGTCGGGACGCAGGCGCAGGTCGATGCGGAACACGTAGCCGTCGGCCGTGCGCTCGGCCAGCAGCCGGCCCAGGTGGTTGGCGATGCGCACCGCCACGCCCTGCGGCTCGACGCCCTCGACGACGGGCAGGGCCTCGGGCGCGTAGAAGATCGAGAAGTCGATGTCGCTTGAATAGTTGAGCTCGAAGGCCCCGTGCTTGCCCATGGCGACGCAGAACAGCCCCGGGGCCGGGCCGTCCGGTCCCTCGCCGACATGGGTCAGGGCCCCGCGCGCCACCTCCAGCCGCACCGCCTGGGCCAGGGCCGCGTGCAGGGTCGCGTCGGCGAAGCGGGTCAGGGCGCCGGTCACCGCGTCCAGGTCCCAGACCCCGCCCAGGTCGCACAGGGCGGTCAGCAGGTGCAGGTCGGCCTTCAGCTCGCGCAGGGCCTTGCGGGCGGTCTCGAAGTCAGGCTCGGCGCCCACGGCCTGGGCGGCGGCCAGGATCCGGGCGAGGCGCGCGTCGGGATCGGCGTCCAGGATCGACGGCAGTCTCTGGCCGTCGCGCCGCGCCAGGCCGGTCAGGTAGGGGGAGGCGGCGAACATCGGCGCCAGGGCTGGCCAGGCGGCCTCGACCAGCGGCGCGGCCTCGCCGACCCGCCGGACGATCGTCTCGTGCGCCCGCTCGGCGGCCTTGGGATCGACCACGGGGCCGCAGGGGGTGAGGCGTTCGAGCAGGCGAGTCATGGGCGCCACTGTGGCCCGGGCGGGCGACGAGGTCATCCCCGCCCCCGCCCCTAGCCGGTGAACAGCTTCACATACTCCTCGACCGGCCGCCGGGTCAGGGTGTCGTTGATATAGACCTCCACCACCCCGCCCTCGGGCCGCAACATCCGCACTCCCGCCACGCGCATACGGTCGAAGAGGCCTTCGGCGACCTTGGGCCTCAGCACCAGTTCCCGGATGTTGGAGGCGTGGGGGGCGGGCTTCAACGTCGCCAGGCCCTGGGCCTTCAAGGCCGCGAACAGCTGCTCGGCGGCGGCGAAGGCGGCGCGGTGGCGGGCGTCGAAATCGTCCAGCGCCGCCAAGACCGGCACGGCGCATTCCCAGCCCTGGTAGATCGTGCCGCCGAACCGGTGGCGCAGGTCACGGACCTTGGCGATGTCGGTCTTCGACCCGGCCAGCACGGCCCCGAACGGCGCGTCCAGGTACTTGTAGAGCGAGACATAGACCGTATCGAACAGCGCCGCCGTCCCGGCGATGTCATAGCCGGGCGGGGCCAGCAGCAGGCGCGCGCCGTCCAGGTGCATCTTGATGGTCTTGGACCTGGCGTAGGCCGAGATCTCGCGGATCCGCGCCGGGTCGACCATCTCGCCTTTCACGCGGCGTACCGGGCTTTCCAGGACGATCGCCCCAACCCGCAGCGGATAGGGGCCGTTCTCCGCCTCGTCGACGGCGGCCGTGATCTCGGCCAGGGTCGGGGCGACTCGCCCCTCGGCCAGGGCCACGAGATTCAGGCCCGACAGCAGTTGGGCGGCGTCGCTTTCATCGCGATAGAGGTGGCTTTCGCGCGGCGCGATCACCCGCGAGGCGTCGCCGGCCAGCACGCGGACCGCCAGATGGTTGGCCAGGGTTCCGGTCGCCAGGAAGGCGCAATCCTCCTTGCCCAGCAGCTTGGCGAAGCGGGCTTCCAGCTCGGCGGTCGCGCCGCCGGACAGATAGGCCTCGCGAATCCTGGGGCGCGCCTGCAGCAGTTCCAGCAGGCGCTGAGTGTTCGCGACAGGATTGGGCGGCGCCGAGTCGCCGACCAGCCAGACGCTGCGCGCGTCGGCCGGTGGAAATGGCGGCGGCGCGGCCCCAGAAGCCGTCTGGGCCTCGGCCGCCAAGGGCGCGAACGCCGCGCCGACCAGAGACATCTCGAGAAACCGCCGACGATCCATGTCCTGCCCTCACGATCCGGAACGGCGAACGGGTAGCATCGGTCGGCGAAACCGCCTCATTAAAGCTTGCCCATGATCGTGACGCCGGCGAGCGGCTTGACAGCCCAGGTTACAGGCGTAATCGTTGACGTCGGAGACCGAACGCCATGAACATCACCCAGGCCGAAAGCCGCATCATGGATGCGCTCTGGACGCGCCATCCGCTGACGGTGGACGAGATCATGGCCGAGGTGGCCGAACCCCAGGGCTGGGGCGAGGCCACGGTCAAGACGCTGATCAACCGCCTCTTGAAGCGCAAGGCGATCCGTTCTGACCGCATCGAGGGCCGCGCGCGCTACGCCCCGATCATCCAGCGCGCCGACTATGTGCAGGCCGAGAGCCAGAGCCTGCTCAACCGCCTTTTCGACGGCCAGCTGACGCCGCTGGTGGCGCATTTCGCCCAGCACCGCGCCCTGTCGACCGACGAGATCAAGCAACTGAAGACTCTGATCGAGGGTCTCGAACATGATGGCTGAACTGCTGGCCCTGACCCTGTTGCGCACCCAGGCGGCGGCCGCCGCCGCGGTGCTGCTGGTCCTGCTGCTGCGCGGCCCGATGCGGGCGATGTTCGGGGCGGGCCTGGCCTATCGCCTGTGGGCCCTGGTGCCGGTGGCGGCGATCGCCACGGTGTTCCCCAGCCTCTCCGAGACCCTGGGCTCGGGCGCGCCGCCGTCGCTGATGGGCGAGGAGCGCGCCGTGCTGGTCGTGGCCATCTGGCTGGCCGGTGGCGTCGCCCTGGCCACGGTGATCCTGCTGCAGGAGCGCGCCTTCCGCGCCCGGGCCGAGGCCGGCCGCGCCGGCCCGGCGGTCATGGGCGTCTTCTGGCCCCGCATCGTCCTGCCGGCCGACTTCTCGACCCGTTTCGACGAGCAGGCGCGCAAGATGGTCGATCTGCACGAGCGGGCCCACATCAAGCGCGGCGATCCGATCGCCAACCTGGCCATCGCCGCCGCCCAGGTCCTGGGCTGGTGCAATCCGCTGATCCACCTGGGCGCCCTGTGCGCGCGGCTGGACCAGGAGATGGCCTGCGACGCCTCGGTCCTGAGCCTGCGCCCCAACCTGCGGCGTCCCTACGCCCAGGCGCTGCTGGAGGCCCACACGCGCCGGACCGGCTCGCCCCTGGCCTGTTTCTTCGCGGCCCATCCGCTGCTGCTGCGGGTCAAGCTGCTGGCCCGGCCCGAGCCCAGCTATCGCCGCCAGACCGCCGGCGCCGCCGCGATCGCCCTGATCGCGGTGGTCACCGCCCTGGGCGTCTGGACCGTCACGCCGCGCGGTCCCCTGCCCAACCAGGAGATCTCCTGGCCTGGCCGGTTCGTCGGCGACGGCCCGGTCGACGGCATCACCCTGCCCAAGCTTCACCGCTGACCCCTCGGCCGCCGGGCGCGTCGCGCTCCTGGCTTGACGACACAGATTACATCTGTAACTTTTACGAACTACAGATGTAATCCGCGCTTGGCGCGGCGACGGGCGGGCCAGGACCATGACCTTCATTCTCAGGATGCCCGTGGCGCGCGGGCCCCGCGCCCGTCGCAAGGCGCTGGCGGTGAGGCTCTTCGACCTGGGCGTCATAGCCCTGGTCGCCTTCGCCGTCGGCCTGATGGTGATGTTCACGGTGCGGTACGAGATGCAGGTCGAACCCAAGGCCCCCGCCGCGGGCGCGCGGCTCTTCCAGGCCCGGTCGATGGCGCGGACGCGCTGGGCCAGCGTCAAGCCGCGCCTGGTCGCCCGCCTGGCCCAGCCGCACGCCCTGGAGCTGGGCCGGGTGTGGGCGCGGCGCGACGGCCGGGTCTGCGGCCTGGTCAACGGCTGGGGCAGCTTCGGCGGCCTGACCGGCATGACCCGCTTCTACGCCCAGGGCGACGAGCCGGTGTTCAAGCAGGACGGCCGCCCCGGCTTCGAGGAGGAATGGTGGGCCTGCAAGCGCGACCGCTACGTGATCATCCGCGAAGGCTCGGAGGAGACGGGCTTCTGCCCGACGAGGCTGGGGCGGCAGCGCTGCTTCGACGTGGTGTACGGGCGGTAGGCGCGGGGCCGGCCAGCGCCTGCCCTACTCCACCCGCGGCAGGACCAGCGCCACCCGCAGGCCGGGGCCGAAACCGCCGTATTCGCCCGGTCCCTCGGCCAGCTCCAGCCGGCCGCCGTGCGAGACGGCCACCGCCTGGACCAGCGACAGGCCCAGCCCCGCCCCCGGCTCGCTGCGGCTGTTCTCCAGCCGCACGAAGCGCTGAACCACCCGGGCGCGGTCGGCCTCGGGCACGCCCGGGCCGGTGTCGGTGACCGAGAACTCCAGCTCGCTCGACGAGGTGCGCCGCGCCCGCAGCATCACCGCCCCGCCCTCGGGCGTATATTTGATGGCGTTGTCGAGGATGTTGGCCAGGGCCTGGGCGATGAACTCGCGATTGCCGCGCACGCTCAGGGCCGGAACGATCTCGGCCTTGAAGTCCAGGCCCTTGTCCTCGCAACTGGCCTCGTAGAGCTCGGCCATGTCCGACGCCAGCTCGCTGGCGTCGAACACCGCCTGGTTCGGCGCCTCGCCGGCCGCCTGCAGGCGGGCGATGGCCAGCACGGCGTTGAAGGTCTTGAGCACGCCGTCGGCGTCGATCAAGGCGGTCTCCAGGGCCGCCACCGGGTCGCCCTTGCCGTTCTCGGCGTCGATCAGGGCCACCTCCATGCGCGCTCTCAATCGCGTGAGCGGCGAGCGCAGGTCGTGGGCGATGGCGTCGCCGGCGTGGCGCAGGCCGCCCATCAGCCGCTCGATGCGGTCGAGCATGTCATTGAGGCCCTCGGCCAGCTCGTCGTACTCGTCGCGCGTGCCGCGCACCTTGGCCCGCGCATGCAGGTCGCCGGCCCGCACCGCGTTCACCACGTCGACCAGGCCCTGCATGCTGCGCGAGACGTTGCGGCTGATCAGCACCCCGCCGGCCAGGCCCAGGATGATGACCAGCGCCCCGGCCCCGCGCAGGGCCCGGACGATCTTCATCACATAGCCTTCGGACTCCTGGACGTCGGCCCCCACGAACAGGGCCTCGCCGCCGCTGAGCCGCTCCTGCACCCCGCGCGCCGCGCGCTTGACCTCGGCGCCGTCGATGTCGGTCTCGGTGAGCTTGAAGGTCTCCCAGGTCGGTCCGGGACCTTCGAAGTCGTCGATCGGCGACTCTTCGATCGAGCCGGAGATCCGCTTGCCGTCCTTGTCGAGCAGCAGGTACAGGAACGGCCGCTCGCCGGTGGCGCGCTCGACGATGGTCTGGTTCAGGGCGTCGACCCCGCCCACCCGGTAGGCGGCCTCCAGGCTCTCCATCTCGCGGGTGATGTCGGCGTCGGCGCGGCGGTTCACCTCACCGGCCGTGGCGATGTAGATATAGCCCAGGAACGCGCTGGCCGCCGCCGCGAACAGGGCCAGGAACAGCAGGGTCAGCCGGAACGGCGTCGATCGGATCAGGCGCGGCAGGCGCATGGGTCAGCTCTTCTTGCCCATCAGGGCGGCGATGTCTCGGCGGCTGTCGAGGATGCGGAGGAGACGGATACCGTTTCCGTCTTCCAGAGGTTCATAGACGATCACCCAAGGCGCGACGGAAAACGACTTCGGCTCGCCCTCCAAGTCCAGGCGAAGCCTGCCGAGATGCGGTCGGCGCGCCAGAAGCCGGATGGCCGCCTCCAGCCGTTCGGTGACCGCTCTTGCCCGGGTTGCGCCGCTCTCGCGCCCGATCCACAGCGCCAATTGCTTGGCGTCGTGGCGCGCGCCGGAACTTCGCTCAATCCTCGGCCCCCGCATTCGCTACGCTATCGACCTTCCTTGCGCAGCTCTTCCTCCACCTCGGCCATGACATCTTCCATGCTCCAAGGCTCGGTCTTGCCCTCCGCGAACTCCTGGCGCGCCTCGCGCAGGCTCTCGTTGATGGCGTCGCGATTGCGCGCGATCCACGCCTCCATTTCGGCCTCGGAAAGCTCCGGGCCGAAATGCTCGTCGTCAGGAACGGGCTGGGTCAGCTTGTTCATGCCGCGAGCCTAACACGGGTCGGTCGGCGGCAAAACCAGACCGCCTCGGAGCGCCTCTACGGATCGAGCCGGTAGCCCGCCCCGCGCACGGTCTGCAGCATGGCCCGATCGAAGCCCTTGTCGATCTTCGAGCGCAGGCGGGAAATGTGCACGTCGATGACGTTGGTCTGCGGGTCGAAGTGGTATTCCCACACCTTCTCCAGCAGCATGGTGCGGGTCACCGACTGGCCGGCGTGGCGCATCATGAATTCCAGCAGCTGGAACTCGCGGGGCTGGAGGTCGATCTCCTTGCCCTGGCGATGGACCGTGCGGTTGATCAGGTTCATTTCAAGTTCGCCCACCTTGAGGGTGGTCGCCACGGCCCCCGTCTCGCGGCGGCGCGACAGGGCGTCGACCCGGGCGATCAGCTCGGCGAAGGCGTAGGGTTTGACCAGGTAGTCGTCGGCCCCGGCCCGCAGGCCGGTGACGCGGTCGTTGATCTCGCCCAGGGCCGAGAGGAACAGCACCGGCGTCTGGTCGCCCTCGCGGCGCAGGGTCTCGACCACCTCGACGCCGTTCTTCTTGGGCATCATCCGGTCGACGATCATCACGTCGAAGCCGCCCTTGCCCGCCTCGGTCAGGCCAGCCTCGCCGTCGGGCGCGTGGACACAGGCGTAGCCGGCCTCGGTCAGGCCGTGGCTCATCGCCGCCGCCGCCTCGAGATCGTCCTCGATGATCAGAATACGCATGCCCAATCCTCAGCCCTTGCCCCGGATGCACGAAAGGGCGCCACCGTGCGAATCGATGACGCCCTCTATCGTGTCGCCGTCATGTCCCGGCGATGGTGACGTGATCCGCGCGCGGGCGAAAGCCCCCCGCGCACCACCGTTACGCCATCGCCCTACGGCGCGATCTTCAGCGGCACGATCGTGGGACGACCGGCGCGGATGATCCGCAGGTTGACGCTGGGGCGTTGCAGCTTCTTGGCCGCCTCGACCGCCGACGACACCTGGGCGGCCGACGCGACCGGGTCGCCGTTGACGCTGGTCAGGACGTCGCCCTTGCGCAGGCCCTTTTCGCCGGCGTCGGAATTGGCCTTCACGCCGTCGATCAGCACGCCCCGGACGGCCGGGTCGATGCTGTAGGTGCGGCGGGCCGCCTCGTCGATCGGGACCAGGGTCATGCCCAGGGCTTCCGACTTCTGGACCTGCGGCTTGGCCGGCGCGTCGGCGCCGCCCTCGTCGCTGTCGTCGTCGTTCAGCGACAGCTCCTTCTCGGTGGGACGCACACCCGACTTGATCTCGACCGTGCGCGGCTTGCCACCGCGCAGGACCGACAGCTTCAGGGTGTCGCCCGGGCGGCCCTTGGCTACTTCGCGGGTCAGCTCGGAACCGCTCTTGATCTCCACGCCGTTGACGGCGGTGATCACGTCCTCGGGCAGCAGGCCGCCCTTCTGGGCCGGACCGCCGGGCACCAGGTCGGCGACGATCGCGCCCTTGACGTCGCCCAGGCCCTGGGCGTCGGCCATTTCCTTGGTGAAGGGCTGGATCTGGGCGCCGATATAGCCGCGGACCACCTTGCCGCCGCTGATCAGCTGCTTGGCGGTGGCCTCGGCCACGTCGGCGGGAATGGCGAAGCCGATGCCCACCGAGCCGCCGGTCGGCGAGAAGATCGCGGTGTTGACCCCGATCACCCGGCCGTAGATGTCGAACGACGGACCGCCCGAGTTGCCGCGGTTGATCGGCGCGTCGATCTGGATGTAGTCGACGAAGGTCGACGAGCTGTCGCCCAGGTCGCGGTTATAGGCCGAGATGATCCCGGCCGTGGCGGTGCCGCCCAGGCCGAACGGGTTGCCGATGGTGATCACCCAGTCGCCGACCCGCGGCTTGGCCTGGTTCTCGAAGTTGACGAACGGGAACGCCGCGCCCTTGGCCTTGGGGTCGACCACCTTGAGGACCGCCAGGTCGGTGCCCTCGTCACGGCCGACGATGGTGGCCTTCAGCTCGCGGCCGTCCTTCAGCACGACATTGATGCCGTCGTCGTCGGCGTCGGCCACGACGTGGTTGTTGGTCACCAGATAGCCATCGGCCGAGATGAAGAAGCCCGAGCCCGAGGACTGCTGCTTGGGGCCCGGGGCCTCCTCGCCGTCCTCGCCCTTCTGGCCCTTGGGCACGATGTCGAAGCCTTCCAGGCCGGGAATGCGCAGGCGCGGAGCGGCGGCGGCCTTGGAGGTCACGTCGATCTGCACCACCGCCGGCGAGACCTGCTCGAAGATGTCGGCGAACGACATCGGCGCGCCGGGCGGCGGCGCGAACATCGGCGCCCCGCTGGCCATGGGCGCGCCCGAGGTGCGGATCACCTGGGCCGGCTCCGCGGCGCCCGCGGGGCCCATGCGCATGCCGACGCCGACCAGAGCCGCGCAGGCCACGCCCGCCCCGGCCACCGCACCGACAAAGAAACCAGACTTCCTAGCAGCCATCTTACGTCTTTCCTCACCCACGGCGCGCGGCGCCGGGTCCTTGGCCTGAGAACCTAGTTGCGCTGGCGAAAGGCGCAATGGTCTTCGATGAGATCATGCGTCCACGCTCAAGATGGTCTTGCGGCGTCTTCGCGGCGCAATCGTGTCATTCGTCCTTCAACAACACCTGAAGACGCGCCTCCTCCACCTGCGAAAGCGCCGGCGTATCTTCACCGTCCGCCGTCGAGGCGGGTCGCCGGCGCAGCAGCAGCGCCATCAGCACGCCGCCCACGATCAGCGCGATCGCAGGCGTGGCCCAGAGCAGGGCGTTGCCCGCCGAGAACGGCGGCTTGAACAGCACGAACTCGCCGTAGCGCTCGACCAGGAACGCGCGAATCTGCTTGTCGCTACGCCCCTGCTTCACTTGGTCGCGCACCACCTGGCGCAGGTCGCCGGCAAGGGCCGCCTCGGAATCGTCGATCGACTCGTTCTGGCAGACCAGGCAGCGCACCTCGCGGAAGATCTCGCGGGCCCGCGCCTCCTGCGCCGGGTCGGGCAGGCGCTCGGCCGGGTCGGCGGCGGCGCCGGCCATGCAGGCGAGGGCCACCAGCGCGACAAGCATCCCCCGCCCCTTCTCCCCTTGCGGGAGAAGATGTCGGCGAAGCCGACGGATGAGGGGTCGCAGGGCGGCGACACCGCGAACGATCGAAGCGGACGGGTTTGAGAAACCCCTCATCCGACCGCCTTCGGCGGCCACCTTCTCCCGCAAGGGGAGAAGGAAAGGGAAGACCGACCTCACGCCGCCTTCTCCGCCTTGCGGGCCACGCCGAACCGCAGGCGGCGGTCCGACAGCGACACCAGGCCGCCGATCGCCATGACCAGGGGGCCCAGGAAGATCAGCCGCACCCACGGATTGACGAAGGCCCGCACCAGCCAGGCCGGCTGGCCGCCCGGGCCCGCCCGGCGCTCGCCCAGCACCACATAGAGGTCGTCCAGGACCTTGGGACAGATCGCCACCTCCGAGGTGGTCTGCTTGCCCGTGGGATAGAACCGGCGTTCGGGCCGAGCCTCGCACACCGGCGCGCCGGCCCTGGTGATCTTCACGATCCCGCGCTCGGCGATGTAGTTCTCGCCCTCCACCGTGCCGACGTCGGTCAGGGCCAGCTCGTAGGCGCCCAGCTTCAGCTGTCCGCCGACGCCCAGGGCCTGGGCCGCCTCGACCCGCCAGGTGGTCTCGAAAGACGCCCCCAGCACGAAGATCCCCAGGCCCGCGTGGGCCAGGGTCGTGCCCCAGGCGCCGCGCGGCAGGCCCGTCAGGCGGCGGCGGACCTCGGCCCAGGGGGCGCGGAAGGCCTTGACCCGCTCGGCCAGTTCCAGCAGCGCCCCGCCGATCAGCCAGAAGCCGACCACCAGGCCGGCGCTGGCCAGGGCGCTGCGCGGGGCGACGACGGCGAAGGCGACCAGGCCCAGGATCGCGGCCAGCGCCAGGGCCAGCCACAGGCGGCGCACCACCAGCCGGGCGTCGCCGCGCTTCCAGGCCAGCAGGGGGCCGGCCGGCAGGATCGCCATGGCCAGCACCATCAGCGGCACGAACGTCATGTTGAAGAACGGCGCCCCGACCGACACCGCCTCGCCGTCCGTGGCCTCGCGGATCAGCGGGAACAGGGTGCCGACCAGCACCACGGCCGTGGCCGTCGACAGGATGATGTTGTTCAGGACGATGGCGCTCTCGCGGCTGACCGGGGCGAACAAGCCGCCGGCGTTCAGGCTGGGCGCGCGCAGGGCGAACAGGAGGAAGCCCGCGCCCGCCGCCACGCCCATGATGGTCAGCAGCAGGACGCCGCGCGTCGGGTCGACGGCGAAGGCGTGGACGCTGGTCAGCACGCCCGAGCGCACCAGGAACGCGCCCAGCATCGAGAAGGTGAAGGCGGCCAGGCCCAGGAACACCGTCCAGCCCGGCAAGGCGCCGCGCTTCTCCAGCACCACGGCCGAGTGCAGCAGGGCCGAGCCGATCAGCCAGGGCATGAAGCTGGCGTTCTCGACCGGGTCCCAGAACCACCAGCCGCCCCAGCCCAGCTCGTAATAGGCCCAGAAGGCGCCCAGGGTGATGCCGACGGTCAGGAAACTCCACGCCGCCAGGGTCCAGGGCCGCACCCAGCGAGCCCAGGCCGCGTCGACCCGGCCTTCGATCAGGGCGGCCATCGAGAACGAGAACACCACCGAAAAGCCGACATAGCCGGCGTAGAGGAACGGCGGGTGGAAGGCCAGGGCCGGGTCCTGCAGCAGCGGGTTCAGCGACGCGCCCTCGACGGGAACGTCCAGCAGCCGGGCCATGGGGTTGGAGGCGAAGACGGTGTAGGCCAGGAACAGCACGCCCAGCGCGCCCTGGGTGGCCACCGCATAGGCCCGCAGGCGCGGCGGCAGGGCCTCGCCGAAGCCGGCCACGGCCGCGCCGTAGCCGGTCAGCACCAGGCACCACAGCAGCATCGAGCCCTCGTGGCTGCCCCAGGCGCCGGCCACCTTGTAGAGCATCGGCTTGGCGGTGTGGGAGTTGGCCGCGACATTGGCCACCGAGAAGTCCGACACCACGAAGGCGTGGACCAGGGCCAGGAAGGTCAGGGCCGTGCACAGGAAGGCGCCGAGCGCCGCGCCGCGACCGGCTCCCGCCAGCAGCGACGAGCGCCGCGCCCCGCCGAGCGCCGACAGGATCAGTTGCAGGGCCGACAGGACCAGGGCCAGGACCAGGGCGTAGGCGCCGAATTCGGTGATCATATGAACGCTCCCCTTCTCCCCTTGCGGGAGAAGGTGGCCTGCGAAGCAGGTCGGATGAGGGGTCGCGCGGACGGGTCCGAGAGACCCCTCATCCGTCGCTGCGCGACACCTTCTCCCGCAAGGGGAGAAGGAAGAAGAAGGCGGGCGCTCACGAGCTGGGCTTCCCCGACTCATACGCAGGCCTGGCGCCGTCCCCGCGCCACTCGCCCTGTTCCTTCAGCGCCTTGGAGACCTCGCGCGGCATGTAGCGCTCGTCGTGCTTGGCCAGCACCTGCTTGGCGACGAAGGTCCCGGACGCGTCGAAGGCGCCGGACGCGACGATCCCCTGGCCCTCGCGGAACAGGTCGGGCAGGTCGCCCTTGTAACGGACCAGGGCGGTGGCGCGCTGGTCGGCGACCACGAACTCGACCAGGCCGTCCGGATGCTTGACGACGCTGCCGGCCTTGACCAGCCCGCCCAGCTGCACCTTGCGGCCGGCCGGCACGTGGGCGGCGGCGGCCTGGGCCGGGGTGTAGAACAGCGAGATGGCGTCGCGCATGCCCCACAGGGCCAGGCCCACGGCCAGGGCCACCACCGGGGCGGCGACGGCCAGGACGGTCAGGCGGCGACGCGCCTTGCGGGACTTGGGCAGGAAGCTCATGGCTGGGTCTTCTGGGCGGGGGTCTGGGCGGCCTGGCGCAGGGCGGCCAGCACCTTGGGCTGGTCCTTGTAGCGCGCCTGGGCCTGGGCCAGGGCCGCATCGCGGCGGGCGGCGTCGCCCAGCACCGAATAGGCGCGCACCAGCTTGATCCAGCCGTCCGGATCGTCGGGATTGGCCTCGAGCCGCGCGGCCAGGCCGGCGACCATGCCCTGGATCATGTCCTGGACATCGGTCCCTTCAGGGACCTCGGCCGGCTGGCCGGCGGGGGCGGCGGGGGCGCGAAGGCCCCCGTCGGCCTGGACCTGGGCGATCTGGTGGCCGAAGCCCATGCGACGCGGGTCGTCGGCCGGCAGGTCGGCCAGCAGGGCCTTCCAATCGGCCAGGCCGCCCTGGACGTCGCCGTCGGCGATCCGGGCCAGGCCCAGGTGATAGCGGGCGCTGACGTTCTTCGGATCGCGCTTCAGGGCCTCGGCGAAGGCCTTGCGGGCGTCGGTCCCGATCTCGCCCTGCCCGCCTTCGGCCTGGGAGGCGTCGGCCACGAAGGTCTCGCCCAGGCCGGCCCACAGGTCGGCGCGGGCCGGGGCCAGGATCACGGCGCGGCGCAGGGCCTGGGAGGCGCCGGTGGCGTCGCCGGCCGCCATCCGGGCCAGGGCCAGGTTCTTCAGCGGCTCGGGATCGGTCGGCCGCTGGAGGGCGATCTGCTCCAGCACCGCGGCGATCTTCTGCGGCTCCAGCTGGACGGGGTCGGTGTTGCGCCACGCGGCCACGCGCTTGAGAAACGGCTGGTCGGCCGCGCCCGGCGCGCCCACCAGGCCGTAGACGCCGAACGCCAGCAGCGGCGCGGCGGCCGCCAGGGCCAGCACCAGCGGTCGCTGGCGCGGGTTGGCCGGCGGCCACGGCGCCTGGTGGTCGGCGGCGGCGATCAGGCGGCGGCCGGCCTCGGCCCGCGCGCCCTTCAGCTCGGCGTCGGCCAGCAGGCCGCGCTCGGCCAGGTCGTCGATCTCGGACAGTTGCCGCCGGTGCACGGCCAGGCTGGCGTCGTCGCCGCCCTTCCCCAGGCTCGCGGCCACGGACGCCCGCGCGGCGCCGCGCAGCATCAAGGCTGCGACGACGGCCGACAATCCCGCCGCGGCGATCCAGAAAGCGATCATGCGCGCGTGTTAGCGGGGAAACGGGGAAGGCCGTTAGCGAAAAAATCGCGTAAGGAACCCGGGAAGGCTACGCGGCCGCCGCCATGGCCGCGGCCGCGCGGCGGCGGACGATCTCGGCGGTCTTTTCGTCGCGGCTGTAGGCGATGTAGCCGGCGGCCAGGTCGACATAGAGCCGCGCCAGGCCCTGGTCGCCGCCGTCGCCCGTCCGGACGATGTGCAGGATGTCCTCGATGTACTGGTCCAGGCGCCCGTTCAGCTTTTCCAGCACCTTGGCGCGGCTGGAGCCGTAGCCGCTCTGCATGGCGCAGCCGCGGACCTCGGCGATGAACGCCAGCACCGCCGTCAGCCGCCGGGTCTGGATCTCGTCGGGCTCGGCCGTCAGCTGTGGCACGCCCTTGCCCTTCTTGCCGCCCAGGATCGAGATCGGCCGCAGCGGCAGGGCCGCCAGCAGTTCCTTCTCGGCGGCGTTCATCCGCGCCTCGACCACCTGGGCGATCGACTGCTTGTACTTGGCGACGCGGCGTCCCCAGGGACCATCCTTGGCCAGGTTCACCGATTGCTCCAGCTCGGTGATCTGGTGCGCGACCCTCTGGGCGGCGCCGGCGGCCTTGCGGCCCTCGGCCTCGCCCCTGGCCGGGTCGAAGGCCTCGATGAAGTCGATGTTCTTCTCGATGTCGGCCAGCACGCGCTCGCCGAACACGCCGACCTCCGACGAGGCCCAGAACTTGTCGCCCGGCCGGTCCATGACCGCCGAGATCACCCGCAGGATCCGCCAGTCGTCCGGCAGGTGGGCGGCCAGCATCTCGAACAGCAGCGGGCCGGCGTCCGGGCGGATGGCGCAGGCGTCCTTGTAGGCCAGCCGGGCCGAGGAGGCGCGCTCCTCGCTCATCTTGCTGACCCATTCCTGCAGCTTGGGCAGGGCGGCGCGGACGATGGCCGACAGCTCCAGGCACGAGGCCAGCTCGTCGATGTCGCAGATGGCGTCCAGCGCCTGGAACCCGGGCTCGGCCTGGGCCCGCAGGCCCTTGGAGGCGATCTTGCAGAGTTCGTTGAAGACCTCGGGCGGACCCTGCTCCAGGTCCCACGGATTGCAGCGCGCCGCGGCCTCCTCGACCTTCTTGGGCGCCTGCTGCCTGAGGGCGGCCCACAGCAGGGTCAGGGTGCGGGGCGGGAACGCGGTCTGCTCGGTGTCGCGAGCGGCGCACAGCGGGACGATCGGGGCCAGCACGCTGTTGCGGACATAGCGGGCGGTGACCTCGTCCTCGACCAGGCCGCGCACGGTCGCCAGCGCGCCCTGCCCGCCGGCCGGACCGGCCAGGGCGAGTTCGAGGCTGCGCAGGGCGGCGTCGGGCGCGGTTTCCACCAGCTTCCGGACCATCAGCAACTTGTTGGCGGCGATCGCTGCCATAACCCCCCACCGGACAGGCCCGCTCCGAGCCGCGTCAACCATGTCGCCAACGAGGTTAAGACTTTCCGAAACCATAAGTTTTCGCGGCGCGAACGGCAGCGTCGAAAGGTCGCTGACCGACTGGCGCGGCGTCCGCGAAATGTGGGGTTGAGCGAAGGAACGCCTGACTCTCCTCTCCCGTGAACCGGGAAGGAGATGGCGCCGCCCTACCCCTCCGACCGCGGCAACACCAGGGTCACGCGCAGGCCGCCCAGGGGCGAGGCGCCCAGGGTCACCGAGCCGCCATAGGCGCGGGCCAGCTCGTCGACGATCGACAGGCCCAGCCCCGAGCCGGGGGTGTGCTCGTCCATCCGCTGGCCGCGCTTGAGGGCGTCGATCCAGCGGTCGGGCGGCAGGCCGGGGCCGTCGTCGTCGACGGTCAGGGTCATCTGTTCGGGCGAGCTGGCCACGGCCTCGGCCCGCACCTTGCCCGCGCACCACTTGCCGGCGTTTTCCATCACGTTGCCGGCCAGCTCCATGAAGTCCTGGCGCTCGCCCTGGAAGCACAGGTCGTCGGGGCACCGCCAGTCGATCTGGACGCCCTTGTCCTGGAAGATCCGCTCCAGGGTCACGGCCAGCTCGTCCATGATCGGCTCGACCGGCGTGCGCTCGCCCGAGGTCTGGGAGCGGGCGGCGGCGCGGGCCCGGCGCAGGTGGTGGTCGACCTGCTCGCGCATGGTCTGGGCCTGGCGCTCGACCACCTCGGCCAGGGCGCCCGGCCGCTGGCCGGCCTCGGTCAGCATCACCGACAGCGGGGTCTTCAGGGCGTGGGCCAGGTTGCCGACATGGGTGCGCTGGCGCTCGACCACCTCCTGGTTATGCGACAGCAGGGCGTTCAGCTCGACGGCCAGCGGCGCCAGTTCCTCGGGATAGTCGCCGTCCAGCTTCTCGGCCTTGCCGCGCCGCACCGAGGCCACCTCGCGGCGCAGGCGGAATAGCGGCACCAGGCCGACCCGCACCTGGACCACCACGGCGGCGATCAGGCCGCCGCCCAGGATGACCAGGGCGAGGGTGGTGATGCGCCCGAAGCGGTCGGCGTCGGCGTCGATCGGCGAGCGGTCCTCGGCGGCGATGAACACCACCGGGCGCGGATAGCCGGGCAGCCGGGCCAGCAGGGCCGCGGCCCGCAACGGCCGGTTCTGCGGGCCCTTGAGGTCGAAATAGAGGGTCTTGCCCGGCTCGGACATCAGCCGCTCGGACTGCTCGACCGGGATCGTCAGGTCGCTGTCGAACAGCGACCGCGAGCGCTCGATCACGTTCAGCCCGCCGCCGCCGGCTGGCTGGTCGAAGATCGTCCAGTAGCGGCCGGAATAGGCCCGGGTGGCGCGGATGTCGGTCAGGACCGGGGCCTTCAGCACCCCGTCGTCGACGGTAGAGCCGGCATAGAGGTCGTCAGTCAGCACGGCCAGCGACTGGTCGAACCGGCGGATCGCCGCATCGCGGAACTGGGCGGTCAGGAACACGCCCGCCAGGACCAGCACCACCAGGTTCCACGCCGCCGCCAGCAGCACCAGCCGCCGGACCAGCGAGCGCTTGCCGAGGTCCCACACGGCTAGAGACCAGCCAGGAGCATGGCGATCGCGGGATTACGATCCGATTGCGTTCCGCTCACCTCGCCCCTCTTTCAGCCATCTCTTCGAGGCCCGCACGTCCAAACGGTTGTCATCCCGGAAGCCTCGCAGAGGCTGTCCGGGACCCAGGAGACTGGGCGAACGCCCTACCCTTCGGTCGTCTCGCCTTCCAGCGGCGTCAGGCGATAGCCCAGGCCGCGCACCGTCTCGATCCGGTCGCTGCCCAGCTTCTTGCGCAGCCGGCCGATGAACACCTCGATGGTGTTGCTGTCGCGGTCGAAGTCCTGGTCGTACAGGTGCTCGACCAGCTCGGTGCGGCCGATCACCCGGCCCTGGTGCATCATCATGTAGTGCAGCAGGCGGTATTCCAGCGAGGTCAGGCGCAGGGGCTCGCCGTTGACGCTGGCCCGGGCGGCGCGCGGGTCCAGGCGCAGGCCGCCGCACGACAGGGTCGGCGAGGCGTGGCCCGACGAGCGGCGCAGCAGGGCGCGCAGGCGGGCCAGCAGTTCCTCGGTGTGGAACGGCTTGGTCAGGTAGTCGTCGGCGCCGGCGTCGAAGCCCGCGACCTTCTCGTTCCACGAGCCGCGCGCCGTCAGGATCAGCACCGGGGTGGCGACATTGCCGCGCCGCCAGCGCTCCAGCACCGACACGCCGTCCACCTTGGGCAGGCCCAGGTCCAGCACCACGGCGTCATAGGGTTCGGTCTCGCCCAGGAACTGGGCCTCCTCGCCGTCGGCGGCGTGGTCGACGGCGTAGCCCGCGTCGCCCAGGGCCAGCTTCAGCTGGCGCGACAGGTCGGGATCGTCTTCGACAAGCAGGATGCGCATGGAGGAGTCTCTGTCTCGTGACGCTGGATAGGAAACTTAGTTGGCGCTGAGGATCTGGCCGGTCTGGGCGTCGACGATGAAGTCGATGCGGCGACCGTCGGTCGTGGCCCAGCGCACGCGATAGTTGGGGCCTTCCAGGCCGGCGTCCAGCACCCGGCCCGGCGTGCGGCGGCCGATCTGCTCGATCACCCGGCTGAGCGGCACCAGACGTCCCGACTGCACGCCCCCGCGCGCCTGGTCCTGCCGGGCGCGCCAGTCGGCGCCCAGCGAGTCCGGGCCGCGCTGCGCGGACGCCACGCCGGGGAGGGCGGCGGCGGCCAGGGCGGCGGCGAAGAGGAAATGGATCGGCTTCATGGGCTCCGGTCTAGAGCGTCGCGGCTGAATAGAGGCTGAACACCGCCGTTATGGACGGGCAACGTCGTTCTGTCACGGATTGCGCGAACGAAAGCCTGGCCGGACGCCGCCTGGCCGCGCCCGCCGCGAGAAACGCCGGCGCCGGAGCGTCGTCACGGACTTGCCTGTCGAACAAGGCGGCTCTAACCTGCAATCTTTGCGTGCAGAGCGACGGATTGCAGCCAGACGCCTCGGCGCGGCGGCGGATCCGGTCCGGATCTGCGAGGTCTGGGGGGACGCATGCGGCGATCTGGACATCTGCGGGGCGCGATCCTGGCTTGCGGCCTGACGCTGGGCCTGGCGGCGCCGGGCCTGCCGGGGCTCGGAGGGCGGGCCGCCGCCGACGCGCCGCCGCCCAGCGCCAGCCCGACCCCGGCCGACGGCGTGATCCAGGCCATCGGGGTCTCGCCCGCGAAGCTGGGCGCCAACGCCGACCAGCTGACCTTCCTGCCCGCCGGCGCGCCCGGCCCGGTGACGCTGACCGTCGACCGGCCGGCCGACAAGCAGGCCCTGGACCTGGGCGCGCGGCCCGGCGACCGGGTCTGGCTGACGGTGGACGATCCGCTGAACCCGCGGCGCGTGGTCCAGATCACCCGCCTGGCGCGGCCCGTGCCGGCCCTGCAGCGGACGATCGCGCTCGTCGCCGCCTTCGCGGTGATCGCCGCCTTCTCCAGCCTGGCCACCGCCGGCCGGCCCTGGCGGTTCCTGGTCGGGAACGACAACCGCCTGAGCAATTCCCAGACCCAGATGGCGCTGTGGTTCGGGGTGGTGGCCATGGTCTATGGCGCCACCCTGATCCTGCGCGCCTGGTTCCTGGGCTGGGAGTTCATGGGCGGCATCGCGATGACCACCAACGTCCTGGCCATGACCGGGCTTTCGGGCCTGTCGTTCGGCGCGGCCAAGGTGGTGGCGGTGCAGAAGGACGCCAACGCCGCGGCGGCCCTGGCGGCCGCGCCGGGCGTCGTCGCCGCCGCGCCGGCCGCCCCCGCGCCCCGGCCCAGGATCGCCGACCTGGTGCTCAACGACTACGGCGCGGCCGACCTGGGCGACTTCCAGATGATCCTGATCAGCAGCGTGGCCACCCTGATCTTCGCCGCCGCCAGCTGGGAGTTCCTGACGATGGTCGACATCGTCCGCGCCACCACCCTCCCCGACGTCGACACCGCCCTGCTGGGCAGCTTCGGCGTCGGCCAGGGCGCCTATCTGATCAAGAAGGCGGCGCTACCGAACGGGGTGGGGTGAGTCACAGCGCGAGTAGCGCCTTCAGCTTGGCGCGGACCTCCACCAGAACCGGCGCGGGCGCCGCCTGCTTCCGGCGGGCCCTCCGCGCGACCCAATCCAGGCTCTTGACCTGGTCGGCCAGCACGACGCTGGGCTCGTCCCCGGGGACCAGAACCTCAAAGGGATAGCCCTTGATCCGGCTGCTCATCGGGCAGCAGACCATCATGCCGCGTCGGCCGTTGTAAGCGGCCGGCGACAGCACCAGGGCCGGGCGATGTCCCGCCTGCTCGTGACCCGCCTGCGGATCGAATTCCAGCCAGACGATGTCGCCGGCCTCGGGCACATAGCCCGCCATCACCAGACTTCCTGGCCGACGGCCGGGCCAAAGCCCTCGTCGTCGGGAAAGGTCTCTGGCTTCATGCCTTCCAGCAACTCGTCCAGGACGTAGGTCGGCGCGCGGACCGGTTCGATGATGATCCGGCCGTTTTCCTCGCGCACTTCGACCGCCTGGTCGACGCTCAACGCGGCGGCCGCCATCACGGTCGCGGGGATCCGCACCGAGGCGCTGTTGCCCCACTTTTTGATCAGCACCTGCACGGTCGGACCTCCAGCCTTCAAGGCCGGATCATCCGTCGCACACCGAGGCGTGTCAACAAATGTCGATACACCCTACCGCCGCTTCGGCGCGTAGGGCCGCTTGTCCCGCCAGGCCTCGGCGAACTTCTCGAGCTCGGCGTCCGGCGCGTCGGGCAGGGTCACCACCAGGCGGGCGAACAGGTCGCCGCGGTGGCCCTTGGCGTCGGCCAGGCCGCGGCCCTTGAGCCGCAGCTTGGCGCCGCTGTTGGAGCCCTTGGGGACCGTCAGGGTCACCGGGCCGTCGGGCGTGGGGGCCTCGACCTTGCCGCCCAGCACCGCGTCGGGGACGGTGATCGGCAGGTCCATGACCAGAGCGCCGTTCTCGGGGCGGTAGATCGGGTGCGGCTTGATGGCCAGTTCGATCAGGGCGTCGCCCTGCCCGCCGCGGCCCGGACTGCCCTGGCCCTTCAGGCGCAGGGTCTGGCCTTCCTGGGCGCCGGCCGGGATGGTGACGTCGATCGTGCGGCCGTCCGAGAAGGCCACGCGCTTCTTGCCGCCCTTGATCGCCTCCTCCAGGTCGATGTCGAGCCGGGCGCGCACGTCCGCGCCCTTGGCCGCGAAGCCGCCGCCGAACCCGCCCGCCCCGGCTCCAGCCCCGGCGCCGCGATTGCGGCCCAGGATGTCGCCGAACAGGTCGTTGAGGTCGATCTCCGGCCCCTCGCCGCCGCCGCCGCCGCCGCGGAAGCCGCCGCCGCGCCCGCCGAAGCCGGCGCCGAACGGGTTGCCGCCGCCCGCGCCGAAGCCGCCGCGCATGGTCTCGCGGCCGTCGGCGTCGATCTCGCCGGCGTCGAACTTCTTGCGCTTGTCGACGTCGCCCAGGATGTCGAAGGCGGCGCTGACCTGCTTGAACTTCTCCTCCGACTTCTTGTCGCCCTTGTTGGCGTCGGGGTGGTGCTGCTTGGCGAGCTTGTGGAACGCCTTGCGGATTTCCGCCGCGCTCGCGGTGCGGGAAACGCCAAGCTCCAGATAGGGGTCGCGCGCCAAGGAGGCTCCTCACGTCAGTTCAAACAGGCGAACGCCTCAATTAGGCCGTTCGGCGCGGCGCGCAAGCGTTATGTTGCATTATTATCACAGCAACGCCCGAGACACGGCGCCCCAGCCATAGAGGGCCGAGCCCTGGGCCACCCTGACAGCCAGGGCCCCGGTCGGTCCAGCGGGGAAATCGGCGGCGCGCTGGGCGGCCGTGTAGGTGAAGCTCGGCGTGGTCGTCTCGGCCGTCCGGACCACGGTCTCGCCGTCCAGGATCTCGACCCGATAGACCTCGCGCTCCTCGCCCAGGGGGACCTCGGCGTCCCAGCCGTCGCCGGCCAGGCGCGCGCGGCGGATCCAGGTCACGACCGTGTCGCCGCCCTGGGGCCGCGCCCGCAGATGGGCCGGCGACCAGGGCCGGGCCGCCAGGCCGCGCCAAGTCTCGGCCGCCTGGCTCATCGAAGGGCCCGAGGCCGGACCGCCGGCCGGGGCGGCGCGCCAGGTCAGGGGCAGGCCGCGTTCGGCCAGGGCCAGGTCGGCGCGGACCAGGGCTTCGTCCAGCACCACCACCGCCGCCCCGGCCGGGGTCAGGGCGGCCATGGCCGGGTCGCTGCCGGCCTGGCCGCGCAGCAGGCCCGACAAGGTCCAGGCGTCGGCGCCGATCGGCTCGGCGGTCAGGAACTGCAGGATTTCCCACTCGCCGCCCGCGCCGCGCACGGCCAAGGCGTTGGCGCCGGCCAGCACCGCCGAGCGGTCGCGGCTGTCGGGCGACGCGCCCTCCAGCCGCACGGTCAGCCGCGTGGCGTGGTCGAAGCGGTGCAAGGGACCTGCCGGCAGGTTCGACAGGGTGACGCCCACCGTGGCCGGGACGGCGGCCGTGGCGCGCAGGCGCAGGGCCTCGACGCCGACGCCGGCGTGGACGTCGAAGGCTCGCCAGGGGGAGGCCGCCACGGCCACCAGCGGCCGCTCGTCCGCCTGGCCCGGAAGATCCAGCACGTGCAGCGCCGGCGGGCCGGGGACCTCGCGCGGCGCGGCGGGGGACCAGTCCAGCTCGCCGCCCGCCCGCACCGGATCGGCCACCGGCGCCAGCTGGGCGCGGGGGTGTTCGTCCAGGTCGACCCGCGTCACCCGCCAGGCGGCGCCGTCCAATGTGAGCCGGTCGCCGGGCTCCAGGCGCAGGGCGGCCAGCGGCGACAGGTGGACGGTCGCCTCGCGCGGGTCGGCGGCGGCCAGCAGGCGCTCGGCCACCGCCCGGGCGTCGGCGGCGGCCAGCACCAGCGGCGCGTCGAGGTCGGCGCTCCCTTCTCCAGGATTGGGCCCGCCCTCGCGGCGGACGATCACCGCGCCGGTCTGGTAGTCGCGGGCGGCGTCGATGAAGCGCAGGCGCAGGGCCTGGACCGGGGCGGCCAGGGTCCGGGCGGTGGCCCGCGGCGCGGCGCGGTCCTCCGGCCAGGCCAGGTCGTCGTCGCCCAGGGCCAGGGCCGCCGCGCCCGAGCGGCCGGCCAGCACGACGCCGTCCTGGCGCTCGACCGGGTCCAGGGCGAAGGCCTCCAGCAGCGGGGCCAGGGCGTCGCGCAGCCGCATGGGCCGGTCGACCACGTAGCCGACGACGCAGCCGCCGGCCTCGCCCGGATCGATGGCCGCGCCGGCCCGCCGCGCCAGGGCGGCGACCAGCTCGGGCAGCGGCGCGATCCCCGCCCGGCCGTTCAGCCAGTGGCCCAGGGCCCAGTTCGGCCCATCGGCCCAGACGCCGCTCCGGGCCGGGAAGTCGGGAAACGGCCGGGCGTCCCAGCACCAGGCGGCCGCCCCCTCGATCATCGGCCCGCCATAGACCGGCGACACCGGATTGGTCGCCGAGTCGGCCAGGTGGGCCAGCACCGCCTCCAGCGCCCGCCGCTGGCCGACCTCGTCGCGGGTCCCGTCCGAGAACGGCGGCAGGGCGCTCTCGGCGCTCTTGGTGTCCACGAACAGGTTCGGCGCGTTGGCGCCCTTGTCGACCGCGCCGCAGCCGAACTCGACCAGCCGCAGCGGCTTGGACCGGGGGACCCAGGCGGTCGGCGAGGAGGCCCGCGCGCCGCCGGGACGGTCGAAGTGCGGCCGGCTCCACCACGACAGCAAGTCCTTGGGCCGGAACACCCAGGGCTCGGCGTAGGCGCCGTCGGTGATCGGGGTGCGGGCCTGGGCCAGGCGATCGGCGTCCGAGGCGTAGAACCAGCCGAAGCCCTCGCCGCCGGCGAGATTGGCGCGCAGATAGGCCAGGTCGTGCGGCCCGCCCATCCCGGCGTCCAGGTGGTCGTCGCCGTCGCGCCAGTCGGCCATCGGCGGATAGAAGTCGATGCCGACGAAATCGATGTTGGCGTCGCTCCACAGCGGGTCGAGGTGGAAGTGGACGTCGCCGGAGCCGTCGGCCGGCTGGTGGCCGAAATATTCGCTCCAGTCGGCGGCGTAGCCCAGCTTGGTCGCCGGCCCCAGCAGCGTCCGGACCTGGCCGGCCAGGCTCTTCAGCGCCGCCACGGCCGGATAGGACGAGGCCCCGTCGCGCACCGTGGTCAGGCCGCGCAGCTCCGAGCCCAGGATGAAGCCGTCCACCCCGCCGGCCAGCTGGGCCAGCTTGGCGTAGTGCAGCAGCATCCGCCGCAGGCCCCAGTCGCCGGCCGGGCCGGAATAGGTCGGCAGGCCGTCCGCCACGCCGAACTGGGCCGCCGTGGCCGCGCCGAAGAAGCTGGCGACCTGGGCCCCGGCGGCGGGCGTCCTGTCGGGCGAGCCTGGACGGCCGGCGGCGGGATGGCAGGTGATCCGCCCGCGCCAGGGATAGGCGCCCTGCCGCGCGCCGCCGTACGGATCCGGCAGGGCGTTCCCCGCCGGCACGTCCATCAGCACGAACGGATAGAGGGTGACCTTCAGGCCGCGCCGCTTCAGCTCGGCGATGGCCTGCAGCACGGCCCGGTCGGCCGGCGTGCCGCCATAGGCGGGGCCGCCGCCATTGGTCGAGACCACGGCCGCATCCGCCCGGTCGATCCCGTTGACCCGCCAGTCGAACGGGATCGTCGCCTTGGCCGCTTGCTCCACCTTGGGCCGGATCGCGCACGACCCGCAGCGCAGGTCGTCGCCGAACCAGGCGACCACCAGGGTCACTTCCTCGACGTTCGGCAGCTGGGCCTGCAGCTGGTCCAGCGACACCACCAGGTCGGGGCGGCCCTCGGTGTTGTTCAGGGTCTCGGCCGTGGTCCGGGTCAGGCCGTCGCGGCGCATCACCAGGTCGGTGGCGTAGACGAACTCGCCCGCCCCGGGGATCAGGCAGACGCCCTTCAGTCTTTCCTCAAGGCCCGCTGGCGCGCCGCTGGCGCGCGGCCGGTGGAACACCTCGAACGACAGCTGCGGCGGGCGATTTCCGTAGGCGCCCAGCGGCAGATCCTCGAACACCACATAGGCCGTGCCGCGATAGGCCGGGGCCTCCCCCTCGACGGCGGCGATCAGGGGGTCCGGGAGCTGGTCCTCGGCCCCGGTGTGGACGCGCATGACCAGCCCGGCCATGTCCATCGGCTTGCCGTCGGCCCAGACCCGGCCGATCCCGTCGATCGGCCCCTCGCAGACGGCGACGGCGAACGACAGGCTGTAGGCGGCGCTGGTGGTGCGAGCCCCCTTGCCACCGCCCGACCGGCCGTCGACCCAGCGTTCCTTGAACCGCGCCGCCCAGATCACCTGGCCGGCCACCCGGGCCCGGCCGAACACCGCCGCCATCGGCGCGCCCTCGGCCGCCCCTGACAGCCGCAGCTCGGGAATGCGCGGACCGGTCCGGCGGGCGGGCGTCAGGGCGTCGAGCGCGGCGCTGTCGATCGCCGCCCCGACCGCCAGGCCGATCGCGCCGCCGACGGGACCCGCCACGGCCGTGCCGACGGCGGAGAGAATGACCTGGGCCATGGGGTGTCCTTCAGGGTTCGGGGAATCGAAAGGCCGCGACCAGCCGCGCGCGCCACCAGCGGCCCAGCCAGCTCTCGACGCAGGCCCGGCCCCAGTAGGCGTGGATCATCCGGTCGTCGGCCGAGCGGATCGCGCAGTGCTTGGCCGGGGCGTCCGGCGCCATGCGGAACAGCAGCACGTCGCCTGGGGCGGCGGCGGTCAGGTCCAGCCGGACCAGCCGGCGCTCCAGCGCCTGCGCCAGCAGCTCGCGCCCGCCCAGCTCGGCCCAGTCCGGGCGGTAGGGCGGCGGGGCCTCCGGCTCGGCGCCGTAGAGCGCCCGCCAGACGCCGCGCACCAGGCCCAGGCAGTCGCAGCCGACGCCGCGCAGGGACGCCTGGTGCTGATAGGGCGTGCCGAGCCAGAGGCGGGCTTCGCGGAGGGCGCGCTGGCCGGTCGCTGAATCCTCGACAACAGACGTTGTCATCCCGGAAGCCTCGCAGAGGCTGTCCGGGATCCAGGGAACTGGGCGAAGGCCTTGTGGTTCCCCTGGGTCCCGGACAAGCGCTGCGCGCTTTCCGGGATGACAACCGTTTTTGATGCCGGGGTGTCCATCACCGCCGCCCGCCATCATTCCGCTCCCCCTCGCTGGGGTACAGCGTCAGGAAGTCCTCGCCCGGCGCGGTCGGGAAGCCGCGGAAGTTCAGGCCGTTGCCGAACCGCTCGCGGCAGGTGGTCCAGCGCTTGTCGCAGGTCGCGCCGGGGAAGGCCGCGAGGTCGACCCCGCAGCGGGCGTCGCCGAACGCCGCGTCGCACGCGCGGCCGAAGGTGCGGCCGGCCACCCGGTCCAGCGCCGCCAGCGGGCCTTCCAGGGCCAGGGTGAACGCCCCGCCCTCGGCCTTGGCCGCCGCGACCCGGGCCGACCACAGGCGCACGGCCAGATGCGGCGCCGACCAGTCGACCACGCGGCACTCGACTTGCGCCCCGTCATAGAGCCCGGCCGCCAGGTCGGCCTCCGCCAGCGCCGCGTCGTCGAAGCCGCCGACCGCCGCGGCCTGGCCCGGCGAGAAGCCGGCCGCCGTCTCGGCCGCCCCGGCGGTCCAGCCGCTGGCCGCCTTGAAGACGACGCCCTCGACGACCAGGTCGCGGTCGTGGTCGGTGAAGCCCAGCACCGCCCCGTCGGACCGGGTCAGGATCCAGGCGTGGCACAGGCTGGCCGCGCCGCGCTCGAGGCGGTCGACCAGGTCGGACGGGACCGCGCGCATCAGACCCGCACCTCGACCAGGGCCACGGCCCCGACCCGGGCGGCGTTGAAGCTTTCCAGGGTCACGTCGATGCGGTCGCCGTCGAAGCGCACCGGCACGTCGAACTCGAAGCCGGCGGTGACCGTCGCCCCCGCCGCCGGCGCGCTCGCCAGGGTCACCAGGCCGGTCGCCGCGTCGACCGCGAAGGCCCCGGGCGCCAGGGCGACGCCGGCCACCGCCACCTTGACCGTGCCGGCCACCGGCTTGGTGATCGGCCGGACCACGGCCGTCTCGCCAGTCCCATAGGTCTTGGCCAGGGCGAAGGTCTTGCGGACGCCGTCACCGGTCCCGATCGGCTGGTCGGTGGCGGCCGGCGTTCCCGAGGGCGCGCACGACCGGCAGTCGGCCGGGTCGCGGAACCGGAAGCCGTGCAGCCGCCCGCGCCGGGCCTCGAAGAAGGCGACCAGAGCGGCGGCGTCGTCCAGCGGCCGCGTCGCCGTGCCGATCAGGTAGCGGCGCCGCCCGTGGGCCCAGGGGCTGGACCGCCGCTCGAAGCCGGACGCCAGGGTGGTCACCTGGGTCCGCCGCTCGACCCCGCCGGTGCAGCCGAAGGCCAGGCGCGCGGGCAGGCGCGTCTCGTGGAACGCGGTCATGGCGCGGCTCCTTGTGCGTGAGTGAACATTCACTTATAGATGTCGAAAACCTGGAGAAGCCCGCCGATGCGCGTCCTGTCCCTGTTGTTCGACCCGCGCGGCGCCATCGACCGGCGCGCCTTCTGGAGCGGCCTGGTGCAACTGACGATCGTCAGCGTGGCGGTGTTCGTGGGGCTGGCCCGGCTGGAGACGGAGGGGGCGTCAGCCGCGCTTCCGGTGGTCGGCGAGGCCTTCGCGGTCGGCGGTCTTTTGCGTTGCGTCTCCGGAGCGCAGGCGCCCAACGTCTCGCTGATCGCCGCGCTCATCGTCATCGCCGCGCGCCTCTACGTCACGGCCTGCCTGGTGCTGAAGCGCTCACGCGACGTCGGCGGGGGCCCCGCCCCTCTGATCGTCATCGGTATGGCCAGCTTTTTGATCCACGGGCTGATGGACCGATGGGCCGACAAACTCTGGGCCTCGGAGATGGGGACGGTCATCCCCCTGTTCCTAGGCATCGCGATCGATACGGTGCTCTGGGCGACCTTCCTGATCTGGGTCGGCACCCGCCCCTCTCGCCGGAGAGAAGCTGCGAACGATCCGTCGAGGATGCTCCGGGTTAAACCCTCGTCATGACACGCAATTCACTTAAACCGCGCGCGCCCCGCCCCTAATCTCTTCCTCAAGATTGGGAGCTGGAAATGGACTGGAAATCGTTGTTCTTCTCGGCCGAGGGCCGCATCGGCCGCCAGGTGTTCTGGATCGGCTGGCTGATGCTGCTGGGCGCCCACGTGGTGGCCGGCTGGATCCCGCTGATCGGCCAGGTGATCGGCCTGATCGCCGTCTTCGCCTGGGTGTGCCTCTGCACCAAGCGCCTGCACGACATGGGCCGCAGCGGCTGGTGGCAGCTCGTGCCGGTCGTGCTGGGACCGGTGCTGATCGTCGGCTCGGCGATGTCGATCGGCTTCGGCGCGATCCTCGGCGAGATCACCAACATCGACACCGACTGGGCCGCCCTGGCCGGCGTCGGCGGCCTGCTGGTCAGCGTCGCCATCGCCTTCCTCGCGGTGATCGGCTTCACCCTGTGGGTGGGCATCACCGAAGGCCAGGCCGGCGAGAACCGCTACGGCGAGCCGCCGCTGACGCCGATGATGGCTTGAGAGGTGGAAAACCCCGATTTCTAAGCTTTCCCCATCGCCCCGGCGGTGGGGAAATGCCTTATGGCCTTCTACTGCTACATCGTGGCGAGCCGGCGAAACGGCACGCTCTACATCGGATCCACCGATGATCTGCCGCGTCGGATCGAAGAACATCGGCAACATCTCCGCGACGGCTTCACGGCGAAGTACGGCTGCACGATCCTGGTCTGGTACGAAGTGTTCGAGACCCGCGACGAAGCGTTTCGGCGGGAGCGACGCATCAAGGAATGGCGACGCTCGTGGAAGCTCCTGCTGATCGAGGCCGCAAATCCGACCTGGCGGGACCTCTTCCCTGACTTGAACCTCAACGCCTGCCCCTAATCCGCTCATCCCGGCGAATGCCGGGACCCAGATCCGATGGCGGTGTGGTGGATTGGAGGGGCTCAGAGTCCTTGGCGTCAGCCTCAAAGCCCTTCCATCTGGGTCCCGGCGTTCGCCGGGATGAGCGGTTTTTTCAAAGCCGCCGCGCCCCGAGACTCACCGCCCGGGCCAGGGCCTGGGCGAGCTGGGCGTCGGAGCGGGCCAGGCCGGCCGCGTCGCCGCCCTGGACGTTGATCGTCACATTGACCCCGCCGCCGGTCCCCAGGGGTTCGATCGCGCCGGCGCCGGCGGGACGGAACAGCTCGGGGCCGCGCTCGCCGACCAGATAGGCGCCGCCGGCCGCGACCGGTCCGCCGTCGGCCCGCGCGCCGGAGAAGGCCGAGCCGACCGCCCCGGCCAGGGCCTCGGCCAGGCCGCCGCCCCCGGCCGTCCCGCTCGACACCGCGTCCAGCACGGCCCGCGCCAGCTCGGACAGGCTGATCTTGCCGTCGGCGGCCGCGTGGGCCAGCGAGCGGGCCAGGCTGGTCCCGGCCTTGGCGAAGGACTCGTCGATGGCCCGGGCCGCCTGTTCGGCCGGGGCGCGCAGGGCGGCCAGGGCCGCGGCGGCCTCGGCGGCGCGGGCGGGGACGGCGTCGAGGCCGTCTTGCTCGAAGTCGCTCATAGGGTCTCCCAGGGGATCGGATCGTCGGGAAAGCGGGCGATCAGGGCGTCCAGGGCCGCGCGGTCCAGGACCGGGGCGGCCGGCGCCTCGGTCAGGGCCCGCCACTCGGCCAGGGACAGCCGCCAGAAGGCCTCGGGCGAGAGGGCCGGCCGTCCGCTCGCCAGGCGCAGGGCCGCGCGCCAGCGGGCGTTCATGCGCAGGCCGCCAGGGCGGCGGCCACGGCCGCGACGGCTTCCGGGATCGACACCGGCGCGGCGTCCAGCACCGCCGGATCCTCGCCGCCGCCGTCCAGCAGGGCGGCCAGGACGGCCAGCAGCTCGGTCGCCGACAGCCGGCCGAACCGTTCGGGCAGGGCGCTCCAGTCGTCCAGGCCCAGCACGGCCTCGATGCGGGCCAGGGCGCCCAGGGTCAGGCACAGGCGGCGGGGCGCGCCGGCCAGCGGCACGACGACCTCGCCGCGGGCGGGGTTGGGGGTGGGCATGGGAATACCTTTTCATGAACCCTAACCTCCGCTCATCCCGGCGAATGCCGGGACCCAGATGGAATGGCGGCGTGGCTGACGCCAAGAGCGCCGAGCCCTTCCAATCATCCACACCGTTATGGGATCTGGGTCCCGGCATTCGCCGGGATGAGCGGAATTCAAAGGCTAGATCGCCGTGAACGTCACCGGTCCGGCCGAGGCCAGGGACAGGGCGAAGGCGGCCTCGCCGTCGTGGTCGCCGGCATATTCCAGGGCCGCCACCAGGAACGGCCCCTCCAGCTGCACGAAGTCGGGGATCACCAGCCGCCAGGTGCGGGCGGTCTGGGCGAAGAAGCTGTCGCGCACCGCCGCGTCGGAGGCCGCGTCGCGGAACACGCCCGAGCCGGAGACGGCGACCGAGCGCACGCCCGACCCCGCCAGCAGCTCGCGCCAGCGGCCGGCGCTGTCGCCGTCGGTGGCGTCGATCGTCTGGGCGTTGAGGCTGATCGTGCGGGCCCGCAGGCCGGCCACGGTGGTGAAGACGGGCGTCGGCGCGCCGTCGCTGATCTTCAGCAGGATGTCTTTGCCGGCTTGGGCGGCCATGGGGATGCTCCTTGTTGCGGGATTGCGGCGAACACTTGCCCCCTCCGGGCCTACGGCCCTCCTCCCCCGGAGGGGGAAGAGCCCGTCGGCGGAGGCTCCGCCCCCTATGGGGGCGGACAGACCGCGAAGCGGTCAGGTGGGGGCCAGCGGCGGCTAGGCGCTTTCCGTCACCGCCCGCACCCGCAGCACGCCCAGCGACAGCTCGCGGTCGGCGGCGCGGAAGACGTCGGCATAGGTGACGCGCAGGGTGACCAGCCGGCGGCCGGCGACCGCGAGCGGCGCGTTGTGCAGGGCCGCGCGGACGGCCGAGGTGACGGCGCGCGCCTCCTCGGGTCCGCCGAACTTGCTGGCGCAGGTGACGGTCAGCAGGTGCTCAAGGGCATCGGCTTCCGGACCGAACGGCCGGCTTTCCTGACGGCTCAGGCTGACGCACGGATAGATCGGATGGCGCGGGGCGTCGGCGTGGACGCGGGCGGCCACCAGGGCGGCGACGGCGGGCGCGGCCTTCAGGGCCCCGACCAGGGCGGCGGCGACGGCCGCGTCCGGACCCGCGCTCACAGCCGCGCCTCCCGGTACGGGGCCAGCCAGGCCTCGACCAGGCCCGGCGGCGGTTCGGAATCGTCGCGGTGCTCGTGGGCGTGGGCGACCAGGAGCAGCACGGCCAGGCGCAGCGGCGCGGGACTGGCCGGCGTCAGGGCCAGGCCCGTGGCGGCGGCGACGCGCGCCTCGGCGGCGTCGATCAGCAGGCCGACCAGGGCGTCCTCGGCGGCGTCGGCCACGCGCAGGAAGCCCTTGGCCTCGGCCAGGGTGATGGAGAGGGGCATGGGGGAATGTCCGTGGATGGGAGGGACTTGCCCCCTCCGGGCCGCTTCGCGACCCTGCTCCCCCATAGGGGGAAGAGCCTCGCGCGGAGGGCTCCGCCCCCTATGGGGGCGGACAGGCGGCGCAGCCGCCAGGTGGGGGCAAGTGGAGACGCGCTCTGGCTACGACACCGCGAACTTCAGCAGCTTGATCGCGTCGAAGTTCTGGACCCCGCCGCCGACCCGCTTGGTGGTGTAGAACAGCACGTGCGGCTTGGCCGAATAGGGGTCGCGCAGCACGCGGACGCCGGCCCGGTCGACGATCAGGTAGCCCTTCTCGAAATCGCCGAACGCCACGGCCAGCGCGTTGGCCGCGACGTCGGGCATGGCCTCGATCTCGGTGACCGGATAGCCCAGCAGGCTGGCCGATTGGCCCGGCTGCAGGGCCGCGTTCCAGATGTAGTTGCCCTGGGCGTCCTTGAACTTGCGCACGGCGCTGACCGTGCGGCGGTTCATCACGAAGCGGCCGTTCTGGCGGTACTGGGTCTTGGCCGCGTAGACCAGGTCGATCAGCTTGTCGGTCGGGTTGCTGGCCGGCCAGGCGCCCGCCACGCCGGTGGCCAGGTAGCCCAGCTGGCCCCAGGTCGCCGTGGCGTCGGCGGCCGCCGTATAGGCCAGCAGGCCCTTGGGCTTGTTGACCCCGTCGCCGCCGATGAAGGCGCTGGTCTCCTGGGCGGCGAAGGCGTCCTGCACCTCCTCGGCCAGCCACTCGTCGATGTCGACATAGGCGTCGTCGAGCAGGGCCTGGGTGGCGGCCGGGCTGGCGTAGAGCTCGCCGGCCGGGAAGTCGATCACGTCCAGGGTCGGGGCCGTGGTCTCCGGACGCGCGGCGGTCTCGGCCACCCAGCTGGCGGCCAGGCCCGCGGTCGAGACCGGCTTGCGGAACGTGCCCGCCCCGATGGTGCGCACCTGGCAGATGTCGCGCATCGGCGAGGTCGCCTGCAGGCGGCGCAGGATCTGCCGCTCCAGCTCGGCCGGGGCGACATAGCCGCCGGCGGTGGCCACGCCTTCCGACAGGCCCTTGGCCTCCAGCAGCAGGGCCGGCGCCTCGCCGGTCTTGATGTAGCGGTCGAAGGCGGCCTTGCGCTCGTCGACCCGCGCCAGCGGCGCGTCGCCGCCGATGGAAGGCCTGCGGGCGTCGGCCAGCACGCGGTCCAGCCGCGCCTGGGCGCTGGAGACGGCCTCGTCGATGCGGGCGACCTTCTCCTCCAAGAGCCCGTCGGCGCGCTTGGTCTCCAGCGCGGCCAGGCGCTGGTCGTTGGCGGCCTTGAAGCCCTCGAACGCCGCCAGCACCTCGTGCAAGGCGGCGCGGGCCTCCGGCGAGGCCGCGGCCTGTTTGGTTTCCTTCATGGGAATCTCCGGGTTTGTGAAGTCGTCAGGAACAGGTCCTCCCCCCGTGGGGGAGGCGATCGCGCAGCGATCGGTGGGGGGAGTTCACCGGCGTGGGACTGCTCCCCCCACCGGCCCTCCGGGCCACCTCCCCCACAGGGGGAGGGACTGTTCGGCGCCCTCGCCATTGCCTGGCGCACGGGTTTTTGCTTAGTTGATCAGGAGCCAATCTGGCTCGTCGCCCGCCGCCTCAGCGGCAGACTTTATGCCCCCCCTCTATCGAGAGATCAGCGTTTGGCGCCGCAGCGGCGGCGGCGAGGCGGTTCGCTATTCTTGCTTCGAGGACCTGGAGACAGGACGGTTCTGCGTTCAACTCGCCGACTTCGTCCGGCTGCCGCTCGACGACACCCAAGTTCATCAGCAACAGCGAAATCGCGTTGAACTGTTTGTCGAGGGCCAGCTCGAAAACTGCAGTTGGCATAACAACCTGAAAGCCGCGATCGAAGCGCACGACGCGATATTCGAGAACGTCTTCACGGACCCTTCCGGGCGACTTTCAGCCGCGCGCCCGGCAGCATCGGGAAGGTGACGATTGACACCTCCCACAGCTCCACCTCGGTGAGCACCCGCAGGCGCCCGGTCTCGTCGGGGCGGGCCTTCACGGCACGGAAGCCGATGGACAGGCCGTCCAGCGCCCCGGCCTCGACCAGGGCGGCGACCAGGCGGCCGCGGGCCGTGGTCCGCAGGATCCGGCCGCGCACATGGAGGCCCTTCGCGTCCTCGGCGATCGCGTCCCAGACCCCGACGGGCTCGGCGTCGTCGTGCTGGTGCAGCATCTTCACCCCGGCCGGACCGGTGCGGGCCAGGCTTGCGGCGAAGGCCCCGGCGGCGGCGACGTCGTCGTTGAGGTCGCGGGTCCAGAACAGGCTGGCGTGGCCTTCGATCTTGAGGTCTTCGGACAAGGGACTTAGCCTCCTGCGGGTTGCCGGGGGAGCGAATGAGACATTGGAAGGCGGCGGTCGGGCTGGCCGCGCTGGCGCTGGCGGGAACCGCGCGGGCCGAGGTCGGCCGGGATGATCAATGGGTGGACCTGCCGCTCGCCAAGGGCGGGCCGGCCGTGGAATTCCGCTATGACGGCCGCGATCCCAAATCGGTGATGTGGCGCATCGCGTGCCCGACGCGCGGCCGGTTGAGCTTCAAGTTCTTCTATGACGAAGACCCGAAGGACATGCTGCCGCGCTATCGTCAGGCGCCGCTCGAACTGCGCCTTGACGATCATCCGTATGGAATGCCCAGCCATGAAACCGGCGATGGCCGCAGGTCGGACCTGAAGCTGGACGCCTCCCTGGTCGCTCGCATCGAGACGGCTCGCTCGATCTTCCTGGCCGGCCCGAACGCCAATCTCGAGCCGGACTATGCCGGTAGCGCCCGGGCGTTTCGTCGCCTGTCCCGGCGCTGCCTGACGCTCTAGTCGGGGGCGTCCAGCTTGCTCTCGATCCGGGCCAGCGAGGCGCGGGTGGCGTCGGCCTGGGTTTCCAGGCGGGCCAGGCGCTCGGCGACCGGGGCCTGGGCGTCGAGGCGCTGGCGCAGGTCGTCGATGCGGGCGCTGGCCCGGCCGGCCCACATCAGGGCGGTGGCGGCCTGCAGGGCCACGGCGACCAGCAGGCCGACCGAGACCTGGCGGTCGAGCCGCCAGCGGTTGGGTGATGTCATGGGGTTCTCCTGGGAACTTGCCCCCTACGGATCGCTTCGCGATCGTCTTCCCCCAGAGGGGGAAGAGCCTGGCGAGAGGGCTCCGCCCCCTATGGGGGCGGACAGACCGCGAAGCGGTCAGGTGGGGGCAAGGGGGCGAGCTACCCCTCCAGCCCCGCCAGCCGTCGCCGCTCGGCGTCGGTGAGGAAGCTGGCGCCCTCCAGCCGCGCCCACAGGGCGTCGCGTTCGGCCGACAGGGCCGGCACGGCGTCCAGGTCGCAGGCGATGCGGGCGCCGGGGAACTTCGGCTCGAGCCAGACCGACAGGGCCCGCGCCGCCCGCTCGGCCAGCGGGACCACGGTGTGGCGCCAGAACGCCCCGTTGGCCTCGCGGTAGTTGGCGTAGGTCGCGTCGCCCGGCACGCCCAGCAGTTGGGGCGGCACGCCGAAGGCCAGGGCGATCTCGCGGGCGGCGGCGTGCTTGCCGGCGACGAAGTCCATGTCGGCCGGGGTCAGCGACATCGGCCGCCAGTCGAGGCCGCCTTCCAGCAGCAGCGGCCGGCCGGCGTTGGCCGTGCCGGCGTGGGCGTCGCTGAGCTCGGCCTTCAGCCGCTCGAACTGCTCGGCCGAGAGCCGGTCGCCGGCCTCGCGATTGGCGTAGACCAGGGCCCCGGACGGCCGGGCGGAATTGTCGAGCAGGGCCTTGTTCCAGGCCCCCGAGGCGTTGTGGACGTCGATGGCGAAGGCCGCCGCCTCCAGCGGCGAGAAGCCGTAGTGGTCGTCGGTGGGATTGAACAGCCGCAGGTGCAGCACCGGCAGCCAGCCGGACGCGTCGCGGCCGATCCGGGCCGTACGGCCGGCCACCTGGTAGTCGTAGGCCAGCGGCCAGCCGCGCGGTCCCGGGACCACGGTCATCCGGTCGGGGCGCAGGGCGTAGAGCTCGGTCGGGGCGGCGTCGCCCCCCTTGTCTTGGGACGCCTCGAGATAGCCGTTGCCCGCCACCTGCAGGTGGCCGAAGAACGCCTCCATCAGGTCGGCCCCGCCCTGCTCGGGATTGGGGGCCCGCAGCAGCCCGCGCAGCGGATGGTCGTCGGCCCGCCGGCCGCCGACGAACACGGCCAGCGGCACGGCCGCGGCGGCCTCGGCGATCATCCGCACGCAGCGATAGGCGATCGGGTTCTTGCCGAAGCCCTCGGAGGCCAGGCCGGCATAGTCCCGCGGCGTCCACTTGGGCCGCCCGCCCGTGGTCAGGGCGATCAGGCGCGCGGCCCGGGAGTCCTTGGCCTCCGGCGGCCGGCGGGGTTTGAACAGCGGCATGTCGACGCCTCGCGGTTGAGAACGAATGGGGAACATGTTAAGGTTGTCGGTGGCCGACTGGCGCGAGGCTCCGCCCCCTATGGGGGCGGACAGACCGCGCAGCGGTCAGGTGGGGGCAAGGGGGAGAGCCGCATGACTGCGCCTAGACCAACGGTCACGAACGCCCGGCGGCTTCGCAAGGAAATGTCGCTGCCTGAATTGATGCTGTGGAGGGCGATCCGGCGCGGCCAGCTCGACGGCCTGAAGTTCCGCCGGCAACACCCGATTGGTCCCTACGTTCTCGACTTCTTCTGTGCGTCAGCGCGCCTGGCGGTGGAGGTCGACGGCCAGATGCACCATGTGGAAGACCGCCCGGACAAGGACGCCGCGCGGGATCGCTGGCTGGCGCGGCAGGGGATCATGACCCTGCGCATTCCGGCGAGCTGGGTGCTCGCCTCCGTGGACAGCGCGCTTGTCTCCATTCGCGAGCAGCTCACCCACTTGCCCCCACCTGGCGGCTTCGCCGCCTGTCCGCCCCCATAGGGGGCGGAGCGCTCTTCCCCCTTTGGGGGAAGACGATCGCGAAGCGATCCGTAGGGGGCAAGTGGACGACCTACAACACCCTCAACCGCGGCCGTCGTCCCACCCCCAGCATCAGCTCGCTGACCGCCCAGACCAGGGCGTCCGCCCGGTCGGGGCTGTGGTCGAGGTCGCCGGAGCCGAGGGCCATCAGTTCCTCCTCCAGGGCGGGGAAGGCCCCGCAGTGGACCACGCGGCCCTGCTCGTAGAGGGCGGCCACCGGTTCGGCCCGGGCCCGCTTGCCGACCGAGGCCCTGACCAGCTTGACCGCGCACGGCGGACCGGCCTGGGCCAGGACGGCGCGGACCATGTCGCCGCCCTGGTTGGCCTCGGCCACCAGGGCGTCGGCGTTCCAGCGCACGGCCGCCTCGACCGCGCGCCGGGCCCAGCCGTGGGGCGACAGGCCACGCGCGGTGCGGTCCGCGAGCACGAAAGCCCTTCCGTCGTGACGCCCGCAGACCACCAGGCCGCAGGCGTCGCCCCCCGCCGTGGCCGGCGGGTCGACGGCCACGACCACCCGCTCGAAGGCGGCCGGCGGCGCGCCCCGGCAGCGGGCCAGGTCCTCGGCGCGGAACAGCCCGCCCTCGCCCTCGACGATCAGGCCGTCCAGCTCCTGGGCGGCCAGGCGGGTGCCGCCGTAGAGGCCCTGCAGGGTCGACAGGAAGGCCGGCGCCAGGTGGTCGGCGTTGGCCTGGGTCGGGGCCCGGGTGTGGGCCGCGCCCGGCTCGGCGATCAGGGTGCGCAGGGCGCGGATCGGCCGCGGCGTGGTGGTGACCACCAGGCGCGGGTCGGTCCCCAGGCGCAGGCCGAAGCGCAGCATGGCCAGGGTCTCGGCAGGCCGGGGCCAGGCGCAGAACTCGTCGGCCCAGGCGGCGTGGAACTGCGGCCCGCGCAGGCTGTCGGGATCCTCGGCCGAGAAGGCCTGGGCGACGGCGCCGTTGGCGAACTCCAGCCGCCGGCGGCTGGCCTGCCATTTCGGACGCTCGTCGGACGCGTAGAAGCTCTTGATGCCGGACGGCCCCTCGATCATCACCTCGCGCACGTCGTGGAAGGTGGGGCCCACCAGGGCCAGGTTGGCGCCCGGCCGGGCCTGTTCGGCGATCCACGCGGCCCCGGCGAAGGTCTTGCCCGCGCCGCGACCGCCCAGGAACAGCCAGGTGGTCCAGGGGTCAGGCGGGGGCGCCTGGTGCGGGGCCGGGGCGGGCGGCAGGATCGCCTTCAGCGCCTCGAGCCTCGACAGAACCGTGGCGTTCACCCCATCCCTTAGCTTCCCTTCGCGCCGCAAGAGCAGCCAGTCGTCGATCGATCTCATGATAGAGGGCGTCGATGCGCTCGGGGGTGCGGCCGGTGTCGTCATCCATTTCCATCTCCTCAGGGACTTCAACGTCGTTCTCGTTGGCGACGGTCGCGACGGTGGCGGCGGCGACGGTCGCCTGCGCCGACGCCTTGGCGACGTCGGCCTCCAGCTTCGCCAGGCCAGCGGCCATTTTCTGCCCCTGGGCATGGAAGGCGCTGACACGCGACCCTTCCATCGACGCGCGGCCGAGCATCTTCAACTGCGCTTCGTCGCTGCGCTGGTCGGCGGTGTCGTCGATCTTGATCACCAGTTCGGCGTACCGTTCGACAAACAGGTGGCCGATCTTCGCCATCAAATCCTCGGGCTTCATCTCGCTTCTCCCGGCCATGACACAAAGATACGGGAGCAGCGGACGCCGCTGATAAGTTAGGTCGAGAAAGTTTAGAGCCTTGATTTCGTTGGTGTTGAGTCGCTGAACGCCGAGGATAGAAGGGGCTGTATCCCCGTCAGGGGAGGCGTCCTCGTCCTTCGACAGGCTCAGGATGAGGACGAATTCAACGACGGTTCAGTAGAAATCCTCATCCTGAGCCTGTCGAAGGACGAGGATTTCTTCCGCCGCCGTCGCAGGCCGACAAGCTTGACCCGGAATGAACGGCCGAAAAAGAGCCGCGCGTTCATTGGGATGCCCGCCGGCCTGGCGAGGCCGCGCCTTGAAACCTTGATGGCGAGCCTGCTCTGGCGTCTGGCCGTGTCAAGCAACTGTGGTCTGAGGCAAGGTCCAGGGTTGGCGGGTCTGGAGCATGGCGTTGAGGGTGACGATCAGTCGACGCATGCAGGCGACCAAGGCCAGCTTTGGCGGTTTGCCGGCTTGGCGCAGCCGGTCATAGGCGACCTTCAGGACCGGATTGAAGCGCACGGCGGTCAGGGTGGCCATGTAGAGCACTCGGCGTACGGAGCCGCGCCCGCCCCAGGTGGTGCGGGTCCCACGCATCTTGCCGGAATCGCGATTAAAGGGCGCGACGCCGACCAGGGCCGCGATCTGTCGCCTGTTGAGCCGCCCCAGCTCCGGCAGTTCGGCGATGACCGTGCGAGCCAGAATGGGCCCCACGCCCGGCATGCTGGTCAGCAGGTCCTCATCGGCCCGCCAGCTAGGGCTCTGGCGGATTTGCTGGTCCAGATCGTCGTCGGCCTGGGCGATTTCGCCGTCGAGCCAAGCCAGGTGGCGCTGGACGCCGTCGCGCACGATCGGGCTCAAGGCGGTCTCCAGGCGGTTCTTTTCGGCCTTCTTCATATCCAGGAGCTGTCGGCGGCGCACAACGATATCCCGCAGCGCC
>NZ_JBWKPX010000011.1:0-174853 GCF_059418465.1 Caulobacter sp. GW821-FHT09A05
CCCTGGGTCCCGGACAAGCGCTACGCCCGCCCGCCGTCAGGCGGGCCGCTTGCGCGACCCGAGGCCGGGATGACAACGAATTAGCGCGCTGATTTCGCTTGGGTGTCACCGACACGCAATCGAGTACGGACCCTAGACCGACGCCAGGTCCTGTTGCCGGGTCAAGGCCAGTTTGTGCACGTCCGCGACGGTCCGCAGCAGGCGCATCACGGCATGCTCCGGAAAGTCCGCCGGCTCGAAGGTCGGCCGTCGATCGAGCTCTCCAAGGATCATCGCGTCGGTCGGCGAGAGTTGACGCGCGCACATGCTCCAAAGTCCGAATTCGCGAACCGTGACGACGCCTTCGCCGAGGAGGATCGCGTCGCGATGCCTACGGTCGGTGCAGATATGCTTGAAAAGCTCGTGGACCTCGTCGGTCGGCCCTTCCAGGGCCTGCAGGAACCATCCTCGATGCGCGATCAGCAGGCCGGTTATGCCTTTGAGGCGGTTGTTGCCGATCGCCGAAGCCAGGATCTGCTCGATGTTCTCGTCCAGGTTCGCCAGGCACTCGGCGGTGGCGCGACTGGCGTAGACGACGCGAACGAGAGGCTGGGTCTGCATGGATCACCTGTCGGCTGGGCTGGCCTCTAGGTACGGCGCCAACCTACCGGCCCCGGTTAATCGCCGTGTGCGGCGGATCGTCGCCTGCTCGACGGAGACGCGAGGCGACCGGGAATCCCTCTCTCATGGAGAGAGGGAAAATCAAAGCCTTCACGCCGCCTGGGGCCAGCGCGCCTCCAGGGCCCGGACCGCGCCCAGCAGGCGGCCGGGGGTGATGGGCTTTTCGAGGCGGGCGTCGCCGCGCTCGTCGTCCTTCAGCAGGTGCTCGTCGCGGGCCGAGGCCAGCAGCACGGCCGTGCGCGCGCCCCGGCGGCGGCGGGTGGCCTTGATCAGCTCGCCGCCGTTCATGCGCGGCATGGCGAAGTCGGTGATCAGCATGTCGGGATCGAAGGCGTCCATGGCCTCCAGCGCCTGCTCGCCGTCGCGGCAGATCAGGACGTCGAAACCCGCCTCGCGCAGGGTGATTTCATGGATGGTGGCCAGGAGGATGTCATCCTCCGCGACTAGGATCTTGTGCAACGCCCGCCCCAACATGCTTAACGACTGGTTAAGCACGATTAGCCCGGGCCAACGGCGCCGTCGCCGTGCGCTATCGTCGCAGCCGGCAACCCAGAAGCCCCTTATTTTCATGGGAAAACTCAGACGTGTGGCGGCGATCGCACGGGAAGGCTTGCTTTTGCAAGTCGTTCTCAAGTATGGGCTTCAAGCTCAGCCAAGACCCCTCTCGCCCCCGGATCTCGTGAAGACCGCACCCGCCCAGCAAAGCCGCTCGTTCTGGCTCAAGCAGCTGCACCAGTGGCACTGGATCAGCGCCGCCCTGAGCCTGGTCGGCATGCTGCTGTTCGCGGTCACCGGCTTCACCCTCAACCACGCCGGCCAGATCGAGGCCGAGCCCAAGGTCGTCGACCGCAAGGCCACCCTGCCCGCCGACCTGCTGGCCCTGCTGGCCAAGGGCCCGGCCGAGGGCAAGCGGCCCCTGCCGATCCGGGTCGAGACCTGGCTCGACGAGGCCGTCGACGCCGACATCGCCCGCCGCGAGGGCGAATGGTCGCAGGAGGAGGTCTATGTCGCCCTGGCCCGCCCCGGCGGCGACGCCTGGATCAGCATCGACCGCGCGACCGGCGCCGTCGAGCACGAGAAGACCACGCGCGGCGCGATCAGCCTGCTCAACGACCTGCACAAGGGCCGCAACGCCGGCAAGGCCTGGGGCTGGTTCATCGACATCTTCGCCGGCGCCTGCGTGGTCTTCGCGGTCACCGGCCTGATCCTCCTGCAGTTCCACGCCCGCAGCCGCCCCCTGACCTGGCCCCTGGTGGCCGGCGGGCTGGTGATCCCGCTGCTGCTCGTCATCCTTTTCGTCCACCTGTGAGGCGTCCCGCCATGAAGCGCTCCCCCCCGAAGCTGTCGCTGTCCCTGCTGACCTTCTCGGCCCTCGGCGCCGGCGCCGCCACGCCCGCCCTGGCCGCCGACCTGGCCGTCACCGTCGAGGTGCCGCGCCTGACGGTGGCCGAGTACCACAAGCCCTATGTCTCGATCTGGATCGAGAACCCGGCCGACGCCACCGCCGCCGGCACCCTGGCGGTCTGGTACGACGCCGGCTCCAAGGAGGACAAGGGCGTCAAGTGGCTGAAGGACATGCGCCAGTGGTGGCGCAAGGCCGGCCGCACCATGAGCTTCCCCGCCGACGGGATCAGCGGCGCGACCCGCGCCCCCGGCCCGCAGAAGCTGGTGTTCAGCGGCGCCAAGGGCCCGCTGAAGGACCTCAAGCCCGGCCAGTACAACCTGGTGGTCGAGGCGGCGCGCGAGGTCGGCGGCCAGGAGTCCGTCCGCGTCCCCTTCACCTGGGGCCCAATGGGGGGCAAACCCGGCAAGCCCGCCGCCGCCAAGGGCGCGACCGAGGTCGGCGCCGTCACCGTCGCCGTCAAATAGATCGAGAAAGACACGCCATGTCCCTGCGCACTCGCCTTCTCGCCGTCGCGGCCGCCGGCCTCGTCCTGGCCCTGCCTCTGGCCGCCAACGCCCACCGCGGCTGGATCGTGCCGTCGTTCACCGTCCTGTCGGGCGACGGCGCCTGGGTGACCGTCGACGCGGCCATCTCCAACGAGCTGTTCTACGCCGACCACAATCCGATGCGCCTGGACGCCGTGGTCGTCACCGCCCCGGACGGCTCGGTCGACAAGGTCCAGAACGCCCTGACCGGCAAGTACCGCTCGACCTTCGACGTCCAGCTCTCCAAGCCCGGCACCTACAAGATCGGCTCGGCGGTCAGCACGATCATGGCCAGCTGGACGCAGGACAGCCAGGTCAAGCGCTTCCGCGGCTCGCCGGACGACTTCGCCAAGCAGGTCCCGGCCGGCGCCGCCGACCTGAAGACCATCAAGAGCTTCAACCGCAACGAAACCTTCGTCACCCGCGACGCGCCGACCACCACGGTGTTCGCGCCGACCGGCAAGGGGCTGGAGCTGGTCCCGGTGACCCACCCCAACGACCTGGTGGCCGGCGAGGCGGCGACCTTCAAGTTCCTGCTGGACGGCAAGCCCGCCGCCGACCTGGAGGTGACCTTCGCCCCCGGCAATTCGCGCTACCGCGCCACGCCCGGCGACTTCAAGGTCAAGACCGGCGCCGACGGGTCGTTCAAGGTCACCTTCCCCGAAGCGGGCATGTACTGGATGAACGCGGTCGTGCGGACCGGCGAGACCGGCCGTGGCCCGGGCGGGCCGGGCATGGGCGGCCCCGGCGGCGCGGCTCCCGGCGGCGCCCCTGCGCCCGCCACGCCCTTGGCCGGCGACGGCATGAGCGCCAGCTACACCGCCACGCTCGAAGCGCTGCGGCCTTAGGGTTCAAAAACAGGTGTCATCCCGGAAGCCTCGCAGAGGCTGTCCGGGACCCAGGTGACTGGGTGAAGGCGGTGCGGCTGTCCTGGGTCCCGGACAAGCGCTGCGCGCTTTCCGGGATGACAACCTCTTTGAACTGCGATCCCCATGACCCGCGTCCTCGTCCCCCAGCTCGCCGAGCCCCCCGCCCGCCCGATCGGCGGCGCGGTGCTGGCGCTTGGCGGCCAGACCATGGGCACGACCTGGTCGGTCAGGCTGGTGGCCCCGCCGACCGCCGACGCCCGGGCCCTGACCGCCATGGCCCAGCGCGCGCTGGACGGCGTCGTCCGGGAAATGAGCCCGTGGGAGCCGCTGTCGGACCTGTCGCGCTACAACCGCGCCGCCGCCGGCGGCTGGACGCCCCTGCCGCCGGCCTTCGCCCGGGTGCTGCGCGCCGCCCTGGAGGTCGCCGAACAGACCGACGGCGCGTTCGATCCGACCCTGGGGGCCCTGGTCGACCTCTGGGGCTTCGGTCCCCGTCCCTTCTCCGGCGCGCCGCCGGAAAGCCAGGACATCGCCAGGGCGCGCGAGGCCGCCGGCTGGCGCCGGATCGTGCTGGACGGCGACAGCCTGTTCCAGCCCGGTGGGCTGCGGCTGGACCTCAACGGCATCGCCAAGGGCTTCGCGGTCGACCAGGTCGCCGCCGCCCTCGACCGGGCCGGCGCCCGCTCGTACCTGGTCGAGGTCGGGGGCGAGCTGCGCGGGACCGGCGCCAAGCCCGACGGCCAGCCCTGGTGGGTCGAGCTGGAGCGTCCGCCGGCGGCCAATGACGGCCTTCGCACCCTGGTCGCCCTGCACGGCCTGTCGGTGGCCACCTCCGGCGACTACCGCCGATATTTCGAGCACGGCGGCCGCCGCTACGCCCACACCCTGGACCCGGCCACCGCCGCGCCGGTCGTCCATTCCACCGTCAGCGTCACGGTGCTGGGCGAGACCTGCCTGCGGGCCGACGCCTACGCCACGGCCCTGACGGTGATGGCGCCGGACGCCGCCCTGGCCTTCGCGACCGCGCACGACCTGGCCGCGATGATCCTGGCGCGCGGCCCCGCCGGCCTGGAGGAGCGCCTGTCGCCGGCCCTGTCGGCGATGCTCGACGCATGAGCGGTTTCTGGGACGCCCTGACGCCTGAAACCCGCCGCCTGTGGGCCGCCGGCCTGGTCCTGGGGGCCTACGTCCTGTTCTGCCTGGCTATCGCCTGGCGCCAGCGGCGACGCGGCCGCGCCGCCCGCCGCGCGGCCCAGGCCCTGGCGGCCGGGACCGGCGCGCCGATCCTGGTGGTCCACGCCAGCCAGACCGGCTTCGCCGAGGAACTGGCCCTGGCCACCGCCAAGCTGCTGGGCGACGCCGGCGCGCGGGTGACCCTGAAGAGCCTGGCCGAGATCACCGTCGCCGACCTGACGACGGCCAAGAATCTCGAGGGGGCCCGGGCCCTGTTCGTGGCCAGCACCACCGGCGAGGGCGACGCCCCCGACGCCGCCCGCCGCTTCATCCGCGACGTCATGGGCGGCCAACCCGCCCTGGACGGCTTGGCCTATGGCGTGCTGGCCCTGGGCGACAGCAGCTACGCCCAGTTCTGCGCCTTCGGCCGGACGCTGGACGGCTGGCTGGCCCATCGGGGCGCGACGCCGCTGTTCGACCGGGTCGAGGTCGACGACGGCGATCCGGCCGCCCTGCGCCACTGGCAGTCGCACGTCGGCGTGCTGGCCGGCGTCACCGACGCCCCCGACTGGACCCGCCCGCGCTACGGCCGCTGGCGGCTGGCCGAGCGTCGTCACCTGAACCCCGGCGGTCCCGGCGACGCGGCCTTCCATCTTCGGCTCGAGCCGCTGGACGCCGCGACCTGGGAGGCCGGCGACATCCTGGAGGTCGGCCCGCGCAACGACCCGGCCGAGGTCGCCGCCCTGCTGGCGCGGCTGGGGCTGGATCCGTCCGCCCCCGTGGTCGCCGAAGAGGGCGCGAGGCTGGGCGAGGTCCTGTCCTGGCGCCGCCTGCCGCACGACGGCGCGACCCCGACGGCCGCCCAGGCCCTGGTCGACGCCCTGCCGCCCCTGCCCCACCGCGAATATTCGATCGCCTCCCTGCCGGCGGACGGCGGCGTCGAGCTGCTGGTTCGGGCGATGAGGCGGGCCGACGGCCGACCGGGGCTGGGGTCGGGCTGGCTGACCGCCCACGCCGCCGAGGGGGCCGAGATCGCGGCCCGGGTGCGGACCAACCGCGCCTTCCACGGCCCTTCGGACGGCCGGCCGCTGATCCTGATCGGCAACGGCACGGGCCTGGCCGGGCTGCGCGCCCATCTCAAGGCCCGGGCGGCGGCGGGACACGACCGCAACTGGCTGGTGTTCGGCGAGCGGACGGCCGCCCATGACTACTTCCACCAGGACGAGATCGAGGCCTGGCGCGCCGGGGGCGTGCTGGAGCGCCTGGACCTGGCCTTCTCCCGCGACCAGGACCGCAAGGTCTATGTCCAGCACCGCCTGATCGAGGCCGCCGACGCCCTGCGCGCCTGGGTCGCCGACGGGGCGGCGCTCTATGTCTGCGGTTCGCTGGAAGGCATGTCGGGCGAGGTCCACGCCGCGCTCGTATCGGTGCTCGGCGCGGAGACGATGGAGCGCCTGGCGGACGAGGGACGGTATCGGCGGGACGTGTACTGAGGGGCCGAGATCCGCCCCCAGCACCCCAAACCGTTGTCATCCCGGAAGCCCCGCAGGGGCTGTCCGGGACCCAGGGGACTGGGCTAGTGCGGTGCGGTTCCCCTGGGTCCCGGACAAGCGCTGCGCGCTTTCCGGGATGACAACCAAGAGGAACGCAGGTCTCCCCTTCAGCGCAACGCCGCCCGTTCCTCCGGCGTATTCGCCCCCCGCAGTCGCAGTCGCACATCCTCGTCGCAGGCCAGCGCGACCAGCCGGGCCCGCTCGACCAGCCGCCGCAGGGGCCAGCCGGCCTCCGCCTCGGCCGGCAAGGCGGCCAGGGTCACGACCATCGGCACCGGCAGGCCGTCATAGACCGCCCCCGGCTCGGCCGCCGCCAGCAGCGGCGCCAGGTCCTCCACCGTCACGGTCGGCGCGTCGACGGCCAGCACCAGGGCCCGCGTCAGGCCGTGCGCCGCCAGGGCCCGCGCTCCGGCCAGCACCCCGCCGACCGGCCCCGCCCCGGGCGCCGGATCGTCGACATGCTCCAGGCCGAGGTCGCGTCCCGCCGTCAGCACGCGGACGGCGCCGGCCGCGCGCGCCAGGGCCGCCACGCGGTCGACCGCCCGCTGGCCGTCCCAGTCCAGCGCCGCCTTGTCGGCGCCCATGCGGCGCGAGGCGCCGCCGGTCAGGATGATCGCCCCAAAGGAAGTCGCTTGCCGGGTCATGGCGCCAATCTAGGCCAGGCGAGGGGCGCCGTCTGCACCCGCCCGGTCGCGACGGGTCCGGACAATGACCGGGCAAGACCCCGCCGCCAGGACCTCTCGCCGGTTCAGAGACTTGCGGCCTGGCTTCCAAGACATGGGCGAAACGGTCTAGTGTCCGCCGCGATCAAGGGACGGACCATCGATGAACGACCGCAACGAGCGTCAACGCCGCCGCACGACCCAGAGCGCGACCATCCGCGACGTGGCGGCCCTGGCGGGGGTCTCGCCGATGACGGTGTCGCGGGTGATCAACCGCGAGACGACGGTCAAGTCCGAAACCAAGGCCCTGGTCGACGCGGCGATCCGCGACCTCAACTACGCCCCCAACCCCGCCGCCCGCAGCCTGGCCGGCTCGGCCCCGTTCCGCATCGGCCTGCTCTACGACAACCCCTCGACCGGCTACCTCTCGGAATTCCTGGTCGGCGCCCTGGACGAGAGCAGCCGCACCGGCGCCCAGGTGGTGATCGAGAAGTGCGCCGAGCCCGAACTGGCCGGCGCCACCCTGACCCGGCTGCTGAAGACCGGCGTCGACGGCCTGATCCTGCCGGCCCCGCTGTGCGAGAGCGCCCAGGTCCTGGCCGAGGTCAAGGCGGCCGGCGCCGCCGCCGTGGCCGTGGCCCCGGGCATGCCCAGCGCCGACATGGCCACCATCCGCATCGACAACGAGGCCGCCGCCTTCGAACTGGCCGAGCACCTGCTGGGCCTGGGCCACAAGCGCTTCGGCATCATCAAGGGCCACCCCAACCAGACGGTCAGCCAGCAGCGCCTGGACGGCTTTCTCTCGGCCCTGAAGGCGGCCGGCGTGCCCGACGAGAACGTCCGGGTCGAGCAGGGCTACTTCACCTATCGCTCGGGCCTGGAGGCGGCCGAGCGGCTGCTGGCCGAGGACGACCGGCCCACCGCCATCTTCGCCGGCAACGACGACATGGCCGCCGCCACGGCGGGCGTCGCCCACCGCATGGGCCTGGACGTGCCGGAAGACGTGTCGATCGTCGGCTTCGACGACACCTCGATCGCCGCCAACATCTGGCCGGCCCTGACCACCGTCCACCAGCCGATCGCCGCCATGGCCCGCGCCGCCGTCGACCTGGTGCTGGAGGAGATCCGCCGCAAGCGCGGCAAGGCCGGCGAGCCGCGCCAGCTGATGCACCCCCACACCCTGATCGTCCGCGATTCTACGGGGCCGGCGCCGGAGGGGTGAGGGACGGGTTGGGGGCTAGCCCCGGCGGCGCGGTTCGACCCATCTCAGACACTGGGATATGGGTTGACGACCGAACTGACGTACCATCCACCTTGGTAACGTTTCATGGCTCGGAACTCGCCACCGCCTTTCAAGACAATCGCAGCGTTGTCCTTGCCGAGCAATCGGTCTTCACCATAACCGCTGAGGTCGGCCCAATCGAAGTGCAAGGTCATATCGGACGACGCGTAACATGAGATTTCCTGACCAGGATAACCATCTGTAATCCTGTTCAAAGCCCCGCTCCCGGAGAGAATAAAAGACCTGCGCCCCAGGGCGGAAAATCCGCCGGAGGCAAACGACACTGTTTTCGGTTCACCGTCTCCAGAGATCACCTCTACGCGGACCCCAGGCGGTAACTTGGACAGCGGATAGGCGATCACTTCCGAAAGCTTGATCTCTCGAGCGACGATCCGGATGTTGACGTTGCTAAATGAACCGTATGCGCTGTCTATAGCGTCCCAAAGCGCGAGCGCGTACTTCGCGTTGCTGACGATCAATATCAGATCGATATTGCGCCAGACAAGCTTACCTCGGAATACGACTGACACGCCGGCTTGACTGACGGCGACGTTGAGGCTGAGCGTGAGTTCCGAGCCCCTAACAGTAAGGACAGTCGCGCCAGACGGAATGTTCGGACCGGTGACGATCGTGCCGGGTAACAGATAGCCGCCCGTGCCGAGCGGATCCCCAACGACGGTTACAACAGGCGACCCGGCGACGGTGTTGACGGTGCGGGCGACGACAATCGTGGGAGGCAACCTGCACGCCGCATCGTCGACGGGCCCATCAATCACCGCACGCAAAGTTACGTTCTCGATTAGGCCGCCGTAGTCGAGTCCCAAGAAGCAATTTGGTCCGCAAAGGACAATATCGGCAGTCATGTTCGACGTAACGTCGAATCCAGTCCCCTTTATCCGATCGGTAAAGACACCGGAGACTACGGTTCGCTGACAATTCGAGGCGTCACCACCTCCTTCGCCCAGCCCCCAGATATCCCCTGAACCGTTACCAATAAGATCACAATCCGTATAGACCTCGTCGGTGTTGTTAAAACGAGATACACAGAAGGCGACGGGGGTATAGCCGGGACCATCGTATACGCGATACGATTTTACGCTGCGATCGACGCGTAATGACCCATGAACGTGGGAGCAGCCTTGAATGTCGTAGCCGTGATATCCGCAGCCGATAACCCGCGAATGGGTCAAATCCACATCACGAACTCCATGTACGACAATGCCCGCCCAACCGACGTCTGAGACGGTCACGCCTAGCCACATGGCTTTGTTATCTTTCCAAGCTCCGTTGTAGTCGTGAATTTCCACGCCGATGAAGCTGTACCTTTTTACTTGACACAGCAACTTAAGGTTACTCACCTGCGCCGAGTTGCGGATGCCATAGACCCAAACCGACGGTGTTGTGATTCCTCCGCCGTCAAACACCACGTCCTTCTCGATCGTTACGTACGAGGTCGCGATCTGGAGGTGAATTGTGCCGGACGCCGCCTCCGGAACCAGCAAGAACCGTCCTGAACCAACGATCCGAGTCCCCGGAACGGAGATCGTCAGCCCAAGGGTGAGGTAGGTATATCCTAGAGTGTCAATGACACCGCCCATATTCAGGGCACGTTGAACGTAGGCGGTAAGGTCAGCTGTATTTGTTCCATTAATAATGGAAGCATGTTTATCGGCAGGGATAGTGTCAAACAAGGTGCGGTGCTGATTCAGCTTGTTGTCGACATCCGTCGTTTGACCAAGGGCAACATCAGGACTGTACGCGATATTACTGGCTATATCGGCCCCGATGAGGAACCGGGCCGTCGGCGCGTCCACTGCCCCGGCGATCGATCGACCGAGACTCGTAAACGGGGTTGTTCCTGCGGATCCAGTCCCATTGCCGTAAATCAACAGATCGTTGGTGAGATTGGTGTTGGCGAGCGCGTTCAAGGTCGTCGACAGGGGCTGATACCGACTGTCACCGTCTCCCCGGGTCAGGATCGCACCCGCCGCCGCGACGCCCGTGGCGGTCAACGCCACATCGCCTCCCGCGGACCGGGTGAACACACCTGAGCCAGCCACGAGATGAAGAGCCAGGGCTTGCCCCGCCAACGCAAAGGTGGAGCCCGTTAGGATTAAACCCACCCCACTGGCCGAGTATGATATCGTCGCCGACTGCTGAACAAACGTGATCGCGGTGCTGTCTAGTGTGCCGATGCTCGCGACGGTAGACGCCCAGCCGGTTGCGCCCTGTGTCGTTCCACCGCCCACGAATATTCCCGCGTCATAGACCTCTGACCAGGTATCCATGTCACTGGCCCGAGCCCACGCGCCTATGGCCGAGACGTAGATGCCGTTCTTACTCGCGACGGACTGGTTTTTGACGAGCACTCGCGACTGGTTGGTGACGACCCCGTCGATGGTTTGCTCTCCGGACAGGGTAATGTTCGCGGTCGTCGCGACGGCGACTGAGAATTTATTCAAGACATTATCGGCGTCATAGCGCGAGCCCCTCTTGATCCGCTTGGCCACGCCGGTGCGCGGCTACAACCTAGAAATGTTGGATACCTGCCTGCGGAGTGCTCGCCCAGCTTGAAATGGCCTCAACCGCTGGCCTGTCGCGCCTTTGCTGGACGTCGCCCGCCTCTATCGGCTGGCGCTGGAGCACGGACAGCCGGCGTCCAGCGGAAGGCTGTAGAACGAGAGGCTGTAGCAGGACGCCTCGCGCAGCGTCAGGGCGTCGCGGGTGTCGGCGATCACCTTGCCGCCCAGGGTGACGACCACGCGCCGGGAATTTGGCGTGACGGTGATGGGGTGGTCGGGCCCCGGGATCTTGATCGGCCGATCGGTCATGGCGTTGTCCTGCTTGAGCTTGCGCCGTTAAGATGGTTTCAAGCGCGCGCGCCCGCCAGGGGCGGCTTGCCGACCGGCGCGATTCGCCCGGCGCGGCGGGGCTTGCGTTGGGCGTCGTGTTAGCGCTAACAACGTGATCTACGAGTGACGGGGGGCGTGGGCGGCGAGTCAAGACCGGTCCAACGCGCCCGCCAGGGAGAGACGACCGGTGGCCCTCAGTGATTTCCTTCCCGACGACTGGCGCGACGCGACCCTGCTGGGCCGCATCGATTTCGGCCAGGGTCCGACTCCCGTCCTGATCCGCGGCGGGCGGATCGAGGACGTCAGCAAGATCGCCCCGACCACCTCCGACCTGATGAACGCCTTCGCGCCCGGCGCGGCGATCCCGGCCGGCGTCGACCTGGGCCCGCTGGAGGACCTGGACGTGCGGGCCGTCTGGGAGAACCCGGACGGCGCGGCCGCCAAGCTGCTGGCCCCGGTCGACCTGCAGGTGCTGAAGGCCGCCGGCGTGACCTTCGCCGTCTCGACCCTGGAACGGGTGATCGAGGAGCGGGCCCGCGGCGACGCCGCCGCCGCCCTGCAGATCCGCGAGCAGCTGTCGGCCAGCATGGGCGGCGACCTGCGCAGCGTCGATCCGGGCTCGGAGGGCGCCGAGCGCCTGAAGCAGAGCCTGATCAAGAGCGGCCTGTGGTCGCAATACCTGGAAGTGGCCATCGGCCCCGACGCCGAGATCTTCACCAAGGGCCCGACCCTGTCGTCGATGGGCTGGGGCGACCATGTCGGCGTGCGCAGCGACAGCCACTGGAACAACCCCGAGCCCGAGGTCGTGCTGCTGTGTGACGGATCGGGCCGGATCCGCGGCGCCTCGCTGGGCAACGACGTCAACCTGCGCGACTTCGAAGGCCGCTCGGCCCTGCTGCTCAGCAAGGCCAAGGACAACAACGCCTCGTGCGCCATCGGCCCGTTCTTCCGCCTGTTCGACGACGGCTTCGGCCTGGACGACGTCCGCTCGGCGGAAGTGACGCTGAAGATCACCGGCCGCGACAACTTCGTGCTCGACGGCCACAGCAACATGAGCCTGATCAGCCGCGACCCGGCGGTGCTGGCCGGCCAGGCCTACGGCAAGCAGCACCAGTATCCGGACGGCTTCGTCCTGTTCCTGGGCACGATGTTCGCCCCGATCCAGGACCGCGACGCGCCGGGCCAGGGCTTCACCCACAAGGTCGGCGACCGCGTCCGCGTGGCCACCCCGAAGCTGGGCGTGCTGGAGAACGAGGTGACCACCTGCGATCTCGCCGCCCCGTGGACGTTCGGCGTCTCCGCCCTGATCCGCAATCTGGCCGGCCGCGGCCTGCTGTGATCTCCCTGAAAATCGTCTCTTCCTGGTCGTGACGCGTATGTCCTCCGCCATCTATCCCAGCCTCAAGGGCAAACGCGTCGTCATCACCGGCGGCGGCTCCGGCATCGGGGCCGGCATCGTCGCCGGCTTCGCCCGCCAGGGCTCCGAGGTGATCTTCCTCGACGTCGCCGACGAGGACTCCAAGGCCCTGGCCGCCCAGCTGGCCGGCTCGCCGGTCGCGCCGGTCTATATCCGCTGCGACCTGACCGACCTGGACGCGGTGGCCAGGACCTTCGCCGAGATCGGCCCCGTCGACGTGCTGGTCAACAACGCCGGCAACGACGACCGCCACAAGCTGGCCGAGGTGACGCCCGCCTATTGGGACGAGCGCATCAACGTCAACCTGCGCCACATGCTGTTCTGCACCCAGGCCGTGGCCCCGGGCATGAAGGCGCGCGGCGGCGGGGCGGTGATCAATTTCGGCTCGATCAGCTGGCACCTGGGCCTGGAGGACCTGGTCCTCTACGAGACCGCCAAGGCCGGCATCGAGGGCATGACCCGGGCCCTGGCCCGCGAGCTGGGCCCCGACGACATCCGCGTCACCTGCGTGGTGCCGGGCAACGTCAAGACCAAGCGCCAGGAGAAGTGGTACACGCCCGAGGGCGAGGCCGAGATCGTCAAGGCCCAGGCCCTGAAGGGCCGGCTGGTCCCCGACCACATCGCCTCGCTGGTGATGTTCCTGGCCTCGGACGACGCCAGCCTGTGCACCGGCCACGAATACTGGATCGACGCCGGCTGGCGTTGATCGCACAAGATTGTCATAGCGTGCGCAGCGCCCTCTTCGGTGTCATCCCGGAAGCCTCGTAGAGGCTGTCCGGGACCCAGGGGCCGCCGCACCGCATTCGCCCAGTCCCCTGGGTCCCGGCCCTACGCTACGCTCCGGCCGGGATGACAACGGAGAAAGAACTGATGCCCGAACCCACCTGCGTCTGGGACCTGAAAGCCACCCTCGGCGAAGGCCCGATCTGGTCCGCCGAGGAGCAGGCGGTGTGGTTCGTCGACATCAAGAGCCACAAGGTCCATCGCTTCCATCCGGCCAGCGGCGCCACGGCCAGCTTCGACGCCCCCGACCAGATCACGTTCCTGGCTCCGCACGCCGGCGGCGGCGGTTTCCTGGCGGGGCTGAAGAGCGGCCTGCACCGCTTCGATCCCGCGACCGGCGCCTTCGTGTTCCTGGCCCAGATCGAGCCGCTCGAGCTCAACAACCGCCCCAACGACGCCACGGTCGACGCCGAGGGCCGCCTGTGGTTCGGCACCATGCACGACGGCGAGGAAACCCCGACGGGCGCGCTCTACCGCCTCGGCGCCGACGGCAAGCCGGTCCAGCAGGACGAGGGTATCTGCATCACCAACGGACCCTGCGCCTCGCCCGACGGCAAGACCTTCTACCACACCGACACCCTGGAAAAGATCATCTGGGCCTATGACCTGGACGCCGACGGCGAGCTGTCGAACAAGCGGGAGTTCTTCCGCCTGGATATGGAGGACGCCTGGCCCGACGGCTCGGTGGTCGACAGCGAGGGCTATGTCTGGACGGCCCTGTGGGGCGGCCACGGCGCCCTGCGCCTGTCGCCCCAGGGCGAGGTCGTCGACCGGGTGACCCTGGACGCCATCAACGTCACCAAGCCCTGCTTCGGCGGGCCCGACTTGAAGACCCTCTACTTCACCACCGCCCGCAAGGGCCTGAGCGACGCGCAGCTGGCCGCCTATCCGCTGTGCGGCGGCCTGTTCGCCCTGCCCGTCGCCGTGGCCGGCCAGCCCCAGTACGAGGTGCGCCTTGACCGCCCCTGACAGAACGCCTCGCCGCTTCCGCTCGCGCGACTGGTTCGACAATCCCGACCATATCGACATGACCGCCCTCTATCTGGAGCGGTTCATGAACTACGGGATCACCCCGGAGGAGCTGCGCAGCGGCAAGCCGATCATCGGCATCGCCCAGACCGGCAGCGACATCTCGCCCTGCAACCGCATCCACCTGGACCTGGTGACCCGCGTGCGCGACGGCATCCGCGACGCCGGCGGCATCCCGATGGAGTTCCCGGTCCATCCGATCTTCGAGAACTGCCGCCGCCCGACCGCGGCCCTGGACCGGAACCTGTCGTATCTGGGCCTGGTCGAGACCCTGCACGGCTATCCGATCGACGCCGTGGTCCTGACCACCGGCTGCGACAAGACCACCCCGGCCGGCATCATGGCCGCCACCACGGTCAACATCCCGGCCATCGTCCTGTCGGGCGGGCCGATGCTGGACGGCTGGCACGACGGCGAGCTGGTCGGCTCGGGCACGGTGATCTGGCGCTCGCGGCGCAAGCTGGCGGCGGGCGAGATCGACGAGGCCGAGTTCATCCAGCGCGCCGCCGACAGCGCCCCCTCGGCCGGCCACTGCAACACCATGGGCACGGCCTCGACCATGAACGCCGTGGCCGAGGCCCTGGGCCTGTCCCTGACCGGCTGCGCGGCCATCCCGGCCCCCTATCGCGAGCGCGGCCAGATGGCCTATCGCACCGGCCAGCGGATCGTCGACCTGGCCTATGAGGACATCAAGCCCAAGGACATCCTGACCAGGAAGGCGTTCGAGAACGCCATCGCCCTGGTCGCGGCGGCCGGCGGCTCGACCAACGCCCAGCCGCACATCGCCGCCATGGCCCGTCACGCGGGTCTCGAGATCACCGCCGACGACTGGCGGGCGGCCTATGACATCCCGCTGATCGTCAACATGCAGCCGGCCGGCAAGTATCTGGGCGAGCGCTTCCACCGGGCCGGCGGCGCGCCCGCGGTGCTGTGGGAGCTGCTGCAACAGGGCCGCCTGCACGGCGACGTCCTGACCGTCACCGGCAAGACCATGGCGCAGAACCTGGAAGGTCGCGAGACCAGGGACCGCGAGGTGATCTTCCCCTACGCCCAGCCCCTGGCCGAGAAGGCCGGCTTCCTGGTGCTGAAGGGCAACCTGTTCGACTTCGCGATCATGAAGTCCAGCGTCATCGGCGCCGACTTCCGGGCCCGCTACCTCAGCAAGCCCGGCCAGGAGGACATCTTCGAGGCCCGGGCTGTCGTGTTCGACGGTTCGGACGACTACCACGCCCGGATCAACGACCCGGCGCTGGAGATCGACGAGCACTGCATCCTGGTGATCCGCGGCGCCGGCCCGATCGGCTGGCCCGGCTCGGCCGAGGTGGTCAACATGCAGCCGCCGGACGCCCTGCTGAAGCGCGGGATCATGAGCCTGCCCACCCTAGGCGACGGCCGCCAGTCGGGCACCGCCGACAGCCCCTCGATCCTCAACGCCTCGCCCGAGAGCGCGGTCGGCGGCGGGCTGTCCTGGCTGCGCACCGGCGACACCATCCGCATCGACCTGAACACCGGCCGCTGCGACGCCCTGGTGGACGAGGCGACCATCGCCGAGCGCCGCAAGGAAGGTATTCCGGCCGTCCCCGCGACCATGACGCCGTGGCAGGAAATCTACCGCGCCCATACCGGCCAGCTGGAGACCGGCGGGGTGCTGGAGTTCGCGGTCAAGTACCAGGACCTGGCGTCGAAGCTGCCCCGGCACAATCACTGAAGATCGAAGGCCCTCGGAGCGATCCGGGGGCCTTTTGGTTTAAGGCGGCGATCACTTGGGGAGCAACACCCCGAAGAGCGCCGCGCCGCCGGGACGTCGAAACGCCAGCCTGTTGCCAAAGCCCAGATCCTGCCCGATCAATGACCATCCGTTCCCGCGCCGACAGGCCGGTGCTTCCAGCGAAGGTCCGCGCATGCGCCCGATCCTGACAGCCTCAATCCTGTTGGCGACGCTCGCGACGGGCGCCTGCACCGACAGCAGGAGAGCCAGTCGAGAAGCCACCTGGGGCGACAAGCCGGCGGACATCGTCTGCTGGTCCTACGGGACCCAGACCTTCGCCGGACGCTCGACCGGCAAGGTCGAGTATGATGAGGGCGGCCGGATCTCATTCGTCGACGCGGCCAACGGCCGCTACACCACTGTCGAAGGCGAGTGCCGGGTCGTCTATTCGAAGTAGCCGGACCAGATGTCGGGCACGCGTCCCCAGGTCCCGTCCCAGATCGTCGCCCGGCTTCGCGCGATCTGCCGCGCCCTGCCCGAGACCCGCCAGGAAGCCGCCTGGGTGGGAACCCGCTGGCGGGTGCGCGACAAGACCTTCGCCCATGTCCTGATGATCGCCGACGGCTGGCCGGCTGCCTACACCCAGGCGGCCGGAACCGACGGCCCGGCCTGCGTGGTGACCTTCCGCACGCTGGATCGGCAGTTCGACCCGGTCGATTTCGAGGCCCGGCCGTTCTTCCGTCCGGTCTGGTTTCCCAACATCGTGGGCGTGGTCCTGGACGCGGCCACCGACTGGGCACAGATGGCGGACCTGCTGAAGGTGAGCTACCGCGTCCTGGCCCCAAAGACGCTGGTCGACACCCTGGACGGAGCGGCGCGATGATAGCTGTGCGAGACGCCGAGCCGGCGGACCTGAAGCCCTTGGCCCATCTGTGGTGGTCCGGCTGGCGCGACGGTCACGAGGGATTGCTGCCCGAGGCCCTGACCCGTCTGCGCACGCTGGAGAGCTTCGAAGACCGCATGGCCGCCGCCTTGCCGAAGGTGCGAACGCTGGGCCCTGTCGGCGCGCCATTGGGCTTCCACCTGATCAAGGACGACGAGCTCCATCAGTTCTACCTGGCCGCCGAGGCGCGCGGGACCGGGGCGGCGGCCGTGCTGATGGCCGACGCCGAGGCGCGCCTGGCCCAGGCCGGGATTACCGTCGCCTGGCTGGCCTGCGCGATCGGCAACGCCCGCGCCGCACGGTTCTACGAGAAGTCCGGCTGGACGATGGCGCGGGTCGAGAACGTGCCGACCGAGACCTCCGAGGGGCTCTTTCCGCTGGAGGTCTGGCGCTACGAGAAGCAACTGGCCTACCCCCCCACCGCCCCGCCGCCGAAGTCGAACTGCTCGGGCCGGGCCTTGCCGCCGCCCAGGCTGTAGGTGAAGCCGAAGAACACCGCCCGCACGTTGGCCCCGCGGTCGATCCGCTCCCGCAGGCCCGGGGTGTCGAGCACGGTGGTGTCGTGGAACGAGTCGAGCACGTCGTTGGCGGTGACCACGAGGTTCAGCTTGTCGCTGACCTTGCGGCGGTAGCCCAGGTTCAGCAGCGAGATCGGCTCGCGATAGCCCTGCGGCGTCAGGCGCTTGCCCGAGGTGAAGCCGTTCAGCTGGAAGAAATCCTTGGGCGTGGCCTGCCAGCTGAGGCTGGCGCGGCCCGACAGCGTCGTGCCCGACCGCGTGTCGGTGAAGCCCAGGTCGCCGGCGTCGATCTCGTTCCAGAAGGCGTTGCCGCTGATGTTGTAGCTGAGCTTGGGGGTCAGCTTGCCGTTGGCCACCAGCTCCAGCCCGCCGTTGCGGCTCTTGGTCAGGTTCTCGCGCGTGGTCAGGAACACGCCGCCGCCCAGGTCGCGCACCACGTCGGTCACGCCGTCGCGGCTCTCGCGATAATAGGCCGTGGCCAGGTACGAGGCCGGGCCCTTGCGGTACTGCCAGCCCAGTTCGTAGGAGTCGGTGATCTGCGGCTTCAGGTCGGGATTGCCGGCCCGGTAGGTGTTGGGGTCCTGATAGATCCGGTAGGGGTTCAGGTCCTGGACCTGCGGGCGCTGGACGCGCCGGCTGTAGTTGGCGATCAGGGTCTGGGTCTGGCTCAGGGTGTAGCCCAGGTGCAGCGACGGATAGACCTTGAAGTAGCTGTTGTCGTCCTTCTGGCCCGAGGTCACCTGGTGGGTGCGGATCTCGACCTGCTCGGCCCGCAGCCCGGCCAGGGCCGTGAAGTCGCCGAACGGCCGCTCGTAGGTGACGTAGCCGGCATAGACGTCCTGGTCGTAGAGGAAGCGGTTGGTGCGGCTGGGATCCACGACCTGGCCGGCCAGCGACGGGCCGCGGGTTCCGTGGTTGTCGTAGTCGTTGTCGACGCCCTCCAGGTCGAGCCCGGTCTTCAGCTTGGACTCGCCGGACATCGGGCGGGTGTAGTCGAGCTTGAAGTTGACGCGGTCCTGGTCGGCGCCGAAGCCGTAGGTCTCGTAGACGTCGGCCCCGGTGGTGTTGTCGATGAAGGCCTGGCCGTCGCGCTGAAAGTCGGTGACCTCGTATTCCAGGTGGGCGTCCAGCGCGTGCTCGGCGCTCTTGAACTGGTGGCGCCAGTCGCCGCTGACCGCGCCGTTGTCGCGGCTCATCCTGGCGCTGGACGCGCGGGCGTAGGCCAGGGCCGAGGCGCCGGGCGTCGCGCCCAGGACCGTGAAGGTCTCCTCGCCGCCGGTGCTGTAGTCCATGCCCCGGAACCGCACCTCGCCGCTGAGTCGGTCCTTGGGGGTGAGCGTGTAGTCGACGCCGCCGCGCAGGTTCACCGCCCGGCCGGCGTTCTTGAACGCGCCGTCCTGCACGGTGCGCGCGCCCGGGTCGGTCGCGGTGACGGTGTCGCGCTCGTCGGTCGACCAGAAGGCCTGGCGGTCGTAGCGGAGGCCGGCGTCGCCCGAGAGGGTCAGCTTGCCCTTGACCAGGTTGCCGGTGACGCCGGTGTTGTAGCGGCTGTCCGGACCGACGTTCAGCTTGACCGAGCCGGTCGCGCCCGGCTTGCGGGTCTTCTTGGTGATCAGGTTGATGATCCCGGCCGTGCCGTCGGGGCGATAGGCGGCCGAGGGGTTGGTCATCACCTCGACGCGGTCGATCTGGTCGGCCGGCATCTGCTGCAGGGCGTCGGCCTTGCCGTCGCCGTTGAACATGCTGGACGGCTTGCCGTCGATCATGATCGTGACGTTCGGATCGCCGCGCAGGCTGACATTGCCTTGCATGTCGACCTCGACCGAGGGGATGTTGCGCAGGGCGTCGGCGATCGAGCCGGTCTTGGCCGACAGGTCGTTGGCGACGCTGTAGCTGCGGCGGTCGATCGAGGTGCGCATGGCGGTGGAGTCGCTGGTCACCGTCACGCCCTCGACGGCGGTCGGCGCGTCGGCGGGCTTGCCGGCCGCCGTCGGTCTCGGCGCGGCCTGGGACGGCGGCGCGGCCTGGGCCTGGGCCAGGGCCAGGCTCGGCGACAGACCGGCCACGGCGGCGAGCAGCAGAACTCTCAAACGCAACGGACTTCCCCCGAAGAAACCGCCGGCGGACGCTCGCCCCCGACGCCAAGGCTAAGACGCCATCACGGCGCGCGGGGCAAATGTCTTTTCGGCAATGTTCCGGGGCAGCCCCCGTGGAGACGGATGACAACGTTGCCAATGCACCTTAAGCCTGGACATCTAGAGGGTGCTTGCGGCCTGATACCGCTAACATTAAGGTCGGGCCAACCAAGAGCCCAAGGCGGGACTCGTTAGGGATCAAACGCGGCCTGCGGGCCAATCGGGGAAGACCAAAGTGGCATCAGTTTTGAGCGCCGGGCCCAGCCCTGGCATGAGCGCCGACGGCGCCAAGGTGAACATGGCCTTCATCGCCGCCATCGTGGCCGTCGCCACCATCGGCGGCTTCATGTTCGGCTACGACAGCGGGGTCATCAACGGCACCCAGGAGGGCCTGGAGAAGGCCTTCAGCCTCAGCAAGCTGGGCACCGGCCTGAACGTCGGCGCCATCCTGATCGGCTGCGCCGTGGGCGCCTTCGCCGCCGGCCGCCTGGCCGACGTCTGGGGCCGCCGCACGGTGATGATCGTCGCCGCCCTGCTGTTCCTGGTCAGCGCCCTGGGCACCGGGGCGGCCGACACCTCGATGGTGTTCATCGCCTTCCGCCTGATCGGCGGCCTGGGCGTCGGCGCCGCCTCGGTGCTGTGCCCCGTCTACATCTCGGAAGTCACGCCCGCCAACATCCGCGGCCGGCTATCGTCCGTGCAGCAGATCATGATCATCACCGGCCTGACCGGCGCCTTCGTGGCCAACTACATCCTGGCCCACACCGCCGGCAGCTCGACCGCCCCGTTCTGGATGGGCCTGCCGGCCTGGCGCTGGATGTTCTGGATGCAGACCATCCCCGCGGCGATCTTCTTCTTCAGCCTGCTGTCGATCCCGGAAAGCCCGCGTTTCCTGGTCGCCAAGGGCAAGGAGGCCGAGGCCGAAAAGATCCTCTCGCGCCTGTTCGGCGCGGGCCAGGGCGCCGGCAAGGTCGCCGAGATCCGAGCCTCGCTGGCCGCCGACCACCACAAGCCCAAGCTCTCGGACCTGCTGGACCCGACCACCAAGAAGATCCGCATGATCGTCTGGGCCGGCCTGGTCCTGGCCGTCTTCCAGCAGTTGGTCGGCATCAACATCGTCTTCTACTACGGCTCGGTGCTGTGGCAGTCGGTCGGCTTCACCGAGGACGACAGCCTGAAGATCAACATCCTGTCCGGCGCCCTGTCGATCCTGGCCTGCCTGGCCACCGTCGCCGTGATCGACAAGATCGGCCGCAAGCCGCTGCTGCTGATCGGCTCGGCCGGCATGGCGGTGACCCTCGGTATCCTGACCTGGTGCTTCTCGACCGCCACCACGGTGGACGGCTCGCTGCACCTGGCCGCCGGCACGGGGCCGATCGCCCTGTTCGCCGCCAACGCCTATGTGGTGTTCTTCAACCTCAGCTGGGGCCCGGTCATGTGGGTCATGCTGGGCGAGATGTTCCCCAACCAGATGCGCGGCTCGGCCCTGGCCGTCGCCGGCTTCGCCCAGTGGATCGCCAACTTCGCGATCTCGGTCAGCTTCCCGGCCCTGGCCGCGATCAGCCTGCCGATGACCTACGGCTTCTACGCCGTCAGCGCCCTGGTCTCCTACTTCCTGGTCCAGAAGCTGGTCCACGAGACCCGCGGCAAGGAGCTGGAGGCGATGGAGGGCTGAGGCTCCAGATGCGAAAGAAGGCAGTCCCCAGACGTTTCTGAGGACGCATCGCTCACCTTTAAATTCGCAAAACCGGATCACCATTTTCGGTTGATCAACCTGCAACGGCTCCCCAAGGTAGCGACGCGATTATCGCGCTTTGGGGAGTTTGATCTTGAAGAAGCTGAAACTGAAGCTGGCCGTCGCCGGCGCGGGCCTGGTGGCGGCCATCGCCATTCCGCTTATCGCCCTAGCCTATCCAAAGACCGGCTGGGATCGTGTCTATTACGACGATCCCAGCCATACCAATTCGGTCGGCGAACAGACGATGTACTGTACGGGCAAGACGTACCTCTGGTGGGGGACGACGACTCCCTACTTCGATCAAACGCCCTATGACTGCGGCGACCCGCCGCCCTGGATTTGATCCGTCCCCCGGCATGGGCTGATCCTCGGTAGATTGACCGAGCGCCCGAGAGGTTCCGCCTCTCGGGCTTTTTCTTGTGCGATTTTCGCGGCGGCAGACGTCGTTTTCAAACCTCGATTCAGCCTCGAAGAACGGCAAATGACACCGGTGGACAACGCCGTCGCCTTGCCGCTAAGTGACCCGCAACAAGCGTACGACACGCAGGTCGGGAGGACTTTTTCATGGTCGACATCAGCCGTCGCGGCGCGCTGGGTTCGCTGCTGACCGGAGCCGCCGTGGCCGCCGTTCCCGCCGCTTCGCAGGCCGCCCAGATGGGGACCCTGCCCAGCGCGCCGGCCGCCGGCGAGGGCCCGACCTGGGCCAGGGGGATCGAGGGCCAGCGCAAGGCCGACCTGGGGAACGGGACCTTCCTCAACCCCATCCTGGCCGGCGACCATCCCGACCCGTCGATCCTCAAGGACGGCGACGACTACTACATGACCCACTCGTCGTTCGACGCCTATCCGGGCCTGCTGATCTGGCGTTCGAAGGACCTGGTGAACTGGACGCCGGTCGTGGCCTCGCTGAAGACCAACATCGGCTCGGTCTGGGCGCCGGAGATCTGCAAGCACAAGGGCCGCTACTACATCTACATCCCGGCCAAGTATCCGAACAACAACACCAGCTACGTCATCTGGGCCGACCGGATCGAGGGCCCGTGGAGCGAGCCGATCGACCTGAAGCTGCCCCGCTACATCGACCCCGGCCATGTGGTCGACGAGAAGGGCGTGCGCTGGCTGTTCCTGTCGGGCGGCGACCGCATCCAGCTGGCGCCCGACGGCCTGTCGACGGTCGGCCAGCCCGAGCACGTCTACGATCCCTGGCGCTATCCGGACGACTGGGAGGTCGAGGGTTTCTCGCCCGAGGGCCCCAAGGTGATGAAGCGCGGCGACTACTACTACCTGGTCACCGCCGTGGGCGGCACGGCCGGTCCGCCGACCGGCCACATGGTCATCGTCGCCCGGTCCAAGTCCCTGGCCGGCCCGTGGGAGGACGATCCCAGGAACCCGGTCGTGCGCACGACGAACAACAGCGAGAAGTGGTGGTCGCGCGGCCACGCCACCCTGGTCGAGGGGCCCGCCGGCGACTGGTGGACCGTCTATCACGGCTACGAGAACGGCTACTACACCCTGGGCCGCCAGACCCTGCTGGCGCCGGTGACCTGGACCAGGGACGGCTGGTTCGAGGTCGGCGGCGGCGACCTGTCGAAGCCGATCGCCAAGCCTAAAGGCGGCCGGCCGGTTCCGCACGGCATGGCGCTGTCGGACGACTTCTCGACCGACAAGTACGGCGTGCAGTGGAGCTTCTTCGATCCCAAGCCGGGCGAGCGCGACCGGATCAAGCGCGAGGGCGGCGTCCTGACCCTGAAGGGCGCGGGCGAGGCCCCGTCCAGCGGCGCGCCCCTGATCTTCGTCAACGGCGACCAGGCCTACGAGATCGAGTGCGAGATCGAGGTCGATCCGGACACCCGCGCCGGCCTGATCCTGTTCTACGACCGCCAGCTCTATTGCGGCCTAGGCTTCGACACCAAGGCCTTCGTCACCCACCAGTACGGCATCGAGCGCGGCCGCCCGGCCAATCCGCACGGCGCGAAGATGCTGATGCGGCTGCGCAACGACCGCCACATCGTCAGCTTCCACACCAGCGGCGCCAATCTTGAGAAGGGGGGCGGCGCGACCTGGAAGCGGTTCGACCGCGGCATGGAGGTCTCGGGCTACCACCACAATGTGCGCGGCGGCTTCCTGATGCTGAAGCCGGGGTTGTACGCGGCGGGCAAGGGCTCGGCGCGGTTCAAGGGGTTCAAGTACCGGGCGCTGGGTTAGGTATCGTCATGCGCCCCCCAACGGTTGTCATCCCGGAAGCCTCGCAGGGGCTGTCCGGGACCCAGGGGAATCGCACCGCATCAGCCCAGTCCCTGGGTCCCGGACAGCCCCTGCGAGGCTTCCGGGATGACAACGAAAATGAGCTGGCAGGATCACAGACGCATGCGCACCCCTCTCCTCCTCGCCGCCGCGCTCCTGGCCTCCCCCGCCCTCGCCCAGCCCCCCGCCGATCCCGCGCCGTTCAAGGCGACCAGGATCCTGCTGGTCGGCGACTCGACCACGGCGGTGAACAGCGGCTGGGGCGGGGCGTTCTGCGCGACGCGGGTGACCTCGAACGTCGCCTGCGTGAACCTGGGGCGCGGCGGGCGCAGCACCAGGACCTATCGGGCCGAAGGCTCCTGGACCCTGGCCCTGGGCGAGATGAAGGGCGGGCTCTTCGCCGAGACCTATGTGCTGATCCAGTTCGGCCACAACGACGCCTACGGGCGCGCCGAGCGGCTGACCGGCCTGAAGACCAGCTTTCCCGAAAACCTGAAGCGCTATGTCGCCGAAGCCCGCGCGGCCGGCGCCCGGCCGGTGCTGGTCACGCCCCTGGCGCGCCGGCAGTTCAAGGACGGCCGGCTGGTCGACGACCTGGCCCCGTGGGCCCAGGCGGTCCGGGCCGTGGCCGCCGAGACCGGGACGCCGCTGGTCGACCTCAACGCCCGCAGCGCCCAGGCCGCCCAGGCCCTGGGCCCGCTGAAGGCCGCCGCCTCGGCCGAGACCCCGCCCTCGCCCGAACTGGCCAAGGCGATCGCCGGCGGCACGACGGTGGGCGTGAAGTTCTACGAGCCGCCGATCCCCGGCGCCGCGCCCGTGCCGATGGACCCGCCGACGCCGCCGACCGCGATCCTGCCGAAGACGGGCCGGTTCGCGCCGGTGTTCGACTACACCCACCTGGGCCCGGCGGGCGCGGCGGCCTGTTCGGAGATCGTCGCGGAGGAACTGGCAAAGGCGGTTCCGGCGCTGGCTTGGAACCTGGTCCCGTAGGACGCCCCCTCCGTCACGCTGCGTATCCGCAGCGCGCCGCCTCCCCCGCGATGCGGGTGAGGAGGATGCGGTCCCTTCTCCTCCCCCGTGCAACGGGGGAGGTGGCTGCGAAGCGGACGGAGGGGGCGTTCGACTATTGCGCCGGAGCCGCCGTCGGAGCCTTGGCGTCCGCCAGCGGCGGCCCGCTGAACTCGGCCTCGATCTGGACGTCGACCGCGTCGCTGACGCCCATGGTCGTGCCCGGGGCCGGGACGCCGTAGGCGACGCCGAAGTCCGAACGCTTGAACACGCCGTGGGCCGAGAAGCCGATGCGGGCGTGCGGATCCATCGGATGGCCGGCGTAGCCGCCGTTGAAGGTGGCGTCCAGCACCACCGGCTTGGTCACGCCGTGCAGGGTGAAGTCGCCGGTGACCTTGGCGGTGTTGGCGCCGGTGACCTCGACCTTGGTCGAGCGGAAGGTGATGGCCGGATACTGGGCCGCGTCCAGCCAGGCCTTGCCGGTCAGCTCGTCCTTGAAGCCTGGCGGCGGGTTGGGCAGGCTCAGCGACTTGGGATCGATCGTCGCCTCGACGCTGGAGGCCGAAGGGTTGGCCGGGTCGAACTTCAGCTTGGCGTCGAAGTCGCTGAACCGCGCGGTGTAGTTCGAAAAACCCAGGTGGTTGACCTTGAAGTCCAGGCTGGCGTGGGTCGGGTCCAGCTTGTAGTCGCCGGCCGGGACCTTGGGCATGACGAACTTGTCCGCCATCGCCGCGGACGCGGCGGCCGGAGCCGGGGCTGACAAGGCCGCGGGCGCTTCGGCCTTCTTGTCGGCCGGTGAACAGGCGGCCAGGGCCAGGGCGGCGGCGCCGGCGGTCAGCCAGGAAACCCGGCGCGCGCGCGGACGGACAGTCGAATAGGTCATGGCGTCTTCCCTTTTGTCTGGCGGCCCGAAGGGGCCCGCGCGCCGTTCCCGGTCGAATCCGAGGCGCGCGATCCCACGAAGGACGCACGACGGCGCGAAGTCCCGACATGGGGCCGCTTTTTTCTCGTCACAACTTGACGTTACGGAAAGGCTGACGATCCTGTCCACCGCTATGTCGACGCCCCCTGTGGGAGACGGTTCTTGAGCGGTCTCGTGGCCCTAGCCCAGCAGTTGCCGGACCGTCTCGCGCAGGACGCGGGTCAGGGACTCGCGGTCGGTGTCGGGGTGATTGACCGCGCGGATGATCATGCCGTCGAACAGCAGGCCCACGACCTCGCAGCGCGCCTGGAACTCGGCGTCGGTCCATTCGGGCCTGCGGCCGCGATCCAGCATGGCCTGGGCGTAGACCCGCTCCTGCTCGTCGGCGGCCCGCAGGATCGCGGCGACCTTCGGATTGCGGCTGGCTTCGGCCAGGACCTCCAGGGTCAGGGCCGCGCGGCCCAGGTCGAAGCACTTGCCGACGGCCTCGGGCAGGTGCTCGACCAGGGCGTCGACCAGGTCGCCCGGCCGGCTTTCCATCTCGGCGAACTTCTCGCGCATCTCGGCCAGGTCCTGGGCGACGATGGCGGCGATGATCGCCTCCTTGTTCTCGAAGTAGCGGTAGATCTGGCCCACGCTCAGGCCGGCGGCCTTGGCGATCTCGGCCATGCTGGCGCCATGGAACCCCGCCTGGCGCACGCAGTCGCATGCGGCGTCCAGGATCTGCTGCCGCCGCGCCTCGGGCGTCGGCCGCAGCGTGGTGTTGGCGTCGTCGTTCATCGAAAGCATCGCTTCCCAATTAAATTTCCGTCACGTCAAGCTGGACGGAACCCCCGAGGTTGACTTGCGACAACCTCGGACCTATGTCCAGCCCCGTTGAGAATGAACGTTCATTCTCATGTTGGTCACCAACGGGGCGTCGTCAAGGCTGAAAGCCTGCGACGCCCTGTCGCTCCTGGGGTTTCTGCATGTCTTTCGACCGTTCTCGCGCCGTCCTTTCGGCGGCTTCCCTGACGGCCATCGCCTTAACCCTGGCGGCCTGCGGCCAAGGCAAGGGCGGCCCCGGCGGCATGGGCCCCGGCGGCCCGACGCCGGTCGGCGTCGTCGTCGCCAAGACCGAGCCGGTCACCCTGACCAGCGAACTGACCGGCCGCACCTCGGCCTATCTGGTCTCGGAAGTGCGCCCGCAGGTCGGCGGCATCATCAAGGCCCGCCTGTTCCAGGAAGGCGGCTATGTCCGCGCCGGCCAGCCGCTCTACCAGATCGACCCGGCCACCTTCCAGGCCGCCTACAACAGCGCCGCCGCCGGCCTGGCCCAGGCCCAGGCGACCGCCACGGCCGCCAAGCTGAAGGCCGACCGCTACAAGGAGCTGGTCGCCATCAACGCCGTCTCCAAGCAGGACAACGACGACGCCCAGGCCGCCAGCCTGCAGGCCATCGCCAACGTCGCCGCCCAGAAGGCCGCCGTGGACAACGCCCGCATCAACCTGGGCTGGACCAAGGTCGTCTCGCCGATCTCGGGCCGCATCGGCAAGAGCTCGGTCACCCCCGGCGCCCTGGTCACCGCCAGCCAGGCCACCGCCCTGGCCACGGTGCAGGACCTATCCAGGATCTATGTCGACCTGACCCAGTCCTCGGCCGAGATGCTGAAGCTGCAGGCGGCGCTGAACAGCGGCCAGCTGGGCCGCAGCGGCTCGGCCCAGGTGACGCTGAAGCTCGAGGATGGTTCGACCTACCCGATCCCCGGCCGCCTGGAGTTCTCGGACGTCACCGTCGACCCGACCACCGGCTCGGTCGGCCTGCGCGCCACCTTCGACAACCCCAACGGCGTGCTGCTGCCCGGCATGTACGTCCGCGCCGTGCTCGGCAAGGGCGTGGCCAGCGACGGCATGCTGATCCCGCAGGCGGCCGTCAGCCGCGACCCCAAGGGCAACGCCACCGTGATGGTGGTCGGCGCCAAGGGCGCGGCCGAACCCCGCCAGATCGTCGCCACCCAGACGGTGGGCGACAAGTGGCTGGTGGCCTCGGGCCTGAAGCCCGGCGAGCAGGTCATCGTCGAGGGCCTGCAGAAGGTCCGTCCCGGCGCCCCGGTGAAGCCGGCCGTCATCACCGCCTCCGCCCCCGCTGCTCAGTAAGGCCGGCCCCCCATGCTTTCCCGTTTCTTCATCGACCGGCCGATCTTCGCTTGGGTCGTCGCGATCGTCATCATGCTGGCGGGGGCCCTGGCCATCCGCGGCCTGCCGATCGCCCAGTATCCCGACATCGCCCTGCCCCAGGTGTCGGTCAACGCCATCTATCCCGGCGCCTCGGCCAAGACCGTCGAGGACAGCGTCACCCAGGTCATCGAACAGAAGATGAAGGGCCTCGACGGCCTGGACTACATGTCGTCGACCAGCGACAGCTCGGGCTCGGCCACCACCACCCTGACCTTCAAGGCCGGCACCAACATCGACATCGCCCAGGTGCAGGTGCAGAACAAGCTGCAGACGGCCACCGCGCTCCTGCCGCAGGAAGTGCAGCAGCAGGGCCTGACCGTGGCCAAGTCGGCCCGCAACTTCCTGCTGATCGTCGGCATGTATTCCGAGGATCCGAAGACCACCAACACCGACCTGGCCGACTACATCGCCAGCAACCTGCAGGATCCGCTGAGCCGCGTCGACGGCGTGGGCGAGGTCCAGCTGTTCGGCGCGCAGTACGCCATGCGCATCTGGCTGGATCCCAACAAACTGACCAGCTACAGCCTGACGCCCGCCGACGTGATCGCCGCCATCCGGGCCCAGAACGCCCAGGTCTCGGCCGGCCAGCTGGGCGGCGTGCCCAACCTGCCGGGCACCGCCCTGAACGCCACGATCACGGCCCAGTCGCGCCTCTCCACCCCGGCCGAGTTCCAGGAGATCATCGTCAAGAACAGCCCCGGCGGCGCCATCGTGCACCTGCGCGACGTGGCCCGGGTCGAGCTGGGCGCGGAAAGCTACGGCTTCGGCGCCAAGTACAACGGCAAGCCCGCCGCCGGCCTGGCCATCCGCCTGGCCCCCGGCGCCAACGCGCTGAACACCGCCGACGCCGTCAAGGCGCGGGTCGAGCAGCTGTCCAGGACCTTCCCGGCCAGCTACCGCTACGTGGTCCCCTACGACTCGACGCCGTTCGTGAAGCTGTCGATCGAGGAGGTGATCAAGACCCTGATCGAAGCCATCGTGCTGGTCTTCATCGTCATGTTCCTGTTCCTGCAGAACTGGCGCGCGACCCTGATCCCGACCATCGCCGTGCCGGTCGTCCTGCTGGGCACCTTCGGCGTGCTGGCCGCCTTCGGCTACTCGATCAACACCCTGACCATGTTCGGCCTGGTGCTGGCCATCGGTCTGCTGGTCGATGACGCCATCGTCGTGGTCGAGAACGTCGAGCGAGTGATGAGCGAGGAAGGGCTCAGTCCCGTCGAGGCCACCCGCAAGTCGATGAACGAGATCACCGGCGCCCTGATCGGCATCGCGCTGGTCCTGGCCGCGGTGTTCGTGCCCATGGCCTTCTTCGGCGGCTCCCAGGGCGTGATCTACCGCCAGTTCTCGATCACCATCGTCTCGGCCATGGCCCTGTCGGTGCTGGTCGCCCTGATCCTGACGCCGGCCCTGTGCGCCACCCTGCTCAAGCCGGTGACCCATGGCGAGGGGCATGTCCTCAAGACCGACCACGAGGGCCCCCTGGGCTTCGTGGTGAACCTCGCCAACCGCTTCTTCAACTGGTTCAACCGCAACTTCAACGACGTCAGCCGCCGCTATCAGGGCGGGGTCCGCGGCCTGCTGGGCAAGAGCGGCCGCTGGATGCTGGCCTATGGCGTGATCATCCTGGTGATGGGCTTCCTGTTCATCCGCCTGCCCAGCGCCTTCCTGCCCGAGGAAGACCAGGGCACGATGTTCACCCTGGTCCAGCTGCCGCCCGGCGCGCCGGAAGAGCGGACCCAGGCCGTGCTCGACCAGGTGCGCAACCACTTCCTGGTCGACGAGAAGGAGTCGGTGCAGGCGGTGTTCACCGTCGCCGGCTTCAGCTTCGCCGGCGCCGGCCAGAACGCCGGCCTGGCCTTCATCCGCCTGCGGGACTTCGACGAGCGCAAGGCCGCCAACCTCAAGGCTCCGGCCGTCGCTGGCCGGGCCATGGGCAAGTTCATGCAGATCCGCGACGCCATGGTCTTCGCGGTCGTGCCGCCGGCCGTGCCGGAGCTGGGCACCTCGTCGGGCTTCGACTTCCAGCTGCAGGACATCGGCGGCGTCGGCCACGACGCCCTGATCGCCGCGCGCAACCAGGTGCTGGGCATGGCCGCCCAGGATCCCACCCTGGCCGGCGTGCGGCCCAACGGCCAGGACGACACCCCGCAGCTGAAGATCGATATCGACCAGGCCAAGGCCGGGGCGATGGGCCTGACCACGGCCGACATCAACGCCGCGCTCAGCGCCGCGTGGGGCGGCTCCTACGTCAACGACTTCATCGACCGCGGCCGGATCAAGAAGGTCTATGTCCAGGCCGACGCCCCCTTCCGCATGCGTCCGGAAGACCTGGACAACTGGTACGTCCGCACCAGCACCGGCACGATGGCGCCGTTCTCGTCCTTCGCCACCAGCCACTGGATCTACGGTTCGCCGCGTCTCGAGCGCTATAACGGCCTGTCGTCGGTCAACATCCAGGGCGCGCCCGCCCCGGGCAAGAGCTCGGGCCAGGCCATGGCCGCCATGGAGAAGATCGCCGCCCAGCTGCCGCCAGGCATCAGCTTCGAATGGACCGGCCTGTCGGCCCAGGAACGCGAGTCCGGCAACCAGGCCCCGGCCCTGTACGGCATCTCGATCCTGGTGGTGTTCCTGCTGCTGGCGGCGCTCTACGAGAGCTGGTCGATCCCGCTGTCGGTGATCATGGTCATTCCGCTGGGCATCGTCGGCGCCCTGCTGGCCACCACCCTGCGCGGCCTCAGCAACGACATCTACTTCCAGGTGGGCCTGCTGACGACCATGGGCCTGGCGTCCAAGAACGCCATCCTGATCGTCGAGTTCGCCAAGGACCTTCACGAGAAGGGCATGGACCTGATCGAGGCCACGGTGGAGGCGGTCCGCATCCGTCTGCGCCCGATCATCATGACCTCGCTGGCCTTCGTCTTCGGCGTGCTGCCGCTGGCGATCTCCAACGGGGCCGGATCCGGAAGCCAGCACGCGATCGGCACCGGCGTGATCGGCGGCATGATCTCGGCCACCCTGCTGGCGATCTTCTTCGTCCCGCTGTTCTTCGTGATCGTCGAGCGGATCTTCAAACCCAAGCCGCGTCGCCACGACGAGGCCGTCACGACTCCGGCCGAGAGCCACTAAAGATGCTTGTTCGCAACCTGACCCTGACCCTGCTGGCCGCCACGGCCCTGAGCGCCTGCACCCTGGCGCCCAAGACCGTGCGCCCGGCCCTGGCGGTCGACAACGCCTGGCCGATCGCCCAAGCCAACACGGGGGGGGCCAACGGCTCGGCGACCACCGCCGCCGACCTGGCCTGGCGCGACGTGTTCATCGATCCGCGCCTGCAAGGGGTGATCGACCTGGCGCTGAGCAACAACCGCGACCTGCGGGTGGCCGTGCTCAACATCGAGAAGGCCCGCGCCCAGTATCGGATCCAGCGCGCGGCCCTGCTGCCGGGCGTCGACGCCACGGCGACCGGGACGCGGAGCCAGAGCACCGAAGCCCAGTCCGCTCTCCAGGGGGGCGATCGCACCACCACGACCTACACGGCCGGGGTCGGCGTCACCGCCTGGGAGCTGGACCTGTTCGGCCGGGTCCGCAGCCTCAAGGACGCGGCCCTGCAGAGCTACCTGGCCACCCGCGAGACCAGCCGCTCGGTGCAGATCAGCCTGATCGCCCAGACGGCCAACAGCTGGCTGGCCCTGGCCGCCGACCAGGACCTGCTGGCCCTGGCCCAGGAGACCCTGCGCACGCGGGAAGAGTCGCTGAAGCTGACCCGGAGCCGGTTCGACGCCGGCGCGGCCAACCAGCTGGACCTGCGCCAGGCCGAGACCCTGACCGAAACCGCCCGCTCGGACGTGGCGACCTATGTCGCCCAGGTCGAGCAGGACAGGAACGCCCTGCGGCTGGTGGTCGGCGCCGACGTGCCGGCCGACCTGCTGCCGGCCGGCGGCCTGGTCACCGCCCAGATCCTGCCGGACCTGCCCGCCGGAATCCCGTCCGACGTGCTGACCCGCCGGCCCGACGTGCTGGCCGCCGAGCATGACCTGGCCGGCGCCAACGCCAATATCGGCGCGGCCCGGGCGGCCTTCTTCCCGAGCATCAGCCTGACCGCCTCGACCGGCGTCGCCAGCAACGCGCTGAGCAGCCTGTTCGACAGCGGCAACGGGACCTGGAGCTTCGCCCCGCGCATCAGCCTGCCGATCTTCGCCGGCGGGGCCAATGTCGCCAATCTCGACAGCGCCAAGGCCAGCCGCGACATCGCCGTGGCCAGTTACGAGAAGGCGGTGCAGACCGCGTTCCGCGAGGTCTCCGACGGCCTGGCCGTGCAGTCGACGATTCAGGACCGGGTGGGCTCGCAGGAGCGCCTGGTCGCCGCCGCCAACGACTCGGTCCGCCTGTCGCGGGCCCGGTACGGCGCGGGGATCGACAGCTCCCTGACCCTGCTGGACGCCCAGCGGACGCTCTACACCGCCCAGCAGGGCCTGATCGGGGCCCGCCTGGCCCGGGCCACCAACCTGGCCACGCTGTACAAGTCGCTCGGCGGCGGGGCTCCCCCAAGCCGCTGAGCCACATAGATCCCCCGACCCCAGCGGGGGAGTGCTAGCGGCGTCGCCCCCCGACGCCGTCAAGCCGGAAGGGGCGCGCTCCCCCCAGATCCCGCGCGCCCCTTCCAACCTTGCCTGGGCGCCCTCCAAGCTCGTCATCACCGACTTGTCCGGAGGCTGGGCTGTCGCATATGCGCAAATAACTGTCATCCCGGACGAGCGCGCAGCGCGAAGATCCGGGACCGGCGCGTGAACGCCGGCGCTTCCGGCGATCCCGGATCTGCGCTTCGCTTGTCCGGGATGACAGTTATTGGGGGCGAGAATCCATAGGCGTTGGCGTCGGCATTAGAGCGCCGCCTCTCACCGCTCGCGCCGCCACTCCGAGATGGGGATCGAGCCGTCGGGGCGCGGCGTCGGCGCCTGGTAGCTGAGGCTGTCGGCGGTCAGGACGTATTTGCGCCGCTGCTCGGTCCCCTCCCAGTTGGGGAACGACGCCCCCTCGATCCGGAAGACCAGCACGTGGGCGGCCGTATCGACGGCCACGGTCCCGTAGTGGGTGGAAGACCCCATCGCCGCGCTGGCGAACTCCTCCGGCGTGGCCGTCGCCTTGTCGCCCGAGGCGACGCGCAGGCGCTCGCCGTTGAAGATCTGCAGGCTGTACCGCCCCTGGGCGTCGATGATCAGCCGTCCCTTCGGATGCTGGCCGTAGTCGCGGCCGCGCGAGCCGTCCGGCGCCAGGCGGTCGGCCGCCGTCAGGGTCCAGGTTCCCGCCAGCGAGGGCTCGGCCGCCGTCGCGGCGGTGGCCAGCAGCATGGTCGCCAGCGCCAGGCCCGCGCCCAGACGTCGCCCGTGGATCAGGTTCATGTCGCCTCCAGATCATAACCTGTTTATCAGGTTAGCTTGCCGATCCTTCGCGAAACACCATAACCTGTCAATCCGGTTTGGAGCGTGCGATGGCGACGGCGAAGGCGGAGATCCGCGACGGCTTCAAGTTTCGCGGCGGCAGTCCGGCCCTGGACCTGGCGGCCACGGTCACCAGCCGGCTGGGCGCCGCGCCGCGCGACCTGCTGGCCACGCCCGCCGACCTCGACCGCTGGCTGGTGGCGGCCGAACTGGCCCGGGTCCCGCCGGGCTCCACCGAGGGCAACCTCGTCCAGGCCCGGTCGCTGCGCGAGGCGCTCTATCGCCTGGCCCTGTCGCGCGCCCAGGGCGCCGCCCTGCCCGAGGCCGACCGCGACCTGCTCAACGGCTACGCCGCCCTGCCCGCCGCCCCGCCGCAGCTGGACGCCGACGGCCGCGCCCGCCTGTCCGGCGACGTCCGCGGCCTGCTGGCCGAACTGGCCCGCGAGGGCGTGTCGCTGCTGGGCGGCGACTTTTCCGACCGCATCCGCCAGTGCGAAGGCCCGCCCTGCGCGGTGCTGTTCGTCGACACCTCGCGCAAGGGCGACCGCCGCTGGTGCTCGATGAGCGCGTGCGGCAACAAGGCCAAGGCGGCCGGGTGGCGGAAGCGCGAGAAGGGCGCGGACTAATTTGAACCCGCTCATCCCGGCGAATGCCGGGACCCAGATCCCTTAGCGGTGCGTCGGGTTGGATGTGCTCTGAGCTTGAGGAACCCACTCCAAAGCCATTCCATCTGGGTCCCGGCATTCGCCGGGATGAGCGGAATCGCAGTGTTGTCTCACAGCGGCAGCTGCACCGTGCTCTTGACCTCTTCCAGCACCGCGTAGGTCCGCGTCTCGCGCACGCCCGGCATCTTGACGAGGATGTCGCCCAGGAAGCCGCGATAGGCCTCCATGTCCCGCACCCGGGCCTTGATCAGGTAGTCGAAGCCGCCGGCCACCATGTGGCATTCCAGGATCTCGGGCGCGCGGCGTACCGCCAGGGCGAAGTCGTCGAACACGTCGCCGGTCGTGCGGTCCAGCACCACCTCGACGAAGATCAGCAGGGCGCGGTCGACCTTGGCCGGGTCGAGCAGCGCCGCGTAGCCGGTGATGAAGCCCCGCTCGCGCAGCCGCCGCACCCGGTCGAAGGTGGCGGCCGGCGACAGGTTGCAGCGCTTGGCCAGCTCGGCGTTGGTGATGCGGCCGTCGGCCTGCAGAACCCGCAAAAGCCGGCGATCGGTGTCGTCCAGAGCAGACATCGCCATTTCCCCTTTTGACCGAAGATAGTTCGGAATTTCATATCAACAAACAAAGCACCTTCGCCATAGTCAGGCCTATACCCTCGATCGTCCTAGCGAGCTTGGTCGCCACTCCCCCCCGGTGGCCCGGCGATCCAGGACCGCCTCCGCCACTCCCCCCGGCGGAGCGCAGACATGGCGCTCTCTCCCCCGTTGGCGCCGTGTGAGAGCGGAAGGGACGCGCGACCTCCCCCCGTATCGCGTCCCTTCCCACCTCTCCCCTTTTCCAATCATTGTCCGATTTGACGTTGACGCTCAGTGCGTGGCCCTCGTCCTTCGACAAGCTCAGGATGAGGACCATTTACAGGCCTGAGCGATTTACAGGCCCGAGCGGCAGAAAAACCTCATCCTGAGCTTGTCGAAGGACGAGGTTTTCGTCTCAGACTCTGATGTCGATGGATACCGGCCTATCCGCTTCAGCGTGTTTAGCGACAAGCCGACGTGGCCGTGGAGCGAATAACGAAATCCGGCGGCTTCACCGACGATCGTACAGTCCAACCTCAAAACAAACGAAGCACCTTCGAACAAGGCGGCGATATAGCGATGATATACCAATAGCTGAGGCGACCATGACCGATTGGGATTCCCTGGACGACGGCAAGTATCGTGACGAGGCGGCGGTGATCGCCGACCTGCTGGCCGCCCAGCCCCTGGGCCGCGAGGACCGCGCCGCCGTCCGCGCCGAGGCCGAGGCCCTGGTCCGCGGCGCCCGCCGCAGCGTCCGCAAGCAGGGCGTGGTCGAAAGCTTCCTGCAGGAGTTCAGCCTCGGCACCCGCGAGGGCCTGGCCCTGATGTGCCTGGCCGAGGCCCTGCTGCGCACGCCCGACGACGACACCCGCGACAAGCTGATCGCCGAGAAGATCGGCTCGGCCGACTGGGCCAGCCACCTGGGCGGCAGCGACAGCCTGTTCGTCAACGCCTCGACCTGGGGCCTGATGCTGACCGGCAAGATCGTCGAGCCCGACGACCAGGCCCAGCGGGACTTGCCGGCGTTTATCAAAAAGATCGCCGGCCGCCTGGGCGAGCCCGTGATCCGCGCCGCCGTCGGCCAGGCCATCCGCATCATGGGCGAGCAGTTCGTGCTGGGCCGCACCATCGAGGCGGCCATCAAGCGCGCCGCCAACGACGGCGACATCTGCAGCTTCGACATGCTGGGCGAAGGCGCCCGCACCGCCGCCGACGCCGCGCGCTACGAGAAGTCCTATGCCGACGCCATCGAGACGGTCGGCAAGCTGTCGAACAGGGCCGGCCCCGAAGCCGGCCACGGCGTGTCGGTCAAGCTGTCGGCCCTGACGCCGCGCTACGAGGCCACGCAAGAGGCTCGCGTCTGGAACGAGCTCTATCCGCGCGTCCTGCGCCTGGCCCTGATCGCCGCCAAGTACGACATCAATTTCACCATCGACGCCGAGGAGGCCGACCGCCTGGCCCTGTCGCTGAAGCTGCTGGACCGCCTGTGCCGCGAGCCCGAGCTGGGCGACTGGACGGGCCTGGGCCTGGCCGTCCAGGCCTATCAGAAGCGCTGCCCCGAGGTGATCAAGCGCCTGACGGCCCTGTCGCAGGAAACCGGCCGCCGCCTGATGGTCCGCCTGGTGAAGGGCGCCTACTGGGACAGCGAGATCAAGCGCGCCCAGGTCGCCGGCCGGCCGGACTATCCGGTCTATACCACCAAGCCGGCCACCGACCTGTCGTACCTGGTCTGCGCCAAAGCCCTGATCGACGCGGCCCCGCACCTCTACGCCCAGTTCGCCACCCACAACGCCCACACCCTGGCCGCCGTGGTGCGGATGTCGAAGACCGCCGGCGTCAGGATCGAGCACCAGCGCCTGCACGGCATGGGCGAGGCGCTCTACAAGGCCGCCGACGACCTCTATGACGGCGTGACCCTGCGGGCCTATGCCCCGGTCGGCGGCCACGAGGACCTCCTGCCCTACCTGGTCCGCCGCCTGCTGGAGAACGGCGCCAACACCTCGTTCGTCCACGCCCTGCTGGACGAGCGGGTGCCGGTCGAGAAGGTGGTGGTCGACCCCGTCACGGCGGTGGAGGCCCATCCCGACCGCCACGCCAAGATCCCGACGCCGGTCGACGTCTATGGCCCGCGCCGCCGCAACAGCGCGGGCCTGGACCTGTCGGTCAAGGCCGACCGCGACCGCCTGGCCGCCCACCTGGCCGAGCTGGACAGGCTGACCCTGTCGGCCGGCCCGCTGGTCGGCGGCAAGCTGACGGTCGGCGCCCCGCCGATGCCAGTGCAGAGCCCAGCCGACCACGAGCGTGTCGTCGGGGTGGTCTCCGAAGCCCAGCCGGCGCAGATCGACCAGGCCTTCCGCCTGGCCCGCGCCGCCCAGCCGGCCTGGGACCAGGCCGGCGGTCCGGCCCGCGCCGAGGTGCTGCGCGCCATGGCCGACGCCCTGGAGGCCAATCTCGAGCGCCTGTGCGCCCTCCTCTCGCGCGAGGCCGGCAAGACCCTGCCCGACGCCATCGCCGAGGTGCGCGAGGCCGTCGACTTCTGCCGCTACTACGCCAAGCTGGCCGAAGACCAGTTCGGCTTGGCCGGCGAGGTCCTGACCGGGCCGGTCGGCGAGACCAACAGCCTGCGCCTGGCGGGCCGCGGCGTCTTCGTCTGCATCAGTCCGTGGAACTTCCCGCTGGCCATCTTCACCGGCCAGGTCGCCGCCGCCCTGGCGGCCGGCAACGCGGTGCTGGCCAAGCCGGCCGAGCAGACCCCGCTGATCGCCATGGAGGCCGTGAAGCTCTATCACGCCGCGGGCCTGGACCATCGCCTGCTGGCCCTGCTGCCGGGGCGCGGCGAGACGGTCGGCGCGGCCCTGACCGCCCACGAGGGCCTGGACGGCGTGGCCTTCACCGGCGGCACCGACACCGCCTGGCGAATCAACCAGACCCTGGCCCAGCGCCAGGGTCCGATCGTCCCGTTCATCGCCGAGACCGGCGGGCTGAACGGCATGTTCGTCGACACCACCGCCCAGCGCGAGCAGGTGATCGACGACGTGATCCTGTCGGCCTTCGGCAGCGCCGGCCAGCGCTGCTCGGCCCTGCGCCTGCTGTTCCTGCCGGAAGACACCGCCGACCACATCATCGAGGGCCTGAAGGGCGCGATGGACGCTCTGGTCATCGGCGACCCGGCCCTGGCCGTCACCGACGTCGGCCCGGTGATCGACGCCGAGGCCAAGGCGGCGCTGGACCAGCACCTGGCGCGCCTGAACCGCGAGGCCAAGGTGCTGCACGCCCTGCCCGCGCCGGAAGCCGGGACCTTCTTCGCCCCGGTCCTGGCCGAGATTCCCGCCGCCGACTTCCTGGAGCGCGAGGTGTTCGGCCCGGTGCTGCACGTGGTGCGCTACCGGCCCGAGGATCTGGAGCAGGTCGCCGGCGCCCTGGCGGCCCGCCGCTACGGCCTGACCCTGGGCGTCCACTCGCGGATCGAGAGCTTCGCCGCCGACGTCCAGCGGCTGGTCCCGGCCGGCAACGCTTACGTCAACCGCTCGATGACCGGCGCCGTGGTCGGCGTCCAGCCGTTCGGCGGCGAGGGTCTGTCGGGCACCGGTCCCAAGGCCGGCGGCCCCCACGCCCTGCTGCGCTACGCGGTCGAGCGGGCGCTGAGCATCAACATCACCGCCCAGGGCGGCGACCCGTCGCTGCTGAATCTGTAAGGCCCTCGCTGAAGCGCGCTTAGTAAGTTGTCATCCCGGAAAGCGCGCAGCGCTTGTCCGGGACCCAGGTGAACCGCAAGGCCTTTACCCAGTCCCCTGGGTCCCGGACAGCCCCTGCGGGGCTTCCGGGATGACAACGAATTGGGGAGCGCGCGCCCGGCGCCCCCTACCCCGCCAGCGTCGCCTTGAAGACTTCCAGCTGGGCGGCGAAGGCGCGCTGGTAGGCCGGCCGGGCTTCGGCGCGGGCGACATAGGCGGCGAGGTTGGGATACTCGTCCAGCAGGCCCGACCCGCGCGTCCTCAGCAGCACCGAGGCCATCATCAGGTCGGCGGCGCTGAACGCGCCGTCCAGCCAGTCGGCGTCGCCGAGGCGGTCGGAGAGTTCGCCCAGCCGCGCGCGGATGCGGTCGTGGACCATGGCCAGGCGCGCCTCGTACCAGCTCTTGTCGCGCTCGGTGAACAGGACGAACTGCAGTTCGACGATCGACTGCTCGACCGTGCTGAGCGCGGCGAACATCCAGGTGATCGCCCGGGCCCGGGCGTCGGGGTCGTCCGGCAGCAGGCCCGCGCGGGTCTGGGCGATGTGGAGCACGATGCCCCCGGACTCGAACAGCACCAGGTCGCCTTCCTCGTAGGTCGGGATCTGGCCGAACGGATGCAGCGCCCGGTGGGCCGGCTGCTTCATCTCGGCGAATGTGACGAGGCGGACGTCGTAGGGCTGGCCGACTTCCTCGAGCGCCCAGCGCACGCGCATGTCGCGCGCCAGGCCCCGGCCGCGATCGGGCGAGGCCTTGAAGGCGGTGATGGTGGGCCTCATAGGCTGGGTCGCGCGGTTCATGGCGATGATCTCCCGATCGCTGGCTTCCCACCGAGGACGTGTCTTCCGCGACCTCTCCGACATGAGCCGTGATCTTTCTGCGCGCCGCAACCTGATCGGCGGCGCCATTCTTCAACGGGATAGGGACGGCTATTCTGAAAACAAATTTATTTAATGCCTTCCCCCAGGCCGCCCGCACCCTTTAGGTTGTCCCAAAACAACGGGGAGTGAACCATGCTGTCGAGACGCCACCTGCTGGCCGCCGGAACCGCCGCCCTGGCCGCCGGCGGCGCTCAAGCCGCGCCAGGCGCCGCCGCGCCCAGCACCTTCGTCACCGTCAAGGACGGCCGCCTCAGCCTGGGCGGCAAGCCCTATCGCTTCGTCGGGGCGAACCTGTGGTACGGGGCCTGGCTGGGCTCGCCGGGGCCATCCGGCGACCGCGCGCGGCTGGGCCGCGAGCTGGACCGGCTGAAGGCCCTGGGCGTCACCAACCTGCGCATCCTGGGCGCGGGCGAGACCTCGCCGGCCAAGGTGGCGATCTCCCCCACCTTCCGCGGCCCGGGCGAGGACTACGACCAGGACCTGCTCAAGGGCCTGGACGTGGCGCTGGCCGAGATGGCCAAGCGCGGCATGAAGGCGGTCATCTACGTCAACAACTTCTGGGACTGGTCGGGCGGCATGCCGGCCTATCTGCGCTGGACCGGCAATGGCGACTGGTTCCAGCAGGGCGACCCCGCCCACCCCTGGCCCGAGTTCGCCGACTATTCGGCCCGCTTCTATGGCGACGCCAAGGCCCAGGACCTGTTCCGCCGCTATCTGCGCGCTCTGGTCGGCCGGGTCAGCAGCGTGACCGGCAAACCCTATCGCGACGACCCGACCATCATGGCCTGGCAGCTGGCCAACGAGCCGCGGCCGGGCGGCAGCGAGGCCTTCGGGGTCGCCAACCTGCCGACCTACTACCGCTGGATCGCCGAGACCTCGGCCCTGATCAAGTCGCTGGACCCGCGCCACCTGGTCAGCACCGGCAGCGAGGGCGACATGGGCTGCCTGCAGCGCGAGGCCTGCGTGGTCGAGGCCCACAAGCCGGCCAGCATCGACTACCTGACCCTGCACGTCTGGCCCAACAACTGGGGCTGGATCGAGTTCAAGAACCAGCCGGCCACCTATGAAGCCGGCGAGGCCAAGTGCCGCGACTACGTGGCGCGCCACATCGCCATCGCCCGGAGCCTGAACAAGCCGCTGGTGATCGAGGAGTTCGGCCTGATCCGCGAGGATCGCGCCTTCACGCCCGGCGGCCCCACCACCCACCGCGACCGGTTCTACAGGACGATGTTCGGCCTGGTGGAAGCCGACATGAAGGCGGGCGGCCCGCTGGCCGGGACCAACTTCTGGGCCTGGAACGGCGAGGGCCGCGCCCAGCATCCCGATGCCTGGTTCAAGATGGGCGACCGCTCCTATGTCGGCGATCCGCCGCAGGAGGAGCAGGGCCTGTTCGGCGTGTTCGACACCGACGCCTCGACGCTGGACGTGGTGCGGGCGCATGCCAAGGCGGTGGCGGCGCTTTAACACCCTCTCCCTCTGGGAGAGGGTCTCGGTGAGCCCCAAAAAAGTGGATGTCACCGGTGTCAGGAACCGTGGTAGCGATTCCGCCGAGCGCGAACCCAACCGCGCCTGGAGGACGCCCATGGATCATCCCAACCTTGATCGTCGCGGCCTGATCGCCGGCGCGGGCGCGGCCCTGGCCCTGGCCTCGGGCCCCGCCCTGGCCGCCCAGCCGGGTCCGATCGTGGCCACCACCTACGGCAAGGTGCGGGGCGCGGCCGGCGACGGCGTCCAGGTGTTCAAGGGCGTGCGCTACGGGGCCGACACGGGGGGCGCGGGCCGCTTCATGCCGCCCCGGCCGCCCAGGCCGTGGACCGGCGTGGCCGACGCCCTGGCCTATGGCGCGGCCTGCCCGCAGGGCAAGGGCGAGGACGGCGAGGCGCTGAGCGAGGACTGCCTGTTCCTCAACATCTGGACCCCGGCGACCGGTAAGAACCTGGCCGACGGCAGGAAGCGGCCGGTGATGGTCTATATCCACGGCGGCGCCTACAACACCGGCTCGGGCGCCAGCCCCTGGTACGACGGGACCAAGCTGGCCAGGCGCGGCGATGTCGTCGTGGTCACCGTCAACCACCGGCTCAACGCCTTCGGCTATCTCTACCTGGCGCGGCTGTTCGACGACCCGTCGGTGGCCGACAGCGGCAACGCCGGCCAACTGGACCTGGTCCTGGCCCTGCGATGGGTGCGCGACAACATCGCCGCGTTCGGCGGGGATCCGGGCAATGTCATGCTGTTCGGCCAGTCGGGCGGCGGGGCCAAGATCGCCACCCTGATGGCCATGCCGGCCGCCAAGGGCCTGTTCCACCGCGCCGCCACCATGAGCGGCCAGCAGGTCACCGCCGCCGGCCCGTTCAACGCCACCCGGCGGGCCAAGGGCTTCATCGACAAGCTGGGCATCAAGGACCTGGCCGCCCTGCGCGCCCTGCCCGCCGACCAGGTCCTGGCCGGGCTGAAGGCCGTCGACCCGATCGCCGGCAGCGGCGGGGTCTATATGGGCCCGGTGCTGGACGAGCGGTCGCTGACCCGCCACCCGTTCTTCCCCGACGCCTCGCCGATGGGCCTGGACGTGCCGATGATGGTCGGCAACACCCACGACGAGACGCGCGGCTTCGTCGGCTACGACAAGAGCCTGATGACCCTGACCTGGGAACAGGTGGTCGAGAAGCTGCCGGCCCAGTTCAACGCCCGCATCGACATCGACCCCGCCACGGTGGTGGCCGCCTATCGCCGGATCTATCCGCACTACACGCCGGCCGACGTCTATTTCGCGGCCGGGACCGCCGGCCGGTCGTGGAAGGCGGCGATCATCCAGGACGAGGAGCGAGCCAAGGCCGGCGCGCCCGCCTTCGCCTACCAGCTGGACTGGCGCGCGCCCAAGGACGGCGGCGTCTGGGGCGCCCCGCACACCCTGGACATGCAGCTGATGTTCGGCAATTTCGACGCCCCCGGCGTGATCACCGGTTCGGGTCCGGACGCCGTGGCCATGCACGAGCGGCTGGCCGACACCTTCATCGCCTTCGCGCGCACGGGCGATCCCAACAACCCGTCCATCCCGAAGTGGGAGCCCTATACCCTGCCCCGCCGCCAGACCCTGGTGTTCGACAACACCACGCGGATGGAGGACGACCCGCGCGGCGCCGAGCGCGAGCTGTTCAACAAGGTCCCGTTCACCCAGTTCGGGACCTAGGCGGCGCGAGCCCCCTCCGGCCCTTCGGGCCACCTCCCGCAGAGGGCAGGGCTGTCGCATATGGATTTGCTCTGAAAAAACCTGTCATCCCGGACAAGCTCGGCAGAGCCGAGCGCCGATCCGGGACCGCCGGAAGCGCCTGCGTTCACGCCCCGGTCCCGGATCTTCGCGCTGCGCGCTCGTCCGGGATGACAACCGTTTTGAGGCATATGCGATACCCCTCTGCCCCAGAGGGGAGGATCTATCGAGGCGCGGATGCTCCCCCTCTGGGGGAGCTGTCGCGAAGCGACTGAGGGGGCCGACGCCCTAAGCCGCCACCTCGTCGTCTTCGTCCTCATCCTCGTCGTCCGGCCAGACGCCCAGCGCGGCGTCGCGCAGGCTTTCCGCGCGGTCGGCGATCTCGGCGATGACCTCGTCGCCGACGCCCTGGGCCTCGAGGGCCAGGGCCAGGTGACCGATCATGTGGTCCAGGTCCTCGTCCTCGGGACCGTTGTCCGAGAGCCAGGCCAGGGCCGGGGCCAGGCGGGCCTCGTCGTCGTTGTCGAGATCCAGGGCCGCCGCCATGAAGGCCCGCGCGCCCGGCGAGATCACCGGCCCGACCAGGTGGGTCAGCAGGTCGTCGTCCTGGGCGCGGCGGAAGAAGTCGTCGAGGGCGGCGTTGGCGATCGCCTCGCCGCCGATGCGTTCATAGGTCATGGGATCCTCGTCGAAGGGTCGCAGGGGAACCGGAACGCGAAAAGGCTATCACGCGCCCCGGCGGGGAACGTGATGCGGCCATGACAATTGGGTCGTCGTTTTGTGTAAGCGGGGCCGTGAGGCCGCCGACCTACTTCGCCGCGTCCATCAGGCCGGCGAAGCGCTCGAACAGGTAGAGGCTGTCGGTCGGGCCGGGCGAGGCTTCCGGGTGATGCTGCACCGAGAACACCGGCTTGCCTTCCAGGGCGATGCCGGCGTTGGTGCCGTCGAACAGCGACACGTGCGTCTCGGTCACCGCCTTCGGCAGCGAAGCGCTGTCGACGGTGAAGCCGTGGTTCATCGAGACGATCTCGACCTTGCCGGTCGTCAGGTCCTTCACGGGGTGGTTGGCCCCATGGTGCCCCTGTTCCATCTTCACGGTCTGGGCGCCCAGCGCCAGGGCCAGCATCTGGTGTCCCAGGCAGATGCCGAACACCGGCTTGCCGCTTTCGACCAGCGTCTGAATAACGGGAACCGCATACTCCCCCGTCGCGGCCGGGTCGCCCGGGCCGTTGGACAGCAGCACGCCGTCGGGATTGCGGGCCAGGATGTCCTCGGCCGAGGTGTTGGCCGGCACCACCGTGGCGCGGGCGCCGACATGGGCCAGGGCCCGCAGGATGTTGCGCTTGACGCCGTAGTCCAGGACCACGACCTCGTACTTGGGCTTGTCCAGCTTGGCGTAGCCCTCGGGCCACGACCACAGGCCCTCGTCCCAGGTGAAGGTCTGGGTGGTGGAGGCGTCCTTGGCCAGGTCCAGGCCCTCCAGCCCGGCCCAGGCCTTGGCCTTGGCGACCAGGGCGGGAAGGTCGAACTGGCCGGTCGGCGAGTGGGCGATCACGCCGTGCGGCATGCCGGTCTCGCGGATCTTGCGGGTCAGGGCGCGGGTGTCGACCCCGGCCAGGCCGATGACGCCGCGCCGCTGCATCCAGGCGTCGAAGTCGCTGTTGGCGCGCCAGTTGGCCGCATCGGTCGGGACCTCGCGGAACAGGACGCCGCGGGCGGCCGTCTCGGCCCCGCCGCTCATCTGCTCCAGATCCTCGAGATTGGTCCCCACATTGCCCACGTGCGGGAAGGTGAAGGCGACGATCTGGGCCATGTAGGAGGGATCGGTCAGGATCTCCTGGTAGCCGGTCATGGCGGTGTTGAAGCACACCTCGCCGACCGCGTCGCCGACCGCGCCGCAGCCCACGCCTTGCAGGATCGTGCCGTCGGCCAGGGCCAGAACGCCGGTAACGCCCTTGAGCAAAACAGGAGGGGGGAGAAGGTCTTTGGACATCTCGGAAGCGCCTCCTAAACGCAGGGCCAGAAACAGGCCGGTCATTGTCGCAAAAAGGCGGGCCAGGTGTAACCCCGCCCGCCGCGCAAACGGCGGCGTGTCTAGGGGGGTATGGCGGGGGGGTCAACCCCTTCGATCACGAGAGTCGGAGCGTGGCCCCACATTCCCGTGATCGACCAACAAGCCCCCTCGCGCGGCGAGCCCCAAAGCCCCTATGCTGTAAGGGTTAAGCGCCACAATCAGCATAAGAACACGGGAGGACGGCCCATGCTCGAACTGCGTCCCAATTGCGAGTGCTGCGATCGCGACCTGCCGCCCGACAGCCCGGACGCCCGGATCTGCACCTTCGAATGCACCTTCTGCATCGATTGCGTGGAGACGCGATTCTCCGGGGTCTGCCCCAATTGCGGCGGCGACCTGTCGGCCCGGCCGATCCGGCCCGCCGCCGCCCTGCACCGCTTCCCCGCCTCCTTGAAGCGCGTCTACAAGGCCCACCCGACCTGCGCCAGCGTGCGGCCGCCGCCGGATGCGCGACAGCCCCCGGCCTCGTGGGCCTGACACCCCGCTCGGGCGCACCGGAGCCTCTTTAAAACGGTTTTGCCGAACCCCGACGCCCGCGACGCTGTCGCTTCGGCGCCACGGCTGGAACAACTTGTCGCGGGGGTGCGTCCGTTCGCGCGGTCGACGTGTTAACGCCTTGAGGCTCAGGGTCGAGCTTCAATGGAGTTGGTCCCATGAGCCCGCCGGTCGCCCCTGTCGCCCCCATCGCCACCGACTGGTTCGGCCTGGTCGACACCGGCCTGCGCGTGCTGCTCGTGGCCGCCGCGTCGGTCAGCGCGGTGATCTTCGTGGCGCAGAGCTTCTAGGGCCGAAAAAACCTAACTTGGCCTTGGGAACGTCGGCCAGCCGACATCGTTTCGATGGACATGGGCGGGGCCGCCCTAGCCGTGCTTGTGTCTTTGCATGTCCAATTCCTATGACGATCGCTTCGAAGAACCGGCCTCGACCGTTTCGGCGAACCTGACCGAACAGATGCTCCACCTGACCAACCGGTTCGAGGAGGAACGCCTCAAGCTGGAGGAACGGACGTTCCGCGGCGATGGCGTCGACGAGGCCGAGGGCCGCGGCGAGGAAGGCTGACCGCCGCGGCGTCTTGGCGTCGGACGGCGACGCGGCGTATCACCGGCGCGGACCCGGAGAGCTTCCAATGCCCGTCACGACCGTCGGCGTCGACGCCGACGACACCCTTTGGCACACAGAGACCATCTTCCGCCTGACCCACAAGCGGTTCGTCGAACTGCTGGCCCCCTACGGCGACGCTGAGCAGATCGACGCCCGGCTGGCCGAGACCGAGAAGCGCAACCTGCGGCTCTACGGCTACGGGGCCAAGGGCTTCACCCTGTCGATGATCGAGACGGCGATGGACCTGACCGACAGCCAGGTCAGCATCGGCGTGATCCGCCAGATCCTGGCCGCCGGCCGCGAGATGCTGACCGAGCCGGTCGAGCCCCTGCCCGGCGTCGAGAAGGCCCTGGCCGAACTGTCCCAACGCTATCGCCTGGTGCTGGTCACCAAGGGCGACCTGCTGCACCAGGAGCAGAAGCTGGCCGCCTCGGGCCTGGGCGACCTGTTCGCCGCCGTCGAGATCGTCTCGGAAAAGGACGCCGACACCTACCGCCGGGTGTTCGCCCGCCACGGCTCGGGGCCCGAACAGGCGGTGATGGCCGGCAATTCGGTCAAGTCCGACATCATCCCGGCCCTGGACGCCGGCGCCTGGGCGGCGCTGATCCCCTATCCGCTGGTCTGGGCCCACGAGGCCGCGACCGCGCCGCAGGACCATGCGCGGTACGTGGAGCTGGGCTCGATCAGCGAGCTGCCGGCGTGGGTGGATGGCCTCGCTTAGAACCCTCTCCCAGAGGGAGAGGGAGGGGCCCATTGCGGAGCAATGGGAGGGTGAGGGGGTAAACCGTCCGACGGCGTGCCGGCAGTGGGTTCGTGAGAAAACGGCGAGGGCGTAACCCCTCTCCCTCCCACCGCTACGCGGCGGGCCCCGCCCTCTCCCTCTGGGAGAGGGTCTTTTTGGCGCCCAGCCCCGAGATCCAGTCCCGCGCCGGCCGCTCGAACAGCACCAGCGACAGGTAGGCCAGCGGGATCAGGGCCAGCACCCAGAACAGCACCCAGAGCCGCAAGGCGTCGCCGTTCAGGCCGAGCCGGGCCACCCCGACCCAGTTGATCCCCATCTTCAGGGCGATCGGATGCAGCAGGTAGAGGCTGAAGCTCAGCTGGGCCCAGGGGGCCAGGCGGCGGCTGATCCCGCCCTGCGGGCCGGCCGCGTCGGCGGCGACGCCCGCCAGGCCCAGGGCGTAGACGATCAGCAGCAGCAGGGTGCGCTCGATCCGCAGGGTCGAGGCGACCAGGAACACCGCCAGCAAGCCCCACATCCAGAAGCGCGCGAACGGCAGCCGCCCCAGCGGCGCGCGCAGCTGGAAGGCCAGCATGCCCAGCAGGAAGCCCGGCACGGCGCGCAGCACCCCGAAGTTCCAGGTCCACTGGTGGAAGGGCATGTCGCCGTCGGGGTTCAGCAGCAGCACCACGAAGCTGGCGATCGCCGCCAGGGCCGTGACGATCCGCCCGCGCGCGGTGATCCAGAACAGCAGCGGCAGGGCCAGGTACAGCCCCATCTCGGCGCTGATCGCCCAGCTGACGAAGTTCCAGGTCTGGCTGTGGCAGACATGCCAGGCGTGGATGAAGACGACGTTGGGCGCGATGCAGGCCAGGTCGTAGCGCTTGGGATCGACATCCCCGCCCCAGCCCATGACGCCGACCGCCCAGACGCCGACGAACACCAGCATCGTCGCCCAGTGCAGCGGCCCCAGCCGCGCCACCCGCTTCTTCAGGAAGGTCCCGTACCTGGCCCAGCTGGTCAGCCGACCCGTGTAGATCGCCGCCATCACATAGCCGGAGATCAGGAAGAACAGGTCCACGATCAGGCTGAAGCCCTTGATCATGTCGTCCGCCACCTGCCAGCGACCATCCAGGTTGATGTAGCGGTTGAAGTGGAAGACCACGATCATCAGCGCCCCGACGATGCGCAGGGCGTCGAGGTGCAGCATGTCCTCGGAGTCGGGCTTAAGCGGCGGGAAGATTTTCACGAAGCCAGGGATGCGGCGGGCGGCGGCTGCGGTCAAGGTTGGTGCGTCTACCGCAGCGCCGGCCCCTTGGCCTTGTCGAGGCTGGCCAGGGCCAGTTTGGGGGCCGCCTTGTCCTCGACCGCGTCGCCGCCCTGGGCCAGCAGCGTGTCGATGTGGGCGCGCTGGGCCTTGAAGCGCGACAGCTCGGCGCCGGCCAGGATCGTGCCCTGGGGCACCTTGGCGCCGATCGGATTGACCCGCTGGCCGTTGAGCCAGACCTCGTAGTGCAGGTGGGGGCCGGTCGCCAGGCCGGTGGAGCCGACATAGGCCACGACCTGGCCCTGGCGCACGCGCACGCCGGGACGGATGCCCGGGGCGTAGCGCGAGATGTGGCCGTAGCCGGTGTCCCACTGGCCCGAATGGCGGATGCGCAGCCAGTTGCCGTAGCCGCTCCAGCGGCGGGCCTCCAGCACCACGCCGTCGCCGGCCGCCAGGATCGGCGTGCCGGTCCCAGCCCCGAAGTCGACGCCCTTGTGGGCGCGGGTGTAGCCCAGCACCGGATGCCTGCGCTGGCCGAAGGTGGAGGTGATGCGGGCCCCGTCGACCGGCGTACGCAGCAGGAAGCCCTTGATGTTCTTGCCCAGTTCGTCGAAGAACTGCGGCTTGCCGTCGTCGCCCGAGCGCTCGAAGGCGTAGAACTTCTGCCCCTTGACCTCGGCGTATTCCAGGTCGCCGGCCTCGACCGTGCGGCCGCTCTCGGTGACCTTGCGCCCGAACACCAGGCAGAAGCGGTCGCCCTCCTGGATGTCGCGCGAGAAGTCGATCTTGTGCGAGAACAGCTTGGCCGCCTGGCTGATCACCGCCGGGGTGCCGCCCACGCCGGCCACGCTCTCGTAGAACGACCCCTTCATCTCGCCGCAGGCCACCTTGGTCTCGTCGGTGACCTTTTCCTCCAGCTCGCGCAGCTTCATCGCGCCGTCGAAGGTGCGCGAGACGGTCAGGGTCGAGGACGGGCCGGTGCGCATCGACAGGCCGATCAGGCGGGCCGATCCCGCCCCCCTCTTACCACTTGGGCCGTTGCGGCGCTCGGCGATGGCGGCCTCGAAGGCCATGCCGGCCTTGATGTTGACGGTGTCGATCGCCCCCTGCAGGGCGGCCACCACCTGGCGGGCGTCGTTGGGGGCGATGCCGGTGCGCAGCACGGCGCTTTCCAGGGTCTCGCCGGGGCGCACCTGGACGGGGATCGATTCCGGACGCTCGAAGCCCGGCTGGGCCTCGGCGCTGGCGAAGGCGGCGTGCTGCAGGGCGGCCAGGGCGTTGGCGTCGAGCGGCGCCTTGACCATCTGCACCGGCGCGTCCGGCGCGGTCAGCTTCCACCCCAGGCCCAGGGCGGCCAGGCCGGCGATCGCGGTGAAGACTTTCGGGGCCAGACGCAAGGTCGGCCGCCTCGGATCGAATTCCTGCATCAAGCCCCCGATGGTAACCCAAACTGGTAGCGATGCCGCGTTCGGCGTGACACGGCTGGGATGCCCCCCAGCAAAACCTCGCGCCGGAAAATGACGGATGACGCCATGTTCGAGCAAGGACTATTCGGTGCTTCGGGCGATTTGTCACGGACAGGGTTAACGCCCTGTTCCTACAAAAGAAAACGCCCGCCTCCGGGGAGGTGGGCGTCTGCTTTTCGGGTCACCGGCCTCGCGTGATTACGCGGCGTTGACCTGCTCGTTCGGGTCGCGCAGCACGTAGCCGCGGCCCCAGACGGTCTCGATGTGGTGCTTGCCCTGGGCCGAGGCCGCCAGCTTCTTGCGCAGCTTGCAGATGAAGACGTCGATGATCTTCAGCTCGGGCTCGTCCATGCCGCCGTACAGGTGGTTGAGGAACATCTCCTTGGTCAGGGTCGTGCCCTTGCGCAGGGAGAGCAGCTCCAGCATCTGATATTCCTTGCCGGTCAGATGCACGCGGTTGCCGTTCACTTCGACGGTCTTGGCGTCGAGGTTGACGATGATGTCGCCGGTCTTGATCACCGACTGGGCGTGACCCTTCGAACGACGGACCACCGCGTGGATGCGGGCGATCATCTCGTCCTTGTGGAACGGCTTGGTCATGTAGTCGTCGGCGCCGCCCGAGAAGGTCTTCACCTTCGTGTCGATTTCGGCGCTGCCCGACAGGATCATGATCGGCGTGTTCACCTTCGCCACCCGCAGGGTGCGCAGAACATCCAGGCCGCTCATGTCGGGCAGATTCAGGTCCAGCAGGATGAGATCGTAGTCATAGATCTTGCCCAGATCCACGCCCTCTTCGCCAAGATCCGTCGTGTAGACGTTGAAGCCTTCAGACTTCAGCATCAGCTCGATGGTCTGCGCGGTGGCGCTGTCATCCTCGATCAACAGTACGCGCATGCAGCCCTCCCCGCCCGTGGGCGGCATTATTCGACAGCTAGGCGGAATACCGCCGGTGAAACCCGTCCTGCACTCTGCCGGACAGTTAATTTAAGACAGGTTAATGGTGAATGATCTCGCTGGAGAAATGGTTAATCTGATTTGCGAATCGGGTGCAAGCGGTCAGCGACTCATTTGGCGCAAAGGTCGCAGGGGGCTGTGGACGGTCCGTCAAGACGATTCCTTTTGATCCGAAAGCCCGGAAATCGGGAGTTGTAAAGGGGTCGGGCGCCGCCTTTCGACCCCGATCGCCAAGCCGCGCCGTTCACCAGTAAGGCGAGATTGCGGCGTTCTGTCGCGAGAAGTTTACAGGCTTGGCCGCGGGGGTGGAGCGTCGCCGTGAGCCTGGCCGTTCAAGGGGCGCGACGTCCGGCCGCGGCGGGTTTCACCCTATTGTTCGCGGACGGCTTCCGGCGCCAGCCATCCGGCTTCCCGAAGCTTGGCCACCGAAGCGCGGGAGACCGGCGCGTGAAGGTCGCCCTTCAAGGTCAGGCGCAGGTTACGGCCGTCGGCGACCACCCCGGTCACCGCCGCCCGGGCCACCCACCATGACCGGTGCACGCACATCCCCTCCTGGGCCATGCCGGCGATCACCCGCTCGAACGGCCCGGCGACCAGGCGCGAGCCGTTCAGCGTGTGGACCCGCACATAGTGGTCCTCCATGCGCAGGCACAGCACCTCGCCCGACGGCATGGGCGAGGTCGGCGGCGCCGAGGCCGCCATCGCCGGGGCCGCGCCCCGGGCCTTCAACGCCCGGCGGAGGATCACGAAGGCCAGGACCGGCCCCGACAGCACCACGCACTGGCCGTACCATTCCAGGGGCGTGATCCGGCCGCGCAGGAACGGCCACAAGGTGGTGGCCAGCCAGCTGATGAACGCCGCCAGCGGGACGCAGCCGACCAGCAGCGCGACCGCGATCGCCGGCCAGGCCGGGACCCCCACGCGGCGTGCGCCCGCCACGGCCAGGCGCTGCAGGAGGCCGAAGATCAGGGTCCCCACGCAGAAGCTGACGACGAAGTGGAAGATCCGCGGCCAGGGCGGGCCGTTATAGTAGCTGCCATAGGGTCCGATCACGCCCACGAACACGCCGATGACCGCGGCGACGGCGAAGTCGACCGTCCAGTCCCGGGCGGTTCCCAGCATCGGCTCGGCCTTGGCGATCGTGGGGACGGTCATACCCTTGCTATAGGCGCGGTTCGCCGGTTCGCGAACCCGTTCGCCCATTCGCGAAGCGGGCGTGGCGCGGCTGAACCCGGCGAGGGATGACCTTGGCCGTGTTCCACCCCGTCCGAGGACTGCCATGTCGATCCGCGCTCTCCTGCTCCTCCAGCTTCTCGCGTCCCTGGCGGCCCTGGCCGGCGTCAACCCCGCCCTCGCCGCCAGCGCCGGCTTCACCGTCGTCCAGGTCGCCGATCCGCAAGGCCCGCCGATCACCGTCGGCGTCTGGTACCCGACCGATGCTCCGGCCAAGCCGATGACGCTGGGCATCGGCGGCCAGACCGTGGCGGCCGGCGCGCCGCCGGTCGGCGACCACCTGGCGCTGATCGTGATGTCGCACGGCAACGGCGGCTTCTTCGGCGGCCATGCCGACACCGCCCAGGCCCTGGCCGAGGCCGGCTTCGTGGTCGCCGCCCTGACCCACACCGGCGACAACTACGCCGACCAGAGCCGCGCGACCGACATGGCCAACCGGCCGCGCCAGCTGTCGGTGCTGATCGACTACATGCTGAAGGCCTCGCCCCTGCGGGCGGCCATCGATCCCGACCGGGTGGGGGCGTTCGGCTTCTCGTCCGGCGGCTTCACGGTGCTGGCGGCGGCCGGCGGCGAGCCGGACCTGCGGACCATGGCCCCGCACTGCCAGGCCCATCCCGACTTCTTCGACTGCAAGCTGGCCGCCTCGCGCCCGCCGCCCGCCGACGCGATGAAGGCGACCTGGACCCATGACGCCCGGATCCGGGCCGTGGTCTCGGCCGCCCCGGCCATGGGCTACGCCTTCGGCAAGGCCGGCCTGGCGAAGGTGACCGCGCCGCTGCAGCTGTGGCGGGCCGGGAACGACGAGATCCTGCCCGACCCGTTCTACGCCTCGGCGGTGCGCGCCAGCCTGCCCCGGACGCCGGACTATCACCTCGTCCCCGGCGCGGGTCACTTCGACTTCCTGACGCCCTGCAACGACCAGGGCCGGGCGACCGCCGCCGCCATCTGCACCAGCGCGCCGGGCTTCGACCGCGCCGCGTTCCACAGGGATTTCGACGCCAAGGTGGTGGGATTTTTCACGGCCAACCTGCCGCCCAGGCCGTGATCCCGGACCCCGCTCGTCCCGGCGTTCGCCGGGAGGGGCGGATCGCAAGACATATGGACGCAGGCCCCATCCTAACCACAATCCTCAAGGGCCGATTAACCATGTCGGTCTACTTCACTCCCCATTAACGCGCCGGGCCCAAAGCTAAGCCTCGAGCCGTCGGGAGCCCCTTCTTGCGTAGCCTGATCGCCGCCGTCGAACGTATCGATCCGCTGACCATCTTCGGTCGCGTCGCCGCCGTGAACGGCCTCCTGATCGAGGCCCGCGGCGGACTGACCCGGCTCGCCGTCGGCGCCCGGGTCGAGATCGAGCGCCTGGGCCTGCCGGTGCTGCCGGCCGAGGTCGTCGGCTTCCGCGAAACCCGCGCCCTGCTGATGCCGTTCGGCCCCGTTGAAGGCGTGGCCCCCGGCGCCGAGATCCGGATCATGCCCGAGGGCGCCGTGGTCCGTCCGACCAAGGCCTGGCTGGGCCGCATCATCAACGCGTTCGGCGAGCCGATCGACGGCCTGGGCCCGCTGCCGCAGGGCGACGTCCCCTATCCCCTGAAGACCCCGCCCCCGCCCGCCCACGCCCGCGGACGGGTGGGCGAGCGCCTGGACCTGGGCGTGCGGTCGATGAACGTCTTCACCACCACCTGCCGCGGCCAGCGCCTGGGCATCTTCGCCGGCTCGGGCGTGGGCAAGTCCGTGCTGCTGTCGATGCTGGCCAAGGAGGCGACCTGCGACGCCGTCGTGGTCGGCCTGATCGGCGAGCGGGGCCGCGAGGTCCGCGAGTTCATCGAGGAGACCCTCGGCGAGGAAGGCCTCAAGCGCGCCATCGTCGTGGTCGCCACCTCGGACGAGCCGGCCCTGACCCGGCGCCAGGCCGCCTACATGACCCTGGCCGTCGCCGAGTTCCTGCGCGACCAGGACCAGGAAGTCCTCTGCCTGATGGACTCGGTGACCCGCTTCGCCATGGCCCAGCGCGAGATCGGCCTGGCCGCCGGCGAACCGCCGACCACCAAGGGCTACACCCCCACCGTCTTCACCGAACTGCCCAAGCTGCTCGAGCGCGCCGGCCCGGGCCCGATCCGTCCCGACGGCACCACCGCCGCTCCGATCACCGCCCTGTTCACGGTGCTGGTCGACGGCGACGACCACAACGAGCCGATCGCCGACGCCGCCCGGGGCATCCTGGACGGCCACATCGTCATGGAGCGCAGCATCGCCGAGCGCGGCCGTTTCCCCGCCATCAACGTGCTGAAGTCGATCTCGCGGACCATGCCCGGCTGCCAGACCCTGGAGGAGCGCGAGGTGGTCAAGGCCGCCCGCCAGAGCCTGGCGGCCTATTCGAACATGGAAGAGCTGATCCGTATCGGCGCCTATCGCGCCGGGGCCGATCCGATCATCGACCGCGCCATCCGCCTCAACCCCGCCGTCGAGGCCTTCCTCAGCCAGAGCCCCGACGAGGCCACCAGCCTCGACGACAGCTTCGGCTACCTCGCCCACATCCTGCAGAGTGACGCCGCCTAGATGGAAACCCCTGCATGACCAAGTGGGCCGACTCCCTGATCCGCATCTCGAACCACGAGGTCGAGACCCTGCAGAAGCGCCTGGCCGACATCGTCGAGCGCCGCCAGACCGCCGAAATGAAGGTCGCCACGCTGGACGCGGAATCCGAGGCCGAGGCGATGCGCGCCCAGGGCGACGTCGAGGCCGGCTGGTACATGATCGGCTTCCGCCAGGGTTCCAGGATCCGCCGCGACCAGGCCATGCTGGAGATCGACCAGATCCTGATCGAGGAGGCCGGCGCCCGCGACGCCCTGGCCCTGGCCTTCGAGAACCTCAAGAAATACGAGCACGTCGCCGAGGCCGCCAAGGTCGCCAAGGCCAAGCTGATGGGTAAGCTGGAGACCGCGGCCCTGGACGAACTGGGCCTGCGCCGGGCGGCCGCCGGTGGGCGATAGGCGGCCCGTTACCCCCTCAGTCGCTGCGCGACAGCTCCCCCAGGGGGGGAGCATCTACGAGCTCGGCGCCAACCTGGATCCTCCCCCCCTGGGGGAGGTGGCCCGGAGGGCCGGAGGGGGCCTGCACCGTCGCGCGGTCCTGACGTCGGCCCTGGCCCTGTCCGCCTGCGGTCCCCAGGTCGCCAAGAGCCAGCCCGCGCCGCTGCCGCCGCTGAAATCCATCGCGCCGTTCCGGATCGGCAGCTGCGTCCAGGCCCTGCACCTGGACGACCCCGCCCTGGCCGCCCTGCTGGCCCGCGAGGTCAGCCAGCTGACCCCCGAGTGGCAGATGAAGATGGAGTATATCGTCCAGCCGGACGGGTCCTTCCGCTTCGACGCTCCCGACCGCATCGCCGCCTTCGCCCGGGCCCACGGCATGGGCCTGCTGGGCCACACCCTGGTCTGGTACGCCCAGGTCCCGGACGCCTTCCAGCGGCTGGACGAGAACCGCATCGGCTTCGCCGACGCCTATCGCAACTACATCCACGCCGTGGCCGGCCGCTATCGCGGCCAGGTGGTCGGCTGGGACGTGGTCAACGAGGCCGTGGCCGAGGACGGAAACGGCTGGCGCGACAGCCTGTGGGCCCAGCGCCTGGGCGCCTTCGAGCACATCGCCCTGGCCTATCGCACGGCCCGCGAGGCCGACCCGGACGCCGTCCTGCTGCTGAACGACTACAATCTCGAATACTTTCCCAGGAAGCGCGCCACCTTCCTGAACCTGGCCGAGCGCCTGCTGGCCTCGGGCGCGCCTCTGACGGGCCTGGGAACCCAGATGCACGTGGCGGCCGACGTCCCGCCGGGCGAGATCACCCGGATGATCCGCGAGCTGGCCGGCCTGGGCCTGCCGATCCACGTGTCGGAACTGGACGTGTCCCTGACCCGCGCCGAGAACAAGCTGCTGTCCCGCGCCGAGCTGCAGCGCCGGCAGGCGGCCGTCTACGCCGAGACCGCCGAGGCGTTCATGGCCCTACCGGAGCGGCAGCGCTTCGCCTTCACCGTCTGGGGCCTGCGCGATCGCGATTCGTGGCTGACGGCCGAGAACGCCGCCGACGCCCCTGCCGTCTTCGACAACGCCGGCCGCCCCAAGCCGGGCGCCGTGGCCCTGGCCGAGGCGTTCAGGCGCTAGGCGCCGCGTGGAGGCCGGGCCACGCCCTCAGCCTGCCCCCGTCCCGCCGGGTTCGTCATCGTCGCCGTCCGCGCTCAGCGTCCTGGCCAGGGCCAGGATCTGCCGGCGCTGGGCTATCGGCAGCTGCGGCACCAGCGAAGCCAGCTCCACCCCTTCTTCGGTGGCCATGAAGCGACGCACGGCCAGGATGCGCTGATCGATGTCGCCCTCGCCCTCCATCGGCGGAATGCCCTCGAAGAACCAGGCCACCGAGGTCTGCAGCGTCACGGCCATGCCGTAGAGCTTGGACGCGCTGACGCGATTGGATCCGCGCTCGTACTTCTGCAGTTGCTGGAAGGTGATGCCCACGCTGTCGGCCAGTTGCGTCTGGCTCAGGCCCATGGATTTGCGGCGCATCCGAATGCGCGCGCCCACATGGATGTCGACGAGGTGGGGTTCATGATCGGCGGCCAAGGTGCGTCTCCGGACGGAGACTCGAGCGGTCTCCTGCCGCTTAGACGCCGGGGACCGCCCTCACCCTCAAGTTTCAAGGCTAATTTTCGCGGACCGCGTTATTCGGTCGCAGGGGGGCGCGGGCTCAGCCGACCGGCTTCTGGGCCGGCGGGCGCGTGGCGGTGGCCACCGCGTGGTCGGCGTCGCTGGCCTGGCGCAGGGCGCGCAGGTCTTCGCTGATCCGGAAGATGGCGACGTAGAACTCGCAGAAGGCGCGCCACAGCAGCACCATGGCCGCGGCGACCAGCAGGCCCGCGATCAGCACCGGGAAGGCCAGCAGCAGCGACTGCAGGCCCGGTTCCTTCAGCGCCAGGCCGACGGCGGCGCCGACCACCGAGAAGGCGAACAGCGCCACGACGCCCAGGCCCGCCCAGTAGATCAGGTGGATCACCGGCCCGGTGACGAGGCGGTCGAACGTCAGCAGGTCCCAGAACAGGCCACTCGACCCACGCGCCTTGGAATTTCTGGCCGGAGCCATCCGACACCCCTCATGTCAGCGGGAGCTCCGCCGGGTACTGGCCCATCGCTAGCAGTGCGAAGCCCGCTCGGCAATGCCGAGCGGGCTCCTCGTCGTTCCGATGACGCCGGATGGTTATTGCGGCTTGGCGCCGGCCAGGGTGGCGTCGATCTGCGCCTTGGTGGCCGTGGTCTGCAGGCCGCCGGTGGCGGCGGCGCTGAAGCTGGCCTTGGGCAGGGCGAACTTCTTGTCGCCGCTGGTCACGACCACGTTGGTCGAGCCGTCGGCGCCCGCCGCCGTGCCGGCGATGGTGCCGACCACCGCGCCCGAGGGGTCCTTGACCTCGGAGCCGACCTTCAGGTCCAGGGCGACGTTGGCCGAGGACGGCGTGCCCGCGGCGTCGGCGTCGGCGGCCGTGCCCGCGGCGCCCGTCACGCCGGTCGAGGCGGCCGCGCCCGTGGCCGGACTGGCGGGGGTGGCGGGCGAAGCCTGGGTTCCGGTCGACGGCGAGGCGGGCGTGGCCGGCGTCGCCGAAGTCGTGCCAGACGGGGTCGTCTGGGCGGACGGCATGGTCTGGTCCGAAGGCGTCGTGCCGGTGGCGGCCGGCGTCTGGCTCGAGGTCGCCGATTGGGCGAACGCGGCGCCGGCCAGCGAAAGCGTCGCGGCGGCGGCGAACATGGCAATCTTGGTTTTCATCAGTAGCGCTCCGTCGTGAAGGCCCCCGCCTTGCCAAACCGAACGCGACCTATCGGCAACGGTTCCGAAATAGTCCGTAACAGGCCGTGACCATTTCGGGGCTTTTTCTGGGCGGGCGCCGACGGCGGCGGTCGGCGCGCCTCTAGACCATCCCGACGGTGCGCAGGCGCGCGCGCGGGTGGATTTCGTTCTGGCTCATCACCACGGTCTGGCCGCGGAAGCGCTCGATGATCGAGCGGACATAGGGCCGCACGCCCGGGCTGGTCAGCAGCACGGCGCTGTCGCCGGCCATGGCGGCGCGGTCGAAGGCGTCGCGCACGCCGCGGATGAAGTCCTGCAGGCGCGAGGGCGCCAGGGCCAGCTGCTTGTCCTCGCCCGGGCCGACCAGGGCCTCGGCGAAGGCCTGCTCCCACTCGGCCGACAGGGTGATGATCGGCAGCGCGCCGTCCTCGCCGCGATTGGCCCAGCACAGCTGGCGGCCCAGGCGGGCGCGGACCTGCTCGACCAGCTGGATGACCGAGGCGGTGTGCGGCGCGGCCTCGCCGATGCCTTCCAGGATCTGCGGCAGGTCGCGGATCGACACCCGCTCCTTCAGCAGGGCCTGCAGCACGCGCTGAATGGTCGTGGCGCTGACCACCGAGGGGATCAGGTCGTCGACCAGCTTCTTCTGGCCCTCGGGCAGGTCCTTCAGCAGCTTCTGCACCTCGGCGTAGGAGAGCAGGTCGGCCATGTTCTCCTTGAGGATCTCGGTCAGGTGCGTGGTCAGCACGGTGGCCGGATCGACGATGGTGTAGCCGCGGAAAGTGGCCTCCTCGCGCATGGCCTCCTCGACCCAGGTGGCGGGCAGGCCGAAGGCGGGCTCGCGCACGTGCTCGCCGGGCAGCTCGACCTGGCCGCCGCGCGGGTCCATGGCCATCAGGCAGCCCAGGCGGACCTCGCCGGCCCCGGCCTCCATCTCCTTGATGCGGATGGCGTAGCCCTGGTTGGCCAGGCGCATGTTGTCCAGGATGCGGACCGGCGGCATGACGAAGCCGAACTCGGTGGCCAGGGTCTTGCGCAGGGCGCGAATCTGGTCGGTCAGCTTGCGGCCGTCCAGGTCGTTGATCAGGGTCAGCAGGCCGTAGCCCAGCTCGATCTTGACGTCGTCGATGGCCAGGGAAGCGCTGATCGGCTCCTCCTCCGGCTCGGCCGAGGCCTCGGCCAGGGCGGCCAGGGCGGCGGGGTCCAGCGGCTGCGGCTCCTTGGCCTTCAAGGCCCGGCGATAGGCCAGGTACCCCGACCCCACCGCCAGGGCGGCGAAGGGGATGATCGGCATGCCCGGGATCAGGGCGATGACGCCGGCCGAGGCCGAGACCATGCCCAGGGCGACCGGGTTCATGGCCAGCTGGGTGGTCAGGGCCTTGTTGGCGCTGCCCTCGACCCCGGCCTTGGACACGACCATGCCGGCGGCGATCGAGATGATCAGCGCCGGGATCTGGCTGACCAGACCATCGCCGATGGTCATCAGGGTGTAGGAGGCCGAGGCCTCGCCGAGCGGCATTTTGTGCTGGACGACGCCGATCAGGATGCCGCCGACGATGTTGATCGCGGTGATGATCAGGCCGGCGACGGCGTCGCCCTTCACGAACTTGCTGGCGCCGTCCATGGCCCCGAAGAACGTGCTCTCCTGCTCCAGGTCCTTGCGGCGCTGCTTGGCGGTGTCCTGGTCGATCAGGCCGGTCGACAGGTCGGCGTCGATGGCCATCTGCTTGCCGGGCATGGCGTCCAGGGTGAAGCGGGCGGCCACTTCGGCGATCCGGCCCGACCCCTTGGTCACGACCATGAAGTTCACCACCACCAGGATGATGAAGACGATCACCCCGATGACGAAGTTGCCCTGCATCATCAGGTTGCCGAAGGCGGCGATCACCGCGCCGGCCCCGTGCGAGCCCTCCTGGCCGTGGCCGAGGATCAGGCGCGTCGAGGCCACGTTCAGGCCCAGGCGGTAGAGGGTGGCGACCAGCAGGACGGTCGGGAACGAGGTGAATTCCAGCGGCTTCTTGATCAGCACCGCCGTCATCAGGATCAGCACCGAGCCGGTCACCGAAATGGCCAGCAGCAGGTCCAGCAGCATCGGCGGGACCGGGATGATCAGCAGGACGATGATGCCCACGACGCCCAGGGCCAGCCCCATTTCGCCGCGCAGGATCCCTTCCCACAGCGACTTGGCGCTGGGGATCGAGCTTGCGGCCTTGGGGACGGCGGCGTCGGCCATGAAACCCTTCGATCCTGTTGTCCAGCTTCCGCGGCGCTCTCGCGAGTGAAGCGATTTGCGCGACGTCGCCAGGGGTCTTAATCGAAATTAGCTATGTTGGGCGCCGGACCGATGGTCGCGGCGCCCGAACCCGGTTCGCTGTCCTCAGGCGGCGGCCACCCCGCCCTGCGGCGGCGGGACCGAAACGCCCGCGTCGGAATATTCCTTGAGCTTGTTGCGCAGGGTGCGGATCGAGATGCCCAGGATGTTGGCCGCGTGGGTGCGGTTGCCCAGGCAGTGCTCCAGCGTTTCGATGATGAGATGCTGCTCGACCTCGGCCACCGTCGAGCCGACGAAGGTGCGCGACACGGCGTCGGCGGCCATCTGGGCGCCGCGGGCCACGGCCACGTCCGGCGCGGGGGCCAGGGGCTGGCCGTCCGGCAGGCGGATGGCGAACTCCTCGATCTCCGCGCCCGGCGACAGCAGCACCGCGCGGTGCATGGCGTTTTCCAGCTCGCGGACGTTGCCCGGCCAGCGATGGGCGATCAGCCGGCGCTTGGCCTCGGCCGAGATCGGCTTTTCCGGCAGGCCGTTGGCGGCCGAGTACTTCTTCACGAAGTGCTCGCACAGGGTGATCACGTCGCCCGGACGCTCGCGCAGCGGCGGCAGGCGCAGGTTCACGACGTTCAGGCGGTAGAGCAGGTCCTCGCGGAACGTGCCGTCCTTCACCGCCTGGGCCAGGTCGCGGTTGGAGGTGGCCAGGATGCGGATGTCGACCTTGACCGGCTTGGAGCCGCCCACGCGGTCGATCTCGCGCTCCTGGATGGCCCGCAGCAGCTTGGCCTGCAGGCGGGCGTCCATCTCGCTGATTTCGTCCAGCAGCAGGGTGCCGCCGTTGGCTTCCTCGAACTTGCCGACCCGGCGGGCCACGGCGCCGGTGAAGGCGCCCTTCTCGTGGCCGAACAGTTCGCTTTCCAGCAGGTTCTCGGGGATGGCGGCGCAGTTGACGCTGATGAACGGCGCCTTGGCCCGACGCGACTTGGCGTGGACGTAGCGGGCCATCACCTCCTTGCCCGAGCCGCTCTCGCCGGTGATCAGGATCGAGGCTTCCGAGGGCGCCACCTGGTCGGCCAGGCGGATGACGCCTTCCATGGCCGGATCGCGGACGATCATCGGGCGGTTGTCGTCGGTGACGGCGGCCAGGACCGCGGCGATCAGCTCGGCGTCCGGCGGCAGCGGGATGAATTCCTTGGCCCCGGCCTTGATCGCCGCGGCGGCCCGCATCGGGTCGGCGTCGACGCCGCAGGCCACCACCGGCACCCGGATCCGCTCGGACTCGTTGGCGGCGATCAGGCCCGCGATGTCGAGCGTGTACTCGACCATCATCAGGTCGGCGCCCTGGCCGGCCCGCAGCGCGTGGGTCGCCGCTTCCGTGGTCTCGACATGCGAGACCTTGGCCCCGGTGTTCATCGCCATCTTCACGGCGACCGAGAGCTGTCCGTTCAGTTTTCCGACGACCAGGAGGCGCATCGTTTTCTCTCCGTTGGGGCCTTAGGCGCCCCGGCAGTGCAACAGGTTGAGCGTTCGTCGACGTCGCGCGGGATCAGCCGGCGGCGTCGCCGTCCTTGATGATTTCGGTCATGGTCACGCCCAGGCGCTCGTCGACGACGACGACCTCGCCGCGGGCCACCAGGCGGTTGTTCACATAGATGTCGATCGCCTCGCCGACCTTGCGGTCCAGCTCGAGGATGCTGCCGGCCGACAGCTGCAGCAGCTGCGCCACCGACATGTGGGCCCGGCCCAGCACGGCGGAGATGTTGACCGGCACGTCGAACACCGGCGCCAGGTCCGACGCGATCTTGTCGCTGAGTTCGACCGGCATTTCGGAGGCCAGCATGCTGCCGCCGAATTCGTCGAGGGTGAGGTTGTCTTCGGACATGGCGGTCAGCCTTCGCTAGGCACAAGGGGTTCGGCGTGGAGACCCTCGGCCGCGATGGCGGCTTCGAGGGCTTGGGTGACGCGGGCGGCCGCGTCGTCGGGATTGAAGGCCGCGCGCCCGTCGCCCCAGTCGAGGAGGAAGGCGGCGGCCGGCATGGCGTCGGCCCGGGCGACGATCTGGCCGGGAAAGCCGATGGCCTGGGCCGTCTGCTCCAGGGCGGCCTGGGTGCGCTCGACCAGATGGGCGGCGACGCGGACGGTCAGTTTCGGGCTGGCCTCGACCTCGCGGGCCAGGGCGACCAGGGCCGCCTGGGTCGGGGCCTCGGGGAACTGGTCCAGGGCGGCGTCGGCGATGGCCCGGCCGCAGGCCAGGGCCAGCATCGCCGAGCCCTCGCGGTGCTCGTGGGCCACGGCGGCCAGGGTCGAGAAGGCGCTGTGGATCGCCTGGCCGACCGTGTTCAGGGCCAGGACGGCCTCGCGCTCGGCCTGGGCCACGGCCGACTGCTCGCCGGCGGCGTAGGCCTCGGCCTTGGCGGCCTCCAGCTCCTCCAGGGTGAAGTTCTTCTTCACGCGCGGCGGCGCGCTCATGCCGCCGTGGTCGTCGAACACGGTGTCGAAGGTGAAGCGCTTGTGGGCGATGTCGGTCATTCAGCCATCCCCCTAGTAGATCAGTTCGTCTTCGGCGCCGGCGCCGGCCAGCATGATCTCGCCCTTGGCGGCCAGGTCCTTGGCGACCTGCACCATGGCGACCTGGGCCTGGTCGACGTCCTTCAGGCGGACCGGGCCCATGCTCTCCATGTCCTCGCGCATGATCTTGCTGGCGCGTTCGGACATGTTGGAGAAGAACATCTCGCGCAGCTTGTCCGAGGCGCCCTTCAGGGCCAGGGCCAGCTGTTCCTTGCCGGTGGCGCGCAGCAGGGTCTGGACGCCGCCCGGATCCAGCTTCGACAGGTCCTCGAACACGAACATCAGGGCGCGGATGCGCTCGGCCGCCTCGCGGTTGCGCTCTTCCAGCGCCGCGATGAAGCGGGCCTCGGTCTGGCGGTCGAAGTTGTTGAAGATCTCGGCCATCATCTCGTGGCTGTCGCGCTTGGACGTGCGCGCCAGGTTCGACATGAATTCGGTGCGCAGGGTCTGCTCGATCTTGTCGAGGATCTCGCGCTGGACCGGCTCCATCCGCAGCATGCGGGTGACGCATTCCAGGGCGAAGTCCTCGGGCAGCGAGGCCAGCACGCGCGCGGCGTGGTCGGACTTCACCTTGGACAGCACCACCGCGACGGTCTGCGGGTATTCGTTCTTCAGGTAGTTGGCGAGGACGGCCTCGTTCACGTTACCCAGCTTGTCCCACATGGTCCGACCCGCGGGACCGCGGATCTCTTCCATCAGCTGGTCGACCTTCTCCGGCGGCATGAAGGCCGACAGCAGGCGCTGGGTCTGCTCGTAGGAGCCCATGATCGCGCCGGTCGAGCTCATGCCCGAGACAAACTCGACCAGCAGCTCTTCCACGACCGAGGCCGAGACCGTGCCCAGGCCGGCCATGGCCTGGGAGACTTCCTTGATTTCCTCGTCGTCCAGGGCTTCCCAGATCGCGGTGTGCTCTTCGCCCAGGGCGAGCAGCACGATCGCGGCCTTCTCGGGCCCGGCCAGCTTCTTGACGTCGTTGATGGAGTTCTTCATCGCCTACTCCGACTCGTGCAGCCAGGAGCGGAGGATCGCGACGGATTCGTCGGGGTGCTTGTCGACGAACTCCGAGACGCGCTTGATCGACGAGGCCTTCACCTGGCCCTCGATCTTGGCGATGTCGATGCGCTGGTCCATGTCGGCCGGACCGGCGATGGCGATCGGCTCGCCCGTCTGGTCGACGACCACTTCCTGGGTGGTGCCGTCCGACAGGGTGACCATGCGGGTGATCTGCGGCGTGTTCAGGGCCAGGCCCAGCGGGGTCGGCGGCGGGCTCATCAGGCTCTTCAGGAACGGACGGACCGCGAACAGCAGGATCAGCAGGGCCACGACCGCCAGCACGGCCAGTTCGGCGATGCGCATCAGGTCGTTCTTGTCGATGCCGTCCATCAGGCCGGCCTTGCCCAGGCCCTGGTCCTCGGGCTGCGGGAAGCGGACATTGACCACCGAGACCTGGTCGCCGCGGGTCTGGTCGAAACCGACCGCGGTCTTCACCAGCTGCTCCAGCTGGGCCATCTCGGCGGCGGAGCGCGGGGTGTAGGCGCCCGGCTTGCCGTCCTTGCCCGGAGGGGCGGTGATGCCGTCGACGGCCACGGCGATGGCGACCTTGCGGACCTTGCCCGGCTCCTGGACGGTGGTCGTGGTGCTTTCCGAGATCTCGTAGTTGGTGACGCTCTCGTTGCTGTCCTGCTTGGTGCCCAGCGGCTGGAAGCCGTTCGGGGTCTGGCCGGGGATGTTCTGGGTCGAGGTGACGCCGCCGGTGTCGTCGTTCTTGGTCTCGCTGGAATTGTTGGCGTTGGTGCTTTCCGAGCGGATGACCTGGCCGTCCGGGTCGAACTTGCGCTCCTGGGTGGTGACGCGGTTCAGGTCGAGGTCGGCGGTGACGTTGACGCGCGCCTTGCCCGGGCCGAGCACGCCGTCGATCATGTCCTTGACCGTCTTGGCGATGCGGGCCTCGGCCTCGCTCTTGGCGTCCTGGGCCAGCTTGCCGGCCAGGCTTTCGTCGTTGCCGGCCGACAGGGTCTTGCCGTGCTGGTCGATCACGTTGACGGCGTCGGGCTTCATGCCGGCGACCGAGCCGGCCACCAGGTTCTGGACGGCGCGGACCATGTCGGCCGACGGCTCGCGGCCGGTGCTGATGGTGACGGCGGCGGTCGGCTTCTCGGCGTCTTCCTCGAACAGCTGGCGCTTGGGGATCACCAGGTGGACGCGGGCGGCGCGCACGCCGTCCCAGCCCTGGATGGTGCGCTCCAGCTCGCCCTGCAGGGCGCGCTGGCGGTTCAGCTGCTGGACGAAGTCGGTCTGGCCCAGGGCGCTGCTGGTGTCGAAGATCTCGTAGCCGACCGAGCCGGAGGTCACCAGGCCCTTGGTGAAGATCAGTTGGCGGGCGGCGTTGACCTTGTCGCGGGCGACATAGATCGTCGAGCCGTCGCTCTTGGTCTCGTACTTGATGTTGGCGGCGTCGAGCGCCTGGGTGGCGGCGGCGGATTCCTTGGGGTCGACATTGGACAGCAGCAGCTCGTTGGGCTGCTTGCTCATCATCATCATCACGGCGGCGATCACGGCGATCGCGCCCGCGGCGACGCCGATCAGGGCGGCCAGACGGCCGACGCCAAACCTTTGAATCGCGCTGAGGAACTTATCCAACCTACGCCCTACCCCTGAACGGCGCCTCCGGAGAGAGCGCCAGCCGCTGCGCGCCGGAGCACGCCGTCGCTAGGCAGGATTTACCCAGTGCAAGGTAAACGGGTCGTTTACAAAGGGCCTCTCCAAGGGGGTCCCAGGGGCGCCAAAAGGTCGCGGCCGCGCCCCGGGGGGACGCGGCCGCTGAACTGTTCGACAGGTCGCCGAGGGTTCGAAAACCCCCGCACGACATAGGCTTCCGCTCCGCCGACTAGCGGTACTGCTGAAGCCGCGTGGTCCGCAGACCCGCCAGGCCGTGACGGTCGATCGATTGTTGCCAGGCGAGGAACTCCTCGTTGGTCAACTTGTACCGATCGCACGCCTCGTCGAGCGAGAGGAGACCACCGCGGACGGCGGCCACCACCTCGGCCTTGCGCCGGATCACCCAACGCTGGGTTTCCGGAGGCGGCAAGTCGGAGAGAGTCAGCGGCGCGCCGGTCGGACCGATCACGTACTTCTCACCCCGGCTGTTCGTGCGCTGCTGCTGCAACATGGCTTTACGCCTTTCCCACAACCATCACTGTTGGAGAGGAATATACGCGCCGGGAAATAACAGGCGCTTAATTCCAATAGTAAAGAAAGACTGAAACATGAGGCTTTCTCCCTACTCCCGTGATGTATCAATGTGACACAGGGTAATTAAGGTCAGTTAAGACCTGTAATTACCGCTTAATGCTCAGAAGCTCTTCTAGCATCTGGTCAGCGGTGGTGATGATCTTCGACGAAGCCGAATAGGCTCTCTGCGTCGTGATCAACCCCGTGAACTCGGTCGACAAGTCGACGGTCGAAGCTTCCAGCGTGGACGGAGCAATCACGCCCGCGCCCCCTTGCCCCGGAGTCTTCAGGCTATAGGTGCCGCTTTCGTTGGTGACGCGATATGCATTTCCGTTCACCCCCTTCAATCCGTTGGGGTTCGAGAACGTCGCGATCGCAACCTGTGCGATCCGGCGGGTGACGCCGTTGTCGAAGATCGCCGAGACATAGCCCTGGTCGTCGACCTCGATGTTGGTGAGGTTGCCGAAGGCCGTGCCGTTGGTGTTGACCGACTGGACCACCGACTGGCTGTTGTACTGGGTCAGGCCGCCGGCGGCGCTGGCCAGGTCGATCTGGATGTCCTGCGAGTCGATGCCCAAGCCGTCGGCCCAGCGCGGGGGCGTCACCGCCGGCGGGGCCAGGTTGGCCACGGTCGGGTCCGACGCGCCGATGTTGATCGCCGTCGGGGTGACGCCGCCGAACAGGTTGCCGACCGAGTTCAGCTTGCCGTCGGTGGTGAAGGTGATCTTGCCCGAGCTGATCAGGCCGTTGGTGTTGTTGTCCAGGTCGCCCGGCTTGGCCCGCAGCTCGGCGAACCATTCGTTGGGGCCCGGGCCCTTCAGCAGCGACAGGGTGACCGTGCGCTGGCCGCCCTTGGAGTCCGAGACCGGGATCTGGATCTCGAAGTCCGGCTTGACGCCCGTGGTCGGGTCCTCGGCGTAGTCCGACATCGAGCGGGTCGCCGGGTCATAGGCGCCGCTGGCGATGGCGTCGGCCTTGGTGTTCAGGCCCAGCTGGGTCTGGGTGACCGTGACCCCCGGAGCGACCGTGATGTTCGTGCCGCCGCCCGGCAGGGTCGACGACACCAGGGCGCCGGTCGTCGGATCGTAGGTGTTGACGCCGGTGGCGACCGACACGCCCGCGCGTCGGACCTCGACCTGGTACTGGTTCCCGGTGCCCGTGGGGCTGTAATAGACCGAGTAGTTGTTGGTCGCGCCGCCGCCGCCGGTCTCGACGACGCCCGTCTTGGTCGACACGGCGTTGGCCGCGGCCGCGACGGCCTGTTCCGAGCGCAGGTTGGCGTTGACGCCGACGCGGGTGGTCTTCTCGGCGGTGCCGCCGACGGTGCCGACATTGATCGACGACAGCTGGGTCAGGTCCGACGGGTCGGGCGTGATCGTGCCGGTCACCGGATCGGCCAGCCAGCCCTGCAGATAGAGGCCGGCGTCGTTCTTCAGGTAGCCCAGGTTGTCCAGCTGGAACGAACCGGCGCGCGTGAACGAGCGGGTGTCGGTGGCGGTCAGGCCTTCCGGCTTCTCGGTGCCGACGAAGAAGCCCGAGCCGGCGATCGACAGGTCCAGGTTGGAGGTCGTGGCCTGGGTCAGGCCCTGCTGGCTGATGAACTGGTGGGTCTGGGCCTTGACGCCGCCGGCGCTGTAGGTGGCGTTCTTGCTCTGGGAGGTGACCAGCGTCGAGAAGTTGGCCGAGCTACGCTTGTAGCCGACGGTGTTGACGTTGGCGATGTTGTCCGAAATCGCGGCCAGGGCCGACGAGTTGGAGATCAGGCCGGAGACCCCGGCGAGCATGGCGCTGTTGATGCTCATGACTGCGATCCTGCGATGAAGTTCAAAAACGGATGGGTTTGAGGTTCAGCGCGGTTTGCGTTTGGGTCCCAGGATCCGGCCAAGGCCGGGGAGACCGCGACGGCGTCGTTCTGACGCCCTTCATCTCGTGGTGACGACCGTTACGTGGCCGTCGTGGTGGGGTTGGTGACGCCGATCACGGAGTCGAGCGGGACCTTGGTGTCGCCGATCCAGACCATGTTGACGCCGCTTTCGTTGGTGACCTTGGTGACGACGCCGTCGACGCGTCCCTTGGCCGTGGTGGTGATGTTGGCTCCCTGGGCGTCGGTGGCGGTCACCTTGATGGTGTATTCGCCGCCGTCGGGCTGCTTGGTCCCGTCGGCGCTCTTGCCGTCCCACTTGAAGGTGTGGTCGCCGCCGGACATGTCGTCGGGCAGCACCGTGGCGATGGTCTTGCCGAACTTGTCGATGACCTCGACCTTGACGCCCGTGGCCGCGCGGCTCTGGGTGTAGCTCCAGGCCGCCTCGCCGCCCTTGAGCACCGACTTGTCGGTCTCGGCGGTGACCTGCTTGCCCATCAGGTTGACGCCCTCGCTGATGCCGCCGCCCGTGCTCATGCCGACCAGGGCGGCCAGCAGGTCGTTGGTGACCAGTTGCTGCTCGACACCGGTCATCTGGGTGATCTGGCTGGTCATCTGGGTCGTGTCGGTGGGCGCCAGCGGATCCTGGTTCTTCAGCTGGGTGGTCAGCAGCTTCAGGAAGGTCTGCTCGTTGTTGGCGAGCGAGTTGCGGGCGTTGTTGATCTTGTCCGTGGTGGCGTTGCTGGTGTTGCTGGTGGCCGTGACCATGGCGGGCTCTCCTAGATTCTGACGTCGACGCCGCTGCTGTCGGCGACGCGGAGGCCGGGCAGCAGGGCGGACGGGGACAGGGTGGGGATTTCCTCGCCCAGCGCCGATCGGAAGGCGCGGCCCTGGAAAGCCTGACGGCCGTTCTCGCCGCCCTGGAAATTGAAGAAGGCGTTCTGGTTCTGGCCGCCCTGGTTCTGGCTGGAGCTGTCGAAGCTCAGGGCGTTGTCGGCGACGTTGAAGCCGGCCGCCGCCAGGGCCTGGCGCAGTTCGCCCGACTTGCCGCGCATGTCGGCGGCGGCGGCCGGATTGTCGAAGTTCAGGGCGGCGGTCAGCTTGCCGTCCTTGGCGATCTCGATGCGCACGTCCACGCGGCCCAGGCCTTCCGGCTGCAGCACGACGTCGAAACGGCTGGTCTTGCCGACCACCGCCTTGCTGGCGATCTCGGTCGTCAGGTGGTGGACGGTCTCGGGACTGGCCTTGGGCAGTTGGGCGGCGACGATCGGGGCCGGCGCGGCCGTCGTGCCGGGCGCGACAAAGGTCGCGGCCGGAGCCGCCGTGTCGGCCGCGGCCGTGGCCGGCGCGGCGTCCTTCAGGGCCGAGCCCTGGGCGTTGGCCTGGTCGTGGGCGCCGTCGCCCATCGCGCCTTCACCCGTCGTGGCGGTGTGGGCCGGGGCGGCGACCTGGCCATGGGCCGGCTCGGCGGCGGCGTCGGCCACGGCGGCCGCGACGGCGGTCGCCGTGGTGGAGGCGGTCGTCTTCGGTTCGGCGGCCTTGACCACCTTGGCGGTCAGGGCGGCGACCTCGGGCGCGGCGGCTTGAGCCGCGGCGGCCTGGACGGGCGCCGGTTCGGCGGTGTCGACGGCCGGGGCGGCGGCCACGGCGGCGGGTTCAGCGGTCGGAGACGCCGTTGTCGGGACCGGGGCCGGAGCCGGGGCGGCGTCGGCCTCGGCGGCCGGGGCCGGCGAGGCGGTCTTGGACTTGGCGGCGGCCACAGCGGCGGCGAGCTCGGCGGCCGAAGCCGGCGGCGGCGGCGACAGCGCCAGGTCCGGGGCGGAGTCGGCGGCCTCGGCCGCCAGGGCGGCGGCGGGAAGAGCCTGGGCCGGAGCCTGGGAGTCCTGGGCGACGACGGGCGCGGGGAGGGTTTCGGTCGGAATGGCCTGGGCGGCCTGGCCGGCGGTCGCGACGGTCTCCGCCGCGGGCTTGGGCGCCTCGACCGTCGGCGCCTGCATGGCGGCGATCAGGGCGGCGGCGGCCTGGGCGGCGGCGTCGGCTTGGCCCGCGGCGGCGGTGTCGACGGGCGCGTCGGCGACGGCCTGGTCCTTGCTGTCGGTCTTGCCGTCGACCGCGTCCGAAGCCTTGTCGGTCGTCTGGGCGTCGGCGGTCTTGGCGGCGGTCTTGGGATCGGCGGCGTCCGCGACCTTGTCTGCCTTGGCCTCGGCCTTGGCGTCGGCGGCGCGGTCGGCGGCCTTGGCGCCGGACGCCTTGTTCTCCTGCGCCCGGTCGGCGGCCTTGCCGGCGTCGCGGACGTCCCGCGGGGACGCCTTGTCGTTCGAGGCGTTCGCGCTTCCGGCCTGGGCCAGCAGCGCGCCGAAGCCTTCGGCCGCGTCCTTGTCATAGCCGCCGGCGGAGACCGGGGCGGAAGGCAGGACGGAAGCGGGAGCGGCGATCGCGGTCATGCGTCGAAGAAGTCCACGGAGGATGGCGGCCCGAAGAGGACACGCCTTGATCCGGACTTCCCTGAGCAACCGCCGGGCCAACTCGAAACGACGAACTAAATCATTGTTTTATTTGATATTAATATTGCATTCACACCTTTCGATAGGCCGACCACGGCGCTTTTTGCCGGGCTGAACCGGGTGAAAAGGGCCAGGCTTGCCGCGTCGTCCCGCCCCACCCGCAGTTGGCGCCCTCCTTGCGCATAGGTTTCTGTCGCTCGCTCGACGTCAGGAACGAATTGCCATGAATTACAATGGCTTGCACATCGCCGCAGGGGCCAAGCCCCGCAACGCCCGGCAGTTTTCGCCGGGCAAGGTCGCGTCGCGCCGTTCGTGGTTTGCCGAGCAGGCCGGAGAATAGACCATGTCGTTGAACACCATCTTGAACGTTGCGACCTCGGGGATGATGGCGGCCCAGACGGGCCTGCGCGTCGTTTCCGACAACATCGCCAACATCAATACCGCCGGCTATGTCCGCAAGACGATCGCCCAGTCCAACCTGGTGTCGAACGGCATGGGCGTGGGCGTCAACATCGACGCCATCAAGCGCGCCACGGACAAGTTCATGGCCGCCGCCAGCCTGAACGGCGCCTCCGACGCCGGCCGCACGGGCGCGGTCGCCACCGCCATGGACAACGCCCAGAAGCTGTTCGGCGACCCCAGCGACAAGACCAACTTCTTCGCGACCCTCGACGACGTCTACGCCGCCTTCTCCATGGCGGCCGACGATCCCTCCTCGACCCTGCTGCGCAGCAGCGCCATCACCAAGGTCGAGGACTTCCTGGGCGAGAGCAAGCGCATCACCTCTTCGCTGTCGAGCCAGATCAAGGACACCGACAACCGCATCGGCGCCGACGTCAGCCGCGTCAACGACCTGCTCAAGCAGATCGACGCCCTGAACGTCGACATCACCCGCGCCAAGATGGCGGGCGCCGACGGCACCGGCTCCGAGAACGTCCAGAGCGGACTGATCAACGAGCTGTCGACCTATATGAACATCCAGGTCAGCGACCGCGCCAACGGCGGCGTCATGGTCCGCTCGGCCGAGGGCGTCACCCTGGCCGGCAACGGCCCGGCCACGATCACCTATAACCAGTCGGGCCCGGCCAACGGCTATCTGACCGTCGTCACCGCCAACAGCGGCGGCCAGGTCATGCCGCTGGCCGTCACCAACGGCGAGATCCAGGGCCTGCTGGAGCTGCGCAACAAGGAGCTGCCCAATCTCTCCGACCAGCTGGGCGAGTTCGTCAGCCGCGCCGCCGAGGAACTGAACCGCGCGTCCAACGCCGCCAGCTCGGTCCCCGCGCCCAACAGCATGACCGGCAAGGACACCGGCCTGGACGCCAACACCGCCTTCGCCAACTTCACCGGCAAGACGACGATCGCCATCACCAACGCCGCCGGCGCCATCATCCAGCGCGTCGACGTCGATTTCGGCGCCGGGACCATGACCGTCAACGGCGCCGCCGGCCCGACCTTCACCAACACCAATTTCCTGACCCAGCTGAACACCGCCCTGGGCGGCACGGCCACGGCGGCCTTCGCCAACGGCCAGCTGAGCCTGAACACGGCCGTCTCGACCAATGGCGTCGCCATCGTCGATGACGCCACCACGCCCTCGACCAAGGCCGGCAAGGGCTTCAGCCAGTTCTTCGGGCTCAACGACATCATCCGCTCGGACGGTTACTCGCCCTACGAAACCGGCATGGTCGCCACCGATCCCAGCGGCTTCACGCCCGGCCAGACCATCACGCTGCGCCTGACCGACGGCGAAGGCAGCCGCATCCGCGACATCGAGGTGGCCATCCCGACCGGGACAGGCTCGATGCAGGAAACCATCGACGCCCTGAACTCCCGCAATTCGGGGGTCGGGCTCTACGGCTCGTTCACCCTGGGCTCGAAGGGCGAGCTGACCTTCACGCCGAACGGCGCCACCCCGGTCAACCTGTCGGTCGTCGAGGACACCACCCAGCGCGGCGTCGGCGGTCCGTCGCTGAGCCAGCTGTTCGGTGTCGGCATGAGCGAGCGCAGCACGCGCGGCGGCCTGTTCAAGGTGGACCCGGCCATGGACGCCGATCCCTCCAAGCTGCCGTTCGCCAAGCTGGACCTGACCGTGGCGGCCGGCGTCTCGGCCCTGGCGACCGGCGACGGCCGCGGCGCCCTGGCCCTGGCCAAGGCCGGCGACGCCACCGCCAGCTTCGCCACCGCCGGCGACACCGCCGGCTCGAAGAAAAGCGTGCTGAACTACGGCGCGGACTTCAGCGGCTCGATCGCCCGCAAGGCCGCCGCCGCCACCAGCCGCAAGGAAGCCGCCGACTCCGTCAAGACCGAGGTCGACGCCCAGCGCCAGTCGCAGGAAGGCGTCAACCTCGACGAGGAACTGGTCAACCTGACCACCTACCAGCAGGCGTTCAACGCCTCCGCCCGCCTGATCCAGGCGACGAAGGACATGTTCGATGTCCTCACCAATATCGTTTGAGGTTAAGCCATGACCCGCGTCTCCACCTCCGGCAATTTCGGCGTGATGACCAGCAACCTGATGCGCGCGCAGGTGCTGCAGAACATCGCCGGCGAGCAGGTCTCCAGCCAGAAGAACGCCAACGACCTGAAGGGCTACGCCAAGAACGCCGAGGTCCTGACGGCCATGAAGTCGGCCCAGGCCAAGGTGGCCGGCTTCCTGGACCAGACGACCCTGGTCTCCAACCGGCTGGACGTCCAGGACATCGGCATCGGCCAGGTCGCCGACGCCACCCAGGACGCCCGCGACGCCATCGCCAACGCCATCGCGGCCGGCAGCGCCGAGACCCTGATGCAGCAGTTGAACGGCGCCTTCGGCGACGTGGTCCAGGGCCTCAACAGCAAGTTCAACGGCCGCTACGTGTTCGCCGGCGCCAAGTCCGACACCCTGCCGACCACGGCCACCACCATGGCCGACCTGACCGCGGCGGCCAGCACCGCCGCGCTGTTCCAGAACGACCAGTACGTCACCACCAACCGCATCGACGACACCACCACGGTCGACACCGGCCAACTGGCCGACAAGCTGGGCACGGGCGTCTACAACGCCTTCAAGCAGATCCAGGCCTATGTCGACGCCAATGGTCCGTTCACCGGCAAGCTGACCCAGGCCCAGAGCAACTTCCTCGGCGGCCTGCTGCCCACCTTCGACTCGGTGAAGACCGGCCTCACCACCGCCCAGGCCCAGAACGGCCTGAACCAGAAGCGCTTCGAGACCGCCCAGACCGAGCTTTCGGACCGGGCCGACACCCTGAGCACCATGGTCGGCGGCATCACCGACGTCGACATGGCCGAGGCGATCACTCGCCTGGAGTCGGCCAAGCTGGCCGTCCAGGCCTCGGCCCAGGTGTTCTCGTCCCTGCAGAACTCGTCGCTGCTGGACGTGCTGAGGTAGGCGGGCGTCACCGCCGCGACACCCCAAACCTCGCAAAACCGGCCCTGAACCGCTATATGGCCGCGATGGACGCCGACATCGCTCTTCTGGACAATGCTCCGACGACAACGACCGCCCTCGACCGCGCCGTCGAGCAGGCGCGCCAGGCCGTGGGCCTGCCGGCCGGGACGCGGATCGTCGCGGCGATGTCCGGGGGCGTCGACTCCACCGTCACCGCCGCCCTGCTGGCCAGGGCCGGCTACGACGTGGTGGGCGTCACCCTGCAGCTCTACGACCACGGCGCCGCGATCGCCAAGAAGGGCGCCTGCTGCGCGGGCCAGGACATCCTGGACGCCCGCATGGCGGCCGAGCGGATCGGCATTCCGCACTACGTGCTCGACTATGAAAGCCGCTTCAAGGAGCAGGTGATCGAGGACTTCGCCGACGCCTATCTGCGCGGCGAGACGCCGATCCCCTGCGTGCGCTGCAACCAGACCGTCAAGTTCCGCGACCTGCTGGACGTGGCCCGCGATCTGGGCGCCGAGGCCATGGCCACCGGCCACTACGTGCAGCGCGCGATGCCCGCCGGTGGCGGCAACCGGCCCCAGTTGCGGCGCGCCGCCGATCCGGCCAAGGACCAGAGCTATTTCCTGTTCGCCACCACGGCCGAGCAGCTGGACTTCCTGCGCTTCCCGCTGGGCGGCATGGACAAGCCGACCGTGCGCCAGGTGGCCGCCGAGCTCGGCCTGGCCATCGCCGACAAGCCCGACAGCCAGGACATCTGCTTCGTGCCCGAGGGCAAGTACACCACGGTGATCGACCGGATCCGGCCGCAGGGCGCCCTGCCCGGCGACATGGTGCACCTGGACGGTCGGGTGCTGGGCCGCCACGAGGGCGTCACCCGCTACACCATCGGCCAGCGCCGGGGCCTGAACATCGCCGTCGGCGACCCGCTGTTCGTCGTCAAGATCGACGCCGACAAGCGCCAGGTGATCGTCGGCCCGCGCGAGGCCCTGCTGACCCAGGCCCTGTCGCTGAAGGAAGGCAACTGGCTGGGCGTGGAGGGCAGCCTGGAGGCCGCCGCCGCCGCCGGCGCGCCGGTGCTGGCCCGCGTGCGCTCGACCCGCGAACCCGTCCCGGGCCGCCTGGCCCTGGTCGACGATGAGCCTCGCCTGGTGTTCGACGGGCTGGAGGAGGGCGTCGCCCCCGGCCAGGCCTGCGTGCTGTACGATCCCGCCGACCCCGAGCGCGTGCTGGGCGGCGGCTTCATCGCCGCGACCGAGCGGGCGACGCTCCGCCCGTAGCCATGCCGGCGGGTTCGCCGACGCGCCGGATTCGCGTTCGCTTCAACCCGAGGATCCTCGCGTACACGCCGGGCGCGCATTGATGAGATATGCGCCTTAAAGACGGTAAAATCGCTCGCTTCTCGCGATTATTTGACATTTATGATAAAAAATGGCGCTCTTTCGAGGACGCGCAGCAAAATAATCGTCGTTCTCGGCGAGAAATCCCCCACTGGGCGAGTGACATACGAAACTTTTGTGGCATGCATACGTATCTACTGTACGACCGCGCCAAGTTTTTGACGCGAATGTAGAATTCGGAGTTTAGGGACCATGACGACCGCCGCCTACACTTACAAGCATCGCCAAGAGCGCCACGTCTCGCTGACCAGGCTGAGCGTGATCCTGGCCAACCTTGGTCTGTGGGCCGGCCTGATCATCGGCCTGGCGATGGTCGCGCGCTGATCTAGTCGACGCCCTGTTCCTCCCGGAACAGTCCCTGGACCGCATAGAGGGCCGCGACCCTCAGATCCACGAACACCGACCATCGGGCGACATAGTCCAGCTCGGCGCTCCAGGAGGGTTCGCCCTCCGCGCCGCGCGGCCAGATCATCCCCGGCCGCGCTTCCAGGCGCCGCGCATAGTCCGGCCGCCCCTGGCGCAGGTAGGCGTCCTGCCCGGGCGATTGCGGCCGGGGTCCGATCAGCGACATGTCGCCGTCGATGACGTTGACGGCCGAGGGCAGGTTGGTCAGCCCCGCCCGCCAGAGCACCTGATCGAACAGGCTTTCGCCCTCGACGGGCCGATGCAGGCGCCAGCGCCCGAACGTCCGGCCATGCAGGCCGAGGGTTTCCTCCCGCGCGAAGATCGGACCGGGCCGGCTGCAGCGGATCCCGATGATCATCAACACACCCACCGGTAGGAAGAACAGCAGCACGAGGATCGCGCCCAGCACGTCCAATGTCCGCTTGCTTACGCTTCTGGCGGGGCCAACCACGCCTATCCGCCCCGTCGCTTCCACCAACGCCAACCCCACTGAACCCTGGGCGCCCCCGCCCGAGCACCACGCGCTCGAGGGCTCAAAACGCGAAGGCGGCGTCGGAGTTCCGACACATCCGTCAAAACCTGTGGATCAAACGATGTCGTCGAAGCCCAGGCCGATCTTGAACAGGCGGTAGCGGTAGGTCGGCTTGGCGCGATGAACGTGGAAGCGGTAGCTCACTCGGCGGCGACGGCGGCCGAGGCCTCCAGGGCCTCGCCGACGGTCAGGGCCTGTTGCTCGTGCACCACCCGGCCCAGGTCGCGGCCGTCGACGATCTCGCCGCAGGCCTCGCAGGCCAGCTTGGGATGGAAGTCGCAGCCGCAGGTCTTGTGGACGAAGTGCACCGGCCCCTTGCCCAGGCCGTAGACGTGCTGGTCGCCCCATTCGGCCATGGTCAGCAGCACCGGCGACAGGGCCCGGCCCTTGGCCGTCAGCACATATTCCTGGCGCGGCGGGCGTTCCGAATAGCGGCGCGGCTCCAGCACGCCGTTGGCCACCAGGCTCTTGAGGCGGGCGGCCAGGACGTTGCGCGCCACGCCCAGCCGCTCCTGCCACTGCTCGAACCGCTTCACGCCCTGGAAGGCGTCGCGCAGGATCAGCAGGGTCCACGGATCGCCGACGACCTCGAGGGTGGCGGCGATGGCGCAGCGTTCATTGGTGTAGTCGGCGGTCCGGCCCATCACGCGAAGGTGAAGCCTTACGCCGGGGAATGCAAGGGTTGCTTTTGCAGACCCACGCGAGTAGGTTTTTTATAGAAATTGACTCTCTCGGTTGCGCCCTGCGGGCCGCGGCGGAAATGTCCGCATTCCGTCCCGGCCCGCTTTTTGCGCGAAAGACTTGCGCAGACTGGGACACAGGGGGTTTATTCCGCCGCGAAATCCCCGAAATACAAAATGGGTGGAGCTCCAGCATGTCCAACGCCGATCCGGTCGTCATCGTGTCGTTCGCCCGCACGCCGATGGGCGGCTTCCAGGGGGCTCTGGCCGGAGCCAAGGCCACCGAGCTGGGGGCCGCGGCGGTGAAGGCGGCGATCGAGCGGGCCGGCGTCTCGGGCGACCAGGTCGAACAGATCTTCATGGGCTGCGTCCTGCCCGCCGGCCTGGGCCAAGCCCCGGCGCGCCAGGCCGCCGTGGGCGCGGGCCTGCCCCACTCGGTCGAGGCGACCACGGTCAACAAGATGTGCGGCAGCGGCATGCAGGCGGCGATCATGGCCCATGACGCCCTGGCGGCCGGCAGCGCCGACATCATCGTGGCCGGCGGCATGGAAAGCATGACCAACGCGCCCTACCTGCTGACCAAGCACCGCTCGGGCGCCCGCATCGGCCACGACCAGATGCTGGATTCCATGTACCTGGACGGCCTGGAGGACGCCTACACCCCCGGCAAGCTGATGGGCGCCTTCGCCGAGGACAGCGCCGCGACCTACCAGTTCGGCCGCGAGGCCATGGACGACTACGCGGTCAAGGGCCTGGCCAAGGCCCAAAAGGCCGTGACCTCGGGCGCCTTCGCCGCCGAGATCACCCCGGTGACCGTCACCACCCGCAAGGGCGTCGAGACCGTCAGCCAGGACGAGCAGCCGCTGAAGGCCGACGCCGCCAAGATTCCGACCCTGCGCCCGGCCTTCGCCCGCGACGGCGGGATCACGGCGGCCAACAGCAGCTCCATCAGCGATGGCGCCGCCGCCCTGGTCATGACCCGGCAGAGCGTCGCCCAGCGCCTGGGCCTGCCGATCGTCGCCCGCGTGGTCAGCCACGCCGCCCACGCCCACGAGCCGGCCCTGTTCACCACCGCCCCCGTCCCGGCGATGAGGAAGGCCCTGAAGAAGGCGGGCTGGGAGGTCGCCGACGTCGACCTGTTCGAGGTCAACGAGGCCTTCGCCGTGGTCGCCATGATCGCCCAGCAGGAGCTGGGCATCCCGGACGACAAGCTTAACGTCAACGGCGGCGCCTGCGCCCTGGGCCATCCGATCGGCGCCTCGGGGGCGCGCATCCTCTGCACCCTGATCGCCGCCCTCCAGGCGCGCGGCGGCAAGAAGGGCCTGGCCAGCCTGTGCATCGGCGGCGGCGAGGCCACGGCGATGGCGGTGGAGCTGGTTTAGGACTCCCTGTTCCGCCCCTGAGATTGTCATCCCGGAAGCCTCGCAGAGGCTGTCCGGGACTCAGGGGACTGGGTAAAGGCCTTGCGGTTCACCTGGGTCCCGGACAAGCGCTGCGCGCTTTCCGGGATGACAACGGATGGCGCGCTGAGGAGCTTTCGCCCCTACCCACCCGAGACCGTCTCGGTCAGCAGGTTGATCCGCCGGCCGCCCGGCATCTCGACGTCGCCGCCGCTCCAGCCGGCGGGGCACGCGCCCGACCATTCGGCGGTCATCGACATCCTGTGCTCGCCGTTCATCGCCGGCTGGGCCGCGCCCGTCGTGGTGCTGGCGATGTCCATCACGTAACGGGTGTTGAAATCGCCGGCCACGTGGATGGTGCTGTCGGTCTTGCCGGCCGGGCCCATGTCGCAGGCCGAGACGACCGTCCAGCTTCCGTCGGCCCCGCGCGTCATCGACTTGCGCTGGCAACGCTTGTCGTCGCCCTGGCTGTCCAGGCCCATCTTCTCGTCGCTGGTCGCATCGACACAGAAGCGGAAGCTGCGCGTGAAACCCTGCGCCTGCAGGGTCATGGTCTGGGTCCAGAGGCCGGGCTTGCGCTTGGGCCAGTTGGTCGGCGCCGGCGTCGCGGCGGCCGGAGCCGCCGCCTCCGACGACGCGGTCGCGGCCTTGGGTCCCTCCGCCGCGCCGGTTTCCGACTTCTGGCCGCAGGCGGCCGCCGCCGCCAAGGTTCCGAACGCCACAAACGCCCATAGAGCCCGCATCGCCCACCTCGCTCGCGCGTTAGCCCCCAAAGGCATTAACACTCCTGGCGCGGCGCGCCGTCCAGCCCATATGCGAGTCATGACCGACGCCTTCAGCCACAACCCCGCCAAGAGCCGCTACGAACTGCAGGTCGACGGGCGCATCGCCTTCGCCGACTACCAGCGCAGCGGCCACCGCCTGGTGATCCCCCATGTCGAGGCCGACCCCGCCCTGCGCGGCACGGGCGCGGCCGGCCGCCTGATGCGGCAAGTGGCCCAGACCGCCCGCAGCGAAGGCATGAAGATCGTGCCCCTGTGCAGCTACGCCTCGGCGTGGTTGCGGCGGAACGATCCGGAAATCATCGCCTAGGCCAAGCTGGGGACAGGCGCATGCGCCTGTCCCCAGCTTAATGGCCGGCCTGCTCCGTCAGCCAGTCCCGGAACGCCGCCAGGGCCGGCGCGACGGGCCGCGACTTCAGCCAGGTCAGCCAGTACATCCCTGATCCCACCTCCAGGTCGAACGGCCGCACCAGCCGGCCCTGCTCCAGGTCGCGGGCGAACATCATCGACGGGGCCAGGGCCACGCCGACGCCCTGCATCGCGGCCTCGACCATGACCCAGGAACTGTCGAACACCGGCCCGCGGATCGGCGGCGGCGCCAGGCCCGCGGCGGCGAACCAGTCCGGCCAGTCGTCGGCGCGATAGCTGCGCAGCAGGACCTCGGAGGTCAGGGCCTCGGGCGCCTTCAGCCGCTCGGCGACGGCCGGGGCGCACAGGGGCGTCATCGGCGCGGCCAGCAGCGGCACGGCCTGGGCGCCATGCCAGGCCCCGTCGCCGAAGCGCACCGCGCAGTCCAGTCCCTCGCCGGCGATGTCGATGCGGTTATTGTTGGTGAACAGCCGCAGGTCGACGAACGGATGCGCCTCGCGGAAAGCCGGCAGGCGCGGCAACAGCCAGCCCACCGCGAAGGTGCCCACCACCCCGACGCTGAGCACCTCCATCACCCGCCCGGCCGAGAACCGCTCGAGCACCTCGCCCATGCGGTCGAAGCTGTCGCGCACCGTCGGCAGCAGGGCCAGGCCCTCGTCCGTCAGGGCCAGGCCGCGCGGCAGGCGGCGGAACAGGCTGGCGCCCAATCGCTGCTCCAGGCCCTTGACCTGGTGGCTGACGGCCGCCTGGGTCACGCACAGCTCGATGGCCGCCCGCGTGAAGGAGAGGTGCCGAGCCGAGGCCTCGAAGGCCCGCAGGGCGTTCAGGGGAAGCTGCGCGCGGCTCATCCTATACCCAAAATTTTCTAGGGTTTGTGCCGAAGTATCATCGTTTGATCCATCGGTCGCCCGTCGCCCATCCTGGGGGCCATGGAGGACTCGATGATCGACAGACGTCAAGTGTTAACGGCCCTATCCGCCCTGCCCGCTCTCTCGTTCGCCGCGCCGGCCGCCTCGGCCGCGACGGCACGACTGACCAGCGGCATTAGCCGAGGTATTAACGCCTTGGAGGTTCGCAGCGGCGGCCGGCTGGGCGTGGCCGTCCTGGACACCGCCACGGGCAAGACGTTCGGCCACCGCGCCGACGAGCGCTTCGCGATGTGCAGCACGTTCAAGGCCCTGGTCGCGGGCCTGGTGCTCAAGCGGGTCGACCGGGGCCAGGAGCGGCTGGACCGCCGGATCCCCTACGGCCCGGGCGTTCTGGTGGCCCACTCGCCGGCCACCGAGAAGCACGTCGGCCAGGGCATGACCGTCGGCGCCCTGTGCGAGGCGACGGTCACGCTCAGCGACAACGCCGCCGCCAACCTGCTGCTCCACACCTTCGGCGGCCCGCCGGCCCTGACCGCCTTCGTGCGCGGGCTGGGCGACAAGGTCACCCGCCTGGACGGCTACGAGCCGGGGCTGAACGTGGTCCGGCCCGGCGAGATCCACGACACCACCTCGCCCGGCGCCATGCTGGCCACCCTGCGCGCCCTGACCCTGGGCCCGGCCCTGTCGCCGGCCTCGCGCCAGCAACTGGTCGCCTGGCTGGTCGCCAACCAGACCGGGGACAAGCGCCTGCGGGCCGGCCTGCCCGCCGGCTGGAAGGTCGGCGACAAGACCGGCAGCTGGGGCGACGACAAGATCGGGACCACCAACGACATCGCCGTGATCTGGCCCCCTGGCCGCCCGCCCCTGCTGATCACCGCCTATCTGAGCCGCTCCCCGCTGGACAACGACGGCCGCAACGCGGTCATCGCCGAGGTCGCGCGGCTCGCCGTCGCGGCGGGGTTCGGATCGTAGGGCGAACCTCCCCCGGGGGCGCGGCAACGGCCCACGCCGCAAGCCACTGTTCTTTAAGGCCTTCGGCCTATGCGTGCTCCTGGGGGCGGCCAAGCTTGAGCCCAGGCTGGGCGCCCCGCGAAAGCAGGGCGATGACAGAGACCTCCTCACCCGCCTCGACCGGACCCATCTCCAGATGGACGGGCGGCGACATTCTGAAGACCCTGGTCCTGACCGTGGTCGCGGCGGTCGGCTACGCCCTGCTGGCCTATCTCTGCGTCGAATTCCCCAGCAGCTATGGCCAGGTGGCCCCCATCTGGCTGTCCAACGGCTTCGGCGTGGCCTGCCTGCTGTCATGCCGCGGTCGCCACTGGCCGGCCGTGCTGCTGGGATGCCTGGCCGGCGGACTGGCGGCCGGCGCCCATGTCCACGACCTGCTCGTCGTCAATATCGTGCTGGTCAGCTGCAACATCACGCAGGTCTTCGTCTGCGCCTGGGGCGTGCGCCGCGTGGTCGGCGAGGACGTCGACCTGGGCCGGACCCGGGACATGATCGCCTTCGCCCTGATCTGCGGCCTGGCCGTCCCGATCGCCACCGGCGTCCTGGCCGCCTCGGTCCATACGGCGATGCGCGGCGGCGTGCTGCTGGCCAATATCGGCGTCTGGTCGCTGGGCGACATCCTGGGCCTGATGACCATCACGCCCTGCCTGCTGGCCCTGGTCCGCATGCGCCGCTATCTGCGCGAGCGCCCCCTGTCGGCCAGCGGCGTCGCCTGTCTGTTGCTGCTGCTGGCGGTGACCATCGGCGTCTTCGTCCAGCGCCGGCCGCTGCTGTTCATGATCCCGCCGGTCATGCTGTTGGTCGCCTGGCGGCTGGAGGTGCTGGGCGCGGCGCTGAGCGCGACCCTGGTGGCGGTGGTGGCGGTGATCTTCACCATGGCCGGCCACGGCCCCATCACGCTGCTGCCGGCGGGTTCGCCGGACCAGGCGATCGTGCTGCAGCTGTTCCTGGCCGTGGCGATCTTCATCAGCCTGCCCGTGGCCTCGATCCAGCGGCGCCGGCGGCAGATGCTGCAAAGCATGACCGAAGCCAACGCCGCGGTGCTCCGCAGCGAGGCGCGCTTCCGGCAGCTGGCCGAAGACGCCCAGGACATGATCGTCCACAGCAACCTGCGCGGCGTCATCCAGTACGTCTCGCCGGCCTGCGTCGCCATGATGGGCTACAGGCCGGAGGAACTGGTCGGCCGCGAGGGGATGGCGACCGTGCACGCCGACGACCGCGAGGCCGTCCGCGCCGTCGTCATCGAACACATCGCCCACATGGCCACCCACCGCGACAATGGCCCCAGCCGCGTCGAATATCGCGCGGTCCGCAAGGACGGCCGGGTGATCTGGCTGGAGTCCCGCCCCAGTCTGCAGCGTGATCCGCTGACTGGGGAGCTCGTCGGCATCACGGACATTATCCGCGACGTCACCGAGCAGAAGGCCATGGAGCGGCAGCTGCGCGAAGCCCGCAACGCGGCCGAGGCCGCCGCGGCGGTGAAGGGCGACTTCCTGGCCAATATGAGCCACGAACTGCGCACGCCCCTGACCTCCGTGCTCGGTTTCGCTCGCCTGGTCGACGACGAGCCGGACCTGTCGCCCGACGCGCGCCGGTTCATCGGTCGGGTGCTGAGCGGCGGCAAGGCGCTGCTGACCACCATCAACGACATCCTGGACTTCTCGAAGCTGGAGGCCGGCCAGCTGGAGCTGAAGCTGGAGCCCGTCGCCCCCGCCCCGTTGATCGAGGAGGCGCTGGACCTGTTCTCGCTGGAGACCGAGGCCCGGGGCGTGGCCTTGCGCGCGGAAGGGCTGGACAACCTGCCCGCCGACCTGCTGATCGACGGCGGCCGCCTGCGCCAGGTGCTGCTGAACCTGATCGGCAACGCGGTGAAGTTCACCGAGACAGGGTCGATCACCGTCACCGCCGCCTATGACGCCACAACCGAGCGGCTGAGCGTCTCGGTACGCGACACCGGTCCCGGCATCGCATCCGAGAATATCGACCTGCTTTTCCGGCGCTTCTCGCAGGTCGACGCCAGCCTGACCCGCAAGCACGGCGGCACGGGCCTTGGCCTGGCCATCTGCAAGGGCCTGGTCGAGGCGATGGGCGGCCAGATCGGCGTCGCCAGCGTTCCGGGCCAAGGCGCCTGCTTCAGCTTCGACATCGTCGCGCCCTCGACGGCTCGTTCCCGGGCCCACGCCCCGCGGGAAGCCGCCGCCTCGCCGCTGCCGACCGCCTGCCGGGTGCTGATCGTCGACGACAATCCGGCCAACCGCGAGCTGGTCAACGCCATCCTGACGGCGATGGGAGCCGAGGTGTGCGAGGCCGTCGACGGCGAGGAAGGCGTGGCCGCCGCCGCGGCCCAGCCGTTCGACGCCATCCTGATGGACCTGCGCATGCCGCGCCTCGACGGCGCCCAGGCCGCCCTGCGCATTCGCGGCGGGAGCGGTCCCAACGCCGGCACGCCGATCATCGCCTTCTCGGCCGACGCCCGTCCCGAAGCCCTCGACCCGGCCTTCGACGGCTCGGTGTCCAAGCCGATGACCGCCGCCGGCCTGGTCGACGCGCTCAACGCCGCCATGGCCAAGCGGCCGGCCAGGGCGCTCGCGGCCTCGGCCTGACCACAATCTGAAAGAACACCGGTTTCCAAGATTGCGCGCGTGGCCGCGCCGGCTAGGATTGCGCCTCCTTCAGGAGGGCCGACCATGAGCGACGAACTGATCTTCTACACCAACCCGATGTCGCGCGGCCGCATCGCCCGCTGGATGCTGGAGGAGGTCGGCGTCCCCTATCGCACCGTGGTGCTCGACTACGCCTCGTCGATGAAGGCGCCCGAGTACCTGGCGATCAATCCGATGGGCAAGGTGCCGGCGATCACCCATCGCGGCGTGACGGTGACGGAGGGCGCGGCGATCTGCGCCTATCTGGCCGACGCCTTTCCCGAGGCCGGCCTGGCCCCGCCGCCCGCCTCACCCGAGCGCGGGACCTATTATCGCTGGCTGATGTTCGCCTGCGGGCCGGTCGAGTCGGCGGTGACCAACAAATCGCTGGGCTTCGAGGTTCCGGCCGAGCGCAAGGCCATGGCCGGCTACGGTTGCCTGGGGGACACCCTCGATGCGCTGGAACAGGCCGTCAGCGGCCGGCCGTACATCGTCGGCGACAGGTTCTCGGCGGCCGACGTCTATGTCGGCGCGCAGATCGGCTGGGGCATGATGTTCGGCTCGATCGACAAGCGCCCAGCGTTCGAGGCCTATTGGGCGGGGATCAGCCAGCGCCCGGCCGCCAAGCGGGCCTCGGAGATCGACGACGCCCTGATCGCCAAGGCGCGGGAAGCGGCGGAGGCTTGTCCCCCGCCGAAATAGTCATGCCCCTCGCGAAACTGGCTCTGGACCGGGAGCGGAAGGCTGGGACATCGCATATCGCCCAAACCGCTGTCATCCCGGACGAGCGCGCAGCGCGAAGATCCGGGACCGGGGCGTGAACTCAGCGCTTGGGGCGGTCCCGGATCGGCGCCCGGCTTCGCCGAGCTTGTCCGGGATGACAGGTTTTCAGGGCAAATCCATAGGCGATAGCCCTGGAGCGGAAGGGGACAGGCGCATGCGCCTGCCCCCCGGTCTTGCTCTAGGCCAGGACCTGGATCACCACGCGACGGTTCTGGGCGCGGCCGTCGGGGTTGTCGTTCGGAGCCACCGGATCGTCCTCGCCGTACGAGATCGTCGCCATGCGGTTCAGGGGCACGCCCTGCTTGCTGAGGAACTTGCGCACCGTCTCGGCGCGCTCGCTGCCCAGGGTCTCGTTGTACTGCGGGTCGCCGGTGGCGTCGGTGAAGCCCTGGATCTCCAGATAGACGTTCTTGTTGTCGCCCTTCAGCTTCGAGGCGAAGTCGGCCAGCCGCTGTTCGGCTTCCGGCGACAGCTCGTGCCGGTTCAGCGGGAACTTCACGGAGTCGTCGCTCAGCACCACCGAGTACAGGAACTTGCCCTCGGCCAGCTTGCCGGCGTCGGTCGCGCGCTTCAGCGCTTCCTGGCTGGTCCGGTCGACCTCGGCCAGCTTGGTCTCGGTCCCGTCGACCCGCGTGTTCACCACGCCGACCTGATCGTTGACATAGCCCTTGGTCGCGCAGCCGCTGACCGACAGTCCGCCGGCCACCAGAGCGCCCACCACCATCATCTTATAGTTCATGCTAATCATGGCACACCCTTCCGCCTTTTTGTTTCAACACCGAACGCCAAGCTGGACCGTCCCACACCCCAGCAGCGGCGCTTCGTCAGGTCAAAATCGACATTCGAAAGAGGCGAATTCTGGGCCTGTTCTGGACAGACTTGGCCATTGCGGCGAAGACGTCCCGGACACTCTTAAATAACGCGCGCGTACGCGGAACCCGAGGAAAGGTTCCCAATAAATATTTGCAATATACGGAGGTTGAGCAGCCATCCTGGACCCGTTTTTCCATCTCCGCCAGATAGAAAAAGGGCGCGCCCGTCGGACGCGCCCCCCAGGAATCGCTGAAGCCGCGCCTTATTGCAGCGTCGCCTTGCCGATCGCCAGGCCGTCGACCCCGGCCCCGACGGCGATCACCCCGCCGTCTTCCAGCTCGCCGGCCAGCAGCTTCCTGGCGATCGGGTCGATCAGGTCCTTCTGGATCACGCGCTTGAGCGGCCGCGCGCCATAGACCGGATCATAACCCTTGTCGGCCAGCCATTGCAGCGCCGCAGTGTCCAGCGCCACGGTCATGCGGCGCTCGGCCAGCATCTTGTCGACCCGCTGCAGCTGGATGCGGACGATGTCGCCCATGTTCGCGCGCGACAGCCGCTTGAACAGGATGATCTCGTCGATCCGGTTGAGGAACTCGGGGCGGAAATGGCCGCGGACCGTGTTCATCACCAGCGGACGAACCTCCTCGACGTCGGAACCGTCCTCCTGGTTGGCCAGGAACTCGGCGCCGAGGTTGGAGGTCATGATGATCAGGGTGTTCCTGAAATCGACCGTCCGGCCTTGCCCGTCGGTGAGACGGCCGTCGTCCAGCACTTGCAGCAGCACGTTGAAGACGTCCGGGTGGGCCTTCTCGATCTCGTCGAACAGGACCACCTGGTAGGGCCGCCGGCGCACGGCCTCGGTCAGCGCCCCGCCCTCGTCGTAGCCGACATAGCCGGGAGGCGCGCCGATCATCCGGCTGACCGAGTGCTTCTCCATGTACTCGCTCATGTCCATGCGGGTGATCGCATGCTCGTCGGCGAACATGAACTCGGCCAGGGCCTTGGTCAGCTCGGTCTTGCCCACGCCCGTCGGGCCCAGGAACAGGAAGCTGCCGATCGGCTTGGACGGATCGTGCAGGCCGGCCCGGGCCCGCCGGACGGCGTCGGACACCGCTTCCAGCGCCTCGTCCTGGCCGACGACGCGGCCGCGCAGGGCGTCCTCCATCTTCAGCAGCTTCTCGCGCTCGCCTTCCAGCATCTTCTCGACCGGCACCCCGGTCCAGCGGCTGACCACGGCGGCGATCTGCTCGGCGTCGACCACTTCCGGCGTCAGGGCCTTCTGGGACCCGCCGCCGGTCTCGCCGGCCTCGGCCTCGGCCAGGCGGCGCTCCAGGGCCGGGATCTCGCCGTACTGGATCTGGCCGGCGCGGGCGAAGTCGCCGGCCCGCTGGGCCGCCGCCAGGTCGGCGCGCAGCCGGTCCAGGGCCTCGCGGGCCTGGGCGGCCCCGCCGACCTTGTCCTTCTCGGCCTTCCAGCGGGCGGTCATCTCGTCGGAGCGGAACTGCAGGTCGTCGATCTCGACCTCCAGGTTGTCCAGCCGCTGCTTGGAGGCCGCGTCGGTTTCCTTGGACAAGGCCTCGCGCTCGATCTTCAGCTGCACCAGGCGACGGTCGATCTCGTCCAGTTCCTCGGGCTTGGAGTCGATCTGCATCCGCACCCGGCTGGCGGCCTCGTCGACCAGGTCGATGGCCTTGTCGGGCAGGAAGCGGTCGGCGATGTAGCGGTTGCTGAGCGTGGCGGCGGCGACGATGGCGCTGTCGCTGATCCGCACGCCATGGTGCACCTCGTACTTCTCCTTCAGGCCGCGCAGGATCGAGACGGTGTCCTCCACCGTCGGCTCGCTGACGAACACCGGCTGGAAGCGACGGGCCAGGGCCGCGTCCTTCTCGACGTGCTTGCGGTACTCGTCCAGCGTCGTGGCGCCCACGCAATGCAGCTCGCCGCGCGCCAGGGCCGGCTTGAGCAGGTTGGAGGCGTCCATCGCCCCGTCGCTCTTGCCCGCGCCGACCAGGGTGTGCATCTCGTCGATGAACAGGATGATCGAGCCCTCGGCGGCCGTGACCTCGCCGAGCACGGCCTTCAGCCGCTCCTCGAACTCGCCGCGATATTTCGCGCCGGCGATCAGGCTGCCCATGTCCAGCGACAGAAGCTTCTTGTCCTTCAGGCTCTCGGGCACATCGCCGTTGACGATGCGCTGGGCCAGGCCCTCGACGATGGCGGTCTTGCCGACCCCTGGCTCACCGATCAGGACGGGGTTGTTCTTGGTGCGGCGTGACAGGACCTGGATCGTGCGGCGGATCTCTTCGTCGCGGCCGATCACCGGGTCGATCTTGCCGTCGCGGGCGGCCTGGGTCAGGTCGCGGGCGTAGCGCTTGAGCGCGTCATAGCCGTCCTCGCTGGAGGCGCTGTCGGCGGTGCGACCCTTGCGGACCGCCGCGGCGGCGGTCTCCAGGCCCTGGGCCGTGGCCCCGGCGTCCTTGAGGATCCTGGCCGCGTCGCCGCCTTCCTTGGCGATGGCGATCAGCAGGCGCTCGGTGGTGACGAAGGCGTCGCCGGCCTTCTTGGCGCCGTCCTCGGCCGCGCTGAACACCCGGGCCGTGTCGGGCTTCATGTAGAGCTGGCCGCCGGCCCCGTCGACGCGCGGGGTCTTGGCCAGCAGGGCGTCGGTGGCCGCGTCGGCCGCGTCGGGCCGGCCGCCGGCGCTCTGGATCAGGGTGCGGGAAAGGCCGTCCTTCTCCTCGAGCAGGACCTTCAGCAGGTGTTCGGGCCCCAACTGCTGGTGCCCCCTGGCCAGGGCCAGGCTCTGGGCCGATTGCACGGCCGACTTGGCGCGGTCGGAATAGAGATCGATTTTCATGTGGCATCCCCTCCATGGGCGGATTTGGGCCGCTCGCCTCGTTTGAGCACGAACCACCCAGGACGGGGATTTAGGTGTGGCCGTTCGGCCACACAAGGGGCATGCGACACGAACACACCGACCCAGGCCTTCTTCTCCTCCCCCGCGATGCGGGGGAGGAGAAGAAGGCCTACCACCCGCGCTGGGCGATATAGGCTTCCAGCGCCTGGATCCGGGCGGCGTCCGACGGGTGGGTCGAGGCGAACTGCGGGGTGTTGGGACCGCCGTTGGCTTGCATGTGCAGCCACAGGATCACCGCTTCGCGCGGGCGGTAGCCGGCCCGCTGCATGAAGTCGACGCCCAGGCGGTCGGCCTCCAGCTCCTGCTTGCGCGAGAACGGCAGCAGGAAGCCGTACTTGGCCCCCGCGCCGCCGTAGCTGGAGATCGCCCGGGCCGCGTCGGACGAGCCGGCCGCCGCGCCCAGCACGCCCAGCACCAGGCTGGAGGTCAGGTTTTGCGACTGCCGCTCGGCGGCGTGGCGGGCGACCACGTGGCCGGCCTCGTGGCCGATCACGGCGGCCAGCTGGTCGTCGTTGTCGACCAGGTTCAGCAGGCCCGTGGTGACCCCGACATGGCCGCCGGGCAGGACGAAGGCGTTGGGGGCCTTGTCCTCGAACACCGCATAGTCCCACGGCCTCTGGCCCAGGCCGGCGGCGTTGACCACCCGCTGGCCGACGGCGCGCACCCGGGCGTTGGCGGCGCGGTCGCGGCTGACCGTGCTCTTGGCCAGGGCCTGGCTCCACGCCTGCTCGCCGGCCCGGGCCAGGCTGGCGTCGTCGACGATGGTCATCTGCTGGCGGCCCAGTTCGGGATTGTAGGCGCAGGCGGTCAGGCCCTGGGCGACGAGGATCAGGGCGAGGGTGGCGAACGCGGGACGCAAGGTGGGACTCCGGTGGAGAAAGGGACGGTCCCACCTTGGCGGATCGCGACCCCGCTTGTCCACGCGCCAGACGGGCGTCGGGCCTTTCAGTCGCCTCGGGTCGAGTCGATCACCTGGGCCAGGAGGCGTGGGTCGATCGGCTTGGACAGCACCGGAACGTCGCGCAGGTCCAGGCGCACGCCCTGCTCGCCATAGCCGGTCACGAAGGCGAAGGGAATCTTGCGCTCGCGCAGCACGTCGGCGGCCGCGAACGAGGTCTCGCCGTCGAGATTGACGTCCAGCAGGGCGAAATCGAAGACCGCAGCGCGCGCCGCCGCCTCCGCCTCGGTCGCCGAACCGATCGGCCCGATGATCGCGCAGCCCAGGTCGCCCAGCATATCCTCGACCAGCATGGCGACGAACAGTTCGTCCTCGACGACCAGCACGCTGAACGGCTCAGGCGGCGCCGCGGGTGAAGCGGCTGGGCTCTCCTGGCTTGGCGAACTCGGACGTGATCGTGCAGACGACGCCGGTCGGGGGATATTCGAGCCGGACCTCACCGCCAAGCTCGCGCGCCAACCCGCCGGTGATGAGGCGGCTGCCGAAACCCTGACGGCTTGGCGTGCTGACCGAAGGGCCATCGATTTCCTCCCAACGCAATTTCAGTCGCTCGACCCCGTCATCCTTGACGCGGGCCCAGGTCAGGGCCACCCGCCCCGTTTCGTTGGACAGCGCGCCGTATTTCGTCGCATTGGTCATCAACTCGTGCAGGGCCAGCGACAGCGAGAGCGCCGCCTTCGGGGCCAGTCGCAGCGGCGGCCCCTCGGTCCTGAACCGGTCCGGGTTGCCATGCGACCCGATCAGCGACGAGACCACGTCGCGCAGCTCCGCGCCGTCCCAGCTCTCGCGGGTCAAAATGTCATGTGCGCGGGCCAAGGCCAGCAGCCGCGTGTTCAGCGAGTCGCGGGCGCCGGTCAGGTCCGAGGCGTTGCGCAGGGTCTGGCCGGCGACGGACTGCACGGTGGCCAGGGTGTTCTTGACCCGATGGTTCAGCTCGTTGACCAGCAGCAGCTGCAGCTCCTCGGCGCGCTTGCGCTCGGTAACGTCGCGCATCACCCCGGTGAAGAAGCGCTTGCCGTTCTCGCGCCACTCGGCGATCGACAACTCCAGCGGAAAGGTCGAGCCGTCGCTTCGTCGGCCGGAAACCTCGCGGCCGATGCCGATGATCCGCCGCTCGCCGGTCTGGCGATAGCGAGTCAGATAGCCGTCGTGCTCGGCGTGATACGGCTCGGGCATCAGGATATGGATGTTGCGCCCGAACATCTCGGCCGACGAATAGCCGAACAGCCGCTCGGCCGCCGGGTTGAACGCCTCGACCCGGCCCATTTCGTCGATCACCACGATCGCGTCGACGGCGGTGTCGACGATGGCGCGATAGCGCGCCTCGACGCCGCCTGGGCTGACGTCCTTTCGGCGCTTGGTGTCTACAGTTCCGGACATGGCCGGGTTCGCCCCCATTCAGCGAACCCAAGCTTAACGCTGAAGTTGTGATCCGCCTAGGAACTTATCCTTAACGGGAACCGAGGCGATGGGTCTATTTCCCGTCCGCGTAAAGCTTGACGACCTCGTAGAGGAACTGGCGGCCGCTCATCAGCGCCTTGACCTGGATGCGCTCGTTCAGGCCGTGGATGTGGTCGCCGTCGACGCCCGCCATCAGGCCCGACAGGCCGTAGGTGGGAATGCCGGCGGCGTTGGTGAAGCGGCCGTCCGTGGCGCCGGTCAGCATGGCCGGGACAAAGGGCACGCCCGGCCAGATCCGGGCCGCCACCTTGGTGGCGGGGGCCATGATCCGGGGCGTCAGCGGCGGCGGGGGGCTGACCGGGTCGGGGTCGGCCGCCAGGGTGATCTTGATGGCCGGGTCGGCGACGATTTTCTCCAGCTGGTCGCGGATGGCCTTGGGATCGTTGCCCGGCAGGATGCGGCAGTTGACGTTGGCCTTGGCGCGCTGCGGCAGGGCGTTGGGCGCGTGGCCGGCCTCGACCATGGTGGCCACGCAGGTGGTGCGCATCATGCTGTTGCGGCCCGGGTCGCGGGCCAGGATGGCGGCGGCCGCCGCGTCGTTCGGGTCCTTGACCATGGCCCGCATGGCGCCGGCCACCTCGGGATCGGGCTCGATCTTGGCGTTCTGCTCGTAATAGCCCTTGGTGGCGTCGTTCAGGGCGATCGGGAAGTCGTAGGCGCCCAGCCGCGCCAGCCCATTGGCCAGGTGGTAGATCGCGTTGTCCTTCACCGGGCGCGAGGAGTGGCCGCCGGCGTTGGTCACTTCGAGATTGTAGTCCATGTAGACCTTCTCGCCGACCTGGATGCCCAGGAGGCGGGGCTGGCCCTTCTCGTCCAGCTGGCTGTCATCGCCCTCGTTCAGCGCGAAGTCGGCCTTCATGGCCTCGGGGTGCTTCTCCAGCAGCCAGGGCACGCTGTTGAACTGACCCCCCTCCTCGCCGCAGGTCAGGGCCAGCTTGATGTCGCGCCGGGGCTTGAAGCCCTCCTGCTTGTAGCGGACCAGGCTGTCGGTGAAGATCGCGGCCATGGCTTTGTCGTCGCTGGCTCCGCGGGCGTAGAAATAGCCGTCCTCCTCGACCAGCTTGAACGGATCGCGCGCCCAGTCCTCGCGCTTGGCCTCGACCACGTCGATGTGGGCCAGCAGCAGGATGGCGCCGGCCTTGGGGTCCTTGCCGTGCAGGGTGGCCAGCAGCGCCCCGGCCTTGGGGTGCTCGTCGGGAAACAGCACGCGCACGTCGCTGTCGGCGAAGCCCGCCGCCTTCAGCCGCGCGCCCATGGCCTGGGCCGCCGCCGTGCAGCTGCCGACCGAGGCCGTGGTGTTGATCTCGACCAGCTCCTTGTAGAGGCCGCGGAAAGCCGTTTCGCTGGGATCCTGGGCCCGGGCGGCGGTCGCGGCCAGGGCCGACAGGGCGGCCGCCGTCAGGAGAAAGCTCTTGGTCTTGCCGCGCATGGTCGCCCCCTAATTGTCCGGGAGGAAGCTAGGCGGGGTTTGCCGCCCAGCGCAATGGGCGACGTAGGCCGGGAAGGACCCACAAGACCCCGATCGGTCCGCGCCCGTCGCGACCCATGGCGATCCTTGCGTTGCCAAGACCGGATTGTCGGCTATCAGGGACCACGCCCGGACGCCGGACAGGAGATGGACGATGCGAATCAAGTCTATGGCGGCGCTTGCCTTGCTGGCGTCGTGCTCGGTCGCGGCCGCCAACGCCGAGGAAACCGCGCCGTTCGATCCGGCCACGGTCGACATCGCCGACATCCTGGCCTGCAAGATCGACGGCGGTCACTATGTAGGGTTTTCGATGTCGTTCAGCGATGACGACAGCCCGGGCGGCGCCAAGGCGCGCGGCTGGGTCAGGCTTCCACCGCCAAGCCCGTCCTTCTCGTCCTACCGCCTGCCCAAGCCGCTCAGCGTCTTCGGCCACACCACCAGCACCGTGGCCTTCAAGGGTTCCGCGATGCTGGCGATCCTCGACCTTCCGGACGCGACCGCGCTGGGCGCGGAGCAGGGCGTCACCAATGTTCTTGGCGGGACCGGACGCTTCATGGGCGAACGCCTCGTCGACGAATCGACCCGGGTGGACGCCGAAACGGGATTTCGTTTCAAGAACCGTTCGTCCTTGAAGATCACGACCAATCCGGCGTTTCCGGGCAAGACGCTGATCGGATGCGAGTACGACGGCCAGTTGCAGCCTCCCGCCTGATGATCACCACTAGGCCCGTCGCGCTCGCGGCGCTGATCGCGCCGTCGGCTTTCTGGCTTGGCGCGATCGATGCGCCAGCCCTCGCGCAAGACCGGGATCGCGCCGCCGTGACCGGCGAGGCGCCTTGCCCGGCCGACGGCGCCTTTTCGATCGCCGGCGAACCCTTCGGGCCAGGCGATGTGACGGAGGTCGAGACCCAGTTCAGCGACCTGGGCATGCCGCTGATCGAGATCGAGCTCAGCGACCAGGGCCATGCGCGCTTCCTGGCGCTGCAGGACGGGCGGGTGGGCGACAGACTGCCGATCTGCCTGGCCGGCGCCCTACTGTCCGCCCCCTATCTGGCGGAGCCGATCACGGGGTCCAGCCTGCAGATCGCCGGCGCCATGACGGTCCCGGAGACCCGGGATCTGGCCAGGCGAATCCGGGAACATCTGGGCCTGAAGGACAAGGCGCCCCTCTCTTCAGGCGCGGCGGATCAGCCCGCCGAACAAACCCGCTAACGCCGGCCGCCGCCGTGGCCGACGTCGGGATCCCGGGCGCGCGGCCCGGGATGACGGCTGAAAGCAGAGAGGCGGTCGCCAGCGCGCGCCGGCGACCAAAAGAAGCCTAAGCTTCTTCCGACCCCGGCGTGGCGCTTTCGAAGCTGCGCGGAGCGCGGCGGCGCTTGGGCTTGGCCGGGGCCTCGCCGTCGTCCGAAGCGACCGGCGGCGCGGCGGAAACCGCCTCGGCCGAGGCCTCGACGCGGGTCGACTTGCGGCCCAGGAAGGCCGGGGCGTGGCTGACGTCGCCATCCTGGCCGCGCAGCAGCGGCGAGGCCGGAGCCTCGCTGGTCAGCGGCGTGGCCTGGGGCTCGATCACGGCCATCGGATCGCGGTCGCGCGGCGCCCGTTCGCGGCGCGGACGCTCGCGGCGGCCTTCGCCCTGGGGCTGCTCGGCGGCCTCGGCGGCGACGGGGCGGTCCTCCCGCACGCGGTCCTCGCGCGGACGCTCGTCGCGGAAGCGGTCTTCCCGCGGGCGGTCGTCGCGCGGGCGATCTTCCCTCGGACGGTCGTCGCGGGGACGGTCATCCCGGGGCCGGTCATCACGGGGGCGATCGTCACGGGGACGATCGTCGCGCTGCCCGTCGCGCGGACGGTCGTCGCGGTCGCGCCAGCGATCCCGGCGGCTCTGGCCTTGGCCCTGGCCGTCGCGGTTCTGGTTGTTGTCGCGGGGGCGGTCGTCGCGCTGGCGATCCTCGCGGGGACGGTTCTCGAACCGGTCGCGACGCTGTTCGCCGCCCTGCCCCTCGCCGCCCTCGCCCTCGGCCTGGACCTCGGCGGCCTCGGGCGCTTCGGGCTGTTCTTCGGGCTCGGCCTCGAAGTCGATCTCGTAGGCCGAATAGGCGTCCTTGCCGATGATGTCGCTGACGGGGCGATTCGGCTGGATGGCGCGCAGGACGCGGAAATAGTGCTCGGCGTGCTGCAGGTAGTTCTCGGCCAGGACCCGGTCGCCGGACGACGTCGCGTCGCGGGCCAGCTGCTGGTACTTTTCATAAACGCTCTGGGCCGCGCCGCGCACCTTGACGCCTTCGGGACCGTTCGAATCGAAGGCCCGGTTGGCGTTGTGCTGCTGAGGCTTGCCGCCGCTACCCGCTCCGCCGCGATTGTTGCGGCCGCGCTGGCGCTTCATGCCCTTGAAATCTCTCATCTTCTCTTCTGAACCTGTCCGGCGGCGATTTGCTCGTCCGGTGTTTGGCCTCTGGAGCGGGGTGAACCCGGTTAGGTCCTGCCTTCGATGTTCTAGAGACGCTGGTTTCCGTAGAGCCTCCGCCCGGTTCGGGCGCGGCGATCAGCCTGGTCGGCCGTTCGCGCCTGCCGGGGGAGCCTTACGGTCATCGAGACGACCGCTTTTCCCATCACCCGGCGTTTTGGAAGGAGACGCTATTCGTCTACCGCCTCACGCCAGGGTTTCCAAGGGATTTTTCAAGTCGAGGCCTGGAGCGCTATTTCGTACCGGTCACAACGCGGTCGTTGACGGACAGATCCTTGATGGTCCGCACGTTCTGGGCGCCGACCTGCCTGAACAGCGTCTCGACCGCCTCGGACTGGTCATGGCCGATCTCGACGGCGAACATCGCGCCGGGCTTGAGCACCCGCAGAATCTCGCCGGCCAGGAAGCGATAGGCGTCCAGGCCGTCGGGGCCGCCGTCCAGGGCCAGGCGCGGTTCGTGGTCGCGGACCTCCGGCTCCAGGGTCTCGATCACCTCGGTGGCGATGTAGGGCGGGTTGGAGACCACCAGGTCGAAGCTGTCGTCGCCCAGGCCGTTGGTCCAGTCGCCGCGCAGCAGGGCCGTCCGGCCGGCGAGGTCCAGGTTGGCGGCGTTCTCGCGGGCCACGGCCAGGGCCTCTTCCGAGACGTCGATCCCCAGCCCCTTGGCGGCGGGCCGCTCGGCCAGCACCGCCAGCAGGATCGTGCCCGAGCCCACGCCCAGGTCCAGCATGTTGAACGGCATCTGCTCGGGGAACGCCTTGAGCACCTCGTCGACGATCACCTCGGTCTCGGGACGCGGGGTCAGGACGTGCTTGTTGACCTGCAGCAGGATCTTCCAGAACCCCTTGCGGCCGATGATGTGGCTGACCGGCTCGCGGCGGGCCCGGCGGTCCAGGAAGTCTTCCAGCGTCGCCATCTGGGCTTCGGTCAGCACCCGGTAGGGATCGGTGATGATGTCGGTGCGGGTGACGTCGGCGGCCACTTCCAGCAGCAGGCGGGCGTCGATGGCCGGCTGGTCGATCTGAACGGTCTTCAGACGATCCTTGGCGGCGTTCCAGGCTTTGACGAGGGTCAGGGTCATGGGGCGGGCTCTTACTCCGCCTTTTCGGCGGGCGCGACATTTGTCGTGGCGGCGAGGTTTGATACCCTCGGGTCGGAGGTCCCGATGAGCAAACACACCTCTGTCAGGCTCGACGAACATTTTCAAACCTTCATCGCGACGCAGCTGCGTGAAGGGCGGTATCGGTCGGCCAATGCGGTCATGCTCGCGGGGCTGGCGCTGTTGGAGCATCAGACCCGACTCGAAGCGCTCAGGACCGCTCTGATCGAAGGCCGGCATAGCGGCTTCATTGAGGATTTCGACTTCGACGCGTCCATCAAGGAGAAGGCGCAACGTGATGGCGCGGAGGTCGCCGGGGGCCGCCCTCCCCCACAAGAGTAGATCGTGCTAGGCTACATCCATGAAGCCTGAACTGTCCAATTCGCATGACGTTGACGCCGAAACCGAAGCTGCGGCCGACGCCGAGGCGCTGGCCGATCTCGACGCCGGGCGCACGGTGTCGGGCGAGGCTGTGAAGCGTTGGCTTCGTTCATGGGGAACGGCCGATGTGTTGCCGACTCCCCGCATAGGCGATTGAACCAGCCCTCAAGATCGGGCGTCATGACGCCATAATCGGCGCATGAACACCAAGCTGCCAACCTACGTCGTTTCGATCTCTCCGCAGGCGCTTCACCAGCTCGACGAGGCGCGCGCCTATATTCACGCCCAGGGCGCGCCCCTCGCGGCGCAGCGCATGGCCGCCCGGTTTCTCGCGGCCATCGAGACGCTGGAGCAACATCCGCAGAGAGGACGGCGCGTCTCGCGCGACATCCATGAACTTTTGATCGTGCGGCCCTACGTGATCCGCTACCGCATCCGACCGGGCGTCGTGGAGGTGATGCGTATCCGCCACGCAGCCCAACGGCCCCGCTAGACCACCCCCACCCAATCGCCCTCGGCCACCGCCCCGCCCTCTTCCACCCGCAGGTAGACGCCGCAGAACATGTGGCCGTAGTGGTCGAACAGCGCCTTGACCAGCTCGATGTCGCGCTCGGCCGTGACCGGATCGACGTGGGTGGCGGCGCAGCGGACGATCGGCTTGAGCACTTCGGCCCTCGCCTCGCCCACCCGCATCGCCCGGCCGGCCCAATCGTTCTCGACCCAGGCCGGCCAGCCCTCGACATAGAGGTTGGCGCGGAAGCGCAGCGGATCGACCGGTCGGCCCAGCCGGGCCTCCAGGTCGCGGACGCTGGCCAGGTTGACGACGGAGACATAGCCGCTGCGGCTGTCCATGAACCGGTGGTCGCCCGGCCCCTCGACCACGCGCAGCGGCCCCTGGACCGCGTCGCCCAACAGGTCGGCCAGCCAGGCCTCGAATCCGCGCCGCCCGTCGTCGCCGCGCAGGTCGCCGGCGAAATCCGGCCGCCCGTCGGCCCGGGCGGTGAACACGCCGGTCGCCGCGTCATAGGCGGTGCGCGCCCTGGCCACCTGCGGGACCTTGGCCAGCACCGCGAACTTCATCTTCGAGATGTGGGCCGGGGCGGCCGGATCGAAGCCGCTGGGCCCGTCCTCGACCGCGTAGAGGCGGTCGCAGGGAAAGCACTGGCCCGCGACCAGCTCGGCCCGGTCCAGGCGTTCGGGCGTGAATCCCTTGACGGGGTGGCGATAGAGGCTAGCGACGTGGGCTTGCATGACGCGCAAGGTCGTCGACGACTCGGAGCTTGGCAAGGTGAAGCCTCATCGCGGGGAACGGAGCGGCGCCGGGCGTGTTCCCCCAGCGGAGGGCCAGGCCATGACAGACACCGCGCCGCGACGCCCGATCCGGTCGTGGATCGCCTCGCGGCCCTACCACTTGGCCCCCTGGATCGCCCTGCTGGCCCTGGTCCCGTTCGTCCTGCCCAAGCCTCGGCCCGGCCACGCGCCGAACGAGACGCCGCTGGACCACCCGCCCGGCCTGTCCGAGGACCGGGCCATGCCGCCGCACGAGTTCGACAAGGCCGAGCCGATGCGCGGCCGGGCGGCCCGGCATCCGCACCGCATTCCCGTGCTGGGCTGGCGCGACATCCTGTGGCGCACCTTTCGCGAGATCAGCGTCGACCGCCTGCCCGCCGTGGCCGGCGGCGTGACCTTCTACACCCTGCTGGCCATCTTCCCGGCCATCGGCGCCTTCGTCTCGCTGTACGGCCTGTTCGCCGACGTCGGGGCGGTCGAGAAGCAGCTTCAGGAGATGTCCAGCGTCTTCCCCGCCAGTGTCGTCAACATCATCGGCGAGCAGATGCTGCGCCTGGCCAGCCAGGAACAGGCCAAGCTGGGCGTGGCCTTCGTGCTCAGCCTGCTGCTGTCGATCTGGTCGGCCAACGCCAGCATGAAGGCGCTCTTCGACGGGCTGAACATCGCCTATGACGAGGACGAAAAGCGCAACTTCGTCACCAAGACGGCCTGGACCTACGCCTTCACCCTCTGCGCCCTGCTCTACGCCGTGGTGCTGGCCGGCGTGCTGATCGCCGCGCCGATCCTGCTGGAGCGGGTCGGCCTGAGCGCCGCGGCGCCGATCTGGATTCCGCTGCGCTGGCTGATCGTGCTCCTGGTGACCGCCTTCGCCTTCGCCATGCTGTACCGCTTCGCCCCCTGCCGCGCCCGGCCCCGCTGGCGCTGGGTGATCTGGGGGTCGCTGTTCGGCGCGGCGGCCTGGCTGGGCGGGTCGCTGGTGTTCTCGGTCTATGTCAACCGCGTGGCCCACTACGACGCCACCTACGGCCCGCTGGGGGCGGTGATCGCCTTCATGGTCTGGATGTGGTTCTCGATCATGACCGTGCTGGTCGGGGCCGAGCTGAACGCCGAGATCGAGCACCAGACCGCCATCGATTCCACCACCGGCCCCGAAAAGCCGATGGGCCAGCGCGGCGCGGCCATGGCCGACACCGTGGGCCTGGCCTTCCATCCCTGGGAGTTCATCCAGCGCGAGGCGGGCACGGTCAAGCGGGTGTCGGGCCGCTACTGGGGTCACGCCACCGGCTGGAGCAAGGCCAAGCGCCCGCCCAGCTGAGCCTTGGCGAACAGCCGGGTCGTTCCTAAGTTCGAGGCATGATCTTCGCCCCCGCCGCCGAGTCCGAATTCCCCGCCATCGTGGCCCTGGTCAATTCCGCCTATCGCGGCCAGGGCGCCCAGGCCGGGTGGACCACCGAGGCCGGCTATATCGACGGCCAGCGCATCGACCTGGACAGCCTGCGCCAGGACCTGGCCGAGGCGCCCAACGCCGTCCTGCTGACCCTGCGCGACGAGGCGGACGGCCCGCTGCTGGGCTGCGTCTGGATCGAACCCGACGCCGAGGTCCCGGAAGGCGACGCCTGGTACCTGGGCATGCTGACCATCCGGCCCGACCTGCAGGACCGCCAGCTGGGCCGGGCCCTGCTGGCCCATGGCGAGGCCTATGCCCAGGCGCGCGGCGCCGCGCGGGTGCGGCTGACCGTCGTCCACCTGCGCGACACCCTGATCGCCTGGTACCAGCGCCGGGGCTACGCCCTGACCGGCGAGACCAAGCCCTTCCCGGTCGGCGAACGGTTCGGCAAGCCGCAGCGCGAGCTGTCGTTCGTGGTGCTGGAAAAGAGGCTGTAGCGTCCGCTCCGATTGAGCGGCGTAACGTTTCCAGGTGTCATCCCGGAAAGCGCGGAGCGCTTGTCCGGGACCCAGGACAACCGCAAGGCCCTCGCCCACTCCCCTGGGTCCCGGACAGCCTCTGCGAGGCTTCCGGGATGACAACCTTTGGCGGCCAGACAGCGGGATCTCGCTAAACGCCCACCGCCTCCAGCCAGCGGGCGCACAGGTTCGGCCAGGCGCCGACCGGCAACTGCGGACTACGCAGGGCGAAGCCGTGCGGCGCTTCCGCGAAGACATGCAGCTCGGCGTGACCGCCACGGTCGAGATAGGCGCGTTGCAGGCGAAGGCCGTTCTCGACCGGCACGACGGGATCGCTGGCGGCGTAGACGATGAACGCGGGCGGCGGGTCGGCGACCAGCGCCGCGTCCGGCTGCAGCGCCTCGTACAGCGCCTGCTTCTCCGGCGGCGACAGGGGCGGCTTGTCGGCGACCACCGCCCGCCCCTCGGCGTTGGTCGAGATCGGCCCGTAGGCGACGATCAGGGCGTCCGGGCGCGCGCTCTGGTCCGGAGCCGCGGAGGCCGGCGCGGTCCAGGCGTCGGGATAGGCGGCGACCAGGCAGGCGGCCAGGTGACCGCCCGACGACAGTCCGAGCACGCCCACCCGGCCGATGTCGACCCCGAGGCCGGGCGCGCGGGCGCGGATCAGCCGCATCGCCTCGATCGCGTCGTCGACCGGCGCCTGCGGTCCGCCGGCCGCGTCCGGGAAACGATGGACCAGGACGAAGGCGTGGTAGCCCAGTCCGTTCAGCCACAGCGCCACCTCGACGCCCTCCTTGCCCAGCATCAGCTGGGTGTAGCCGCCGCCGGCCAGGACCAGCATCGCCCCGCCGTTGGGGACCTCGGGCGCGAAGGCCAGGACCTGGGGCCGCTCGACGGCGGCGATCTCCAGGTCCAGGCGCGGTGCCTCCGGATCGGCCAGGATGAACCCGGGATCGGCGTCCGCCCCATCGCCCCAGACATTGAAACGGAAGGTCTCGCCAAACGGCGTTCGGGTCATGAGCAAGCCACGCGATTACGAAGGACGCCCCCGTCCGACGGACGGGGCGACCGGAGCGGCGCCGGTTCGTCGAAGCGCCTCGGCGTCGAGCTGGTTTCATATCATGGGATAAATTCCCGCCAATCGGGACGATAGCCGGGTTCTCGATTTCATGTCGAGCGCTGCGTTCGCCGCTCGGACGAAAGACGCCGGCAAGCTCGCACGAAGCGGCCGGGGCGGACGCCTTGGGCCTGCCCCGGGCCAGCTAAGACAATTATTTCCTAGAACCCGCCGTCTTCCAGACTCGCGAGACGCGCGGCCTGATCCTCGGCGATCAGCGGCTTGATGATGTCGTCCAGGGCGTCGCCCTCCATCACCTTGGCCAGGTTGTAGAGGGTCAGGTTGATCCGGTGGTCGGTGACCCGGCCCTGCGGGAAGTTGTAGGTGCGGATGCGTTCGGAGCGGTCGCCGCTGCCGACCTGGCTCTTGCGAGCGTCCGAGCGGGCGGTGTCCAGGGCCTCGCGCTGCATATCGTACAGGCGCGCCTTCAGGTTCTTCATCGCCCGGGCGCGGTTCTGGTGCTGGCTCTTTTCCGACGACGTCACCACCACGCCGGTCGGCAGGTGGGTGATGCGCACGGCCGAGTCGGTCTTGTTGACGTGCTGGCCGCCGGCCCCGGACGAGCGGTAGGTGTCGATCCGCAGGTCGCTCTCGTTGATCTCGATCTCGACGTCCTCGGCCTCGGGCAGCACCGCGACGGTGGCGGCCGAGGTGTGGATGCGGCCTTGCGCCTCGGTGGCCGGCACGCGCTGGACGCGGTGCACGCCGCTCTCGAACTTCCAGCGGCCGAACACGCCGTCGCCGGTGACCGAGGCGATGATTTCCTTGTAGCCGCCCATCTCGCCTTCGGAGACGCTGTCGACCTCGACCTTCCAGCCCTGCAGCTGGGCGTAGCGCTGGTACATGCGGAACAGGTCGCCGGCGAACAGGGCCGCCTCGTCGCCCCCCGTGCCGGCCCGCACCTCGAGGATGGCCGAGGCGTTCTCGTCCTTGTCGCGCGGGGCCAGCATCAGGGCCAGCTCGCGTTCCATGACCGGCAGCTTCTCGTCCAGCGCCGCGATCTCGTCGGCGACCATGGCCGCCATTTCCGGGTCGCCGGCCATCTCGTCCAGCTCGGCGCGCTCGGCGCTCAGCTTGGCCAGGGCCTCGACGGCCTCGGCCACCGGGCGCAGCTCGGCGTGCTCCTTGGAGAGCTTGACGATCTCGGCGCCGTCGGTGGCCGCGCCCATGCGGGCTTCGACTTCGCGGAAACGGTCGAGAACTTGGTCGAGGCGGGCCTGGGGCAGTCGCAAGGGGAAGATGTCACGCTGTGGAGGAACGGGCGGTCTCTCTACCGCTCCGAACGCCCCGCGTCACCCCTTGGCGGGCGGACCTGTAAAGCCTGACCATGCGCCCCTATCTGCCGGGGGCGGCGAAACATCCCCCGCGCCGCGTCCCGCTTTCGGAGCCTTCCATGCCCCTGTCGATGCATCGCGCCTCGGTCCCCGTCTTCGCCCGCGCCCTCGAGGTGCTGGCCACCCTGCTTGAGAAGGGCGAGGCCCACGCCAAGGCCCAGGGCCAGAACCCCGACGACCTGGTCGCCGCCCGCCTGGTCGACGACATGCTGCCGCTGTCGGGCCAGGTCCAGCGGGCGTCGGACGCCTCCAAGGGCGCCGTGGCCCGGCTGACCGGCGTCGAGGCTCCCGCCATGCCCGACGAAGAGACGAGCTTCGCCCAGCTCCGGAAGCGCGTGGCCGACACCCTGGCCTATATCCGGAGCGTCGATCCCAAGGCCTTCGAGGGCAGCGAGGACCGCACGGTCGAGCTGAAGACGCCTGGCGGGGCCCTGACCTTCACCGGCGAGGACTATCTGCTGGGCTTCGCCCTGCCGAACTTCTTCTTCCACGTGGTCACGACCTACGACATCCTGCGCCACAAGGGCGTGCAGATCGGCAAGCTGGACTATCTGGGGCCGGTGCGGGGGTAGGCCCCCTGAGTGTTGTCATCCCGGAAAGCGCGCAGCGCTTGTCCGGGACCCAGGGGACTGGGCGAATGCGTTGCGGTTCACCTGGGTCCCGGACAGCCTCTGCGAGGCTTCCGGGATGACAACGATTGGAGACCCTTCCCGATCTACGGAACCGCCTTCACCTCGACCGAGACCAGCATCCGCGGCGAGCGGCCCGGGCGCAGGTCGCCGTCGACGACCAGGCGGTAGGGCCCTTCCTTGGCGTCCAGCGGCTGGCCGTCCTTGCTGTCGGCGATGATCACCGGATTGGCGCGGTAGATCGGATCGGTCTCGCCCAGGGAATAGGTCGCGGTGAAGCCGTCCGAGCCCTTGGCGATCACCACCTGGTTCAGGTAGCGGCCCATCAGCCGGTCGCCCGAGACGACCCCGGCCTGCTTGAGGGCCGCGTTCAGCAGCACGCCCTCGTAGGTGATCGGCTTGCCATGGGCGGTGAAGGTCGCCTTGGCGCGCGGCAGGGCCTTCAGGTCGGCGGGCGTCAGCACCACGGTGTCGCGGCCCTGGACCGTAACCTTCAGGTCCTGGGCCAGGGCCGGGTTCGCGGCAAGGATGGCGGCGACGGCGGCGAGAAGAAGCGCGGGGCGCATGGGAGAGACCTCATGTGAAGCGTCCGATCTGAGGTCGATGCGCCCCGCCGCGCAACCCCTCCCCTTCCGCCGAGAGCGAGCGGATTTCTTGGGGAAGAGGCTCAATACAGCAGCGTCTTTCCCAACGCCCCGGGTCCGCCCGGCGGCGGCGAGGCGATACGCCCTACCCTCGCGACGACCAGCGCGGCGTCGCCGGCAGGTCGGCCAGCAGGCGCGGCGCTTCCTTCGAGGCGCCGGCGGGACGGGTCTCGACCACCAGCGGATAGAGCGACACGACCAGCAGGGCGGCCATGGTCAGGTTGAAGGCCCGCAGCACCGGCGGCCGGTCCAGGAACCGCCGCATGCCCTGGCCGAAGCCCGCCCAGGCGGCGCTACACGGCGCGCCGACCAGCATGAAGGTCCCGGCCACCAGGAACACCCCGCTCGTCGAGCCCTCGGGCGTGTAGGTGGTGGCGGCGGTCAGGGCCATGGCCCAGGCCTTGGGATTGACCCACTGGAAGGCGGCGGCCTGCAGGAAGGTCATCGGCCTGGCGCCCGCGCCCTTGTCGGACACGCCCCTGGCCGTGGCGATCTTCCAAGCCAGCCACAGCATGTAGGCCCCGCCCACCCACTTCAGCACGTCGTGCAGCACCGGCCAGGCCTTGAACACCCCGCCCAGGCCCAGACCCATGGCCAGCACCATCACCGCCAGGCCGACGCTGATGCCCAGGATCTGCGGCGCCGTGCGGCGGAACCCGAAGTTCGCGCCCGAGGCCAGCAGCAGCATGTTGTTGGGGCCGGGCGTGCCGGCGGTGGCGAAGGCGAACAGGACGAAGGCGAGCAGCAGTTGAGCGGTCATGGCGGACACTCCAGAAGCGGAATGTCACGGTCATCTTGCCAATTGCATCATGAGTCAAAACCTATATTGTTCCAGTGACAATTATGGAGAACCCGATGGCCGGCTGGACCCCGACCCTGCCGCCCAGCGCCGCGCCGCTGTATGAGCGCCTGCTGGACGCCCTGCGCGCCGACATCGCCTCCGGCGTCCTGAACGACGGCGACCGCCTGCCGCCGCAGCGCGACCTGGCCCACCGCCTGGGCCTGGGCCTGGGCACGGTGACGCGCGCCTATGTCGAGGCCGAGAAGGCCGGGCTGGTGCAGGGCCATGTCGGCCGCGGCAGCTTCGTGCGCGGCGTGGGCGTCTCGCCCGCGCGGTCGATCCCGCTGACGGGACCGATCAACCTGGCCCAGAACATCGCGCCGCAACGGGCCGCCGCCGACCATCTGGTCGAGGCCCTGGCCAAGCTGCGGCGGCGTTCCGACCTGCTGGACCACCTGGCCTATGCGCCCGTGGCGGGTTTGGACACCCAGCGGCGGGCTGGCGCGGCCTGGCTGGCGCGCAGCGGAAAGCTCGAGGGCGCGGACTGGACGCGGCTGGTCTGCTGCGCCGGCGCTCAACAAGGCCTGGCCCTGGCGCTCGGTGCCCTGGCCCGCCCCGGAGACACGGTGTTGTGCGAGGCCTCGACCTACCAGGGCGTCAAGGCCATCGCCGAGTACGGCGGCCTTCGGCTGCGGGGCCTAGCCATGGACGCCGACGGCATGCGGCCCGACGCGCTGGAGGCGGCCGCGCGGGACGGCGCGCGCGTGGCGGTCCTGCTGCCCACGCTGCAGAACCCCACCGGCCGGATCATGAGCCTACGCCGGCGCGAAGAGATCGTCGCCGTCGCCCGCAAGCACGACCTGTGGCTGATCGAGGACGACATCTACGCGGTCTATGCCGGCCCGAACCATCCGCCGCCGCTGGCCGTGCTCGCCCCCGAGCGGGTGTTCCACGTTTCGGGGGTGTCCAAGTCGCTCGCGCCGGGCCTGCGGGCCGGCTACCTGGTCACGCCCCCGGGCGAGCACCTGGACCTGGTGCTGCGCGCCGCCCGCGCCTTGACCTACGCCCCGCCGGCCCTCGGCGGATTGATCGCCACCCAGTGGATCGAGGACGGCACGGCGGACCTCATCGCCGCCGCCGGCGTGGCCGAGACGACCACCCGCCTGGCGATGGCGCTGGAGATCCTGGGTTCGGCGGCGGAGCCGCCCGCCTCGCCCGCCGCGCCGCACCTGTGGCTGCCGATGGGCGAGCTGGAAGCCGAACGCCTCGCCGGACGGGCCTTGCGCGACGGCGTCGAGGTCACCCCGCCCGGCGCGCCGATCGTGACGCCGGGCCTGGAGACCGGCGTCCGCATCTGCCTGGGCCCGGCGACGGACCAGGCCGAACTGGAGAAGGGCCTGCGGGTCGTCGCGGCGGCCCTGACCGGAGCGGACGAACGCTCGCGGGCGGTGATCTGAGGTTTCCGTCGATTTGTTCTAGCGCGCCGCGCGACGGCGCCCGACACCATCCTTGCAAGACTCACGAGGAGCCGCCAATGGCGACCGCCACCGCCCGCATCAGCGACGCCCACTACGCCACCACGATCACCACCGGCCGCCACGCCCTGACCGCCGACGAACCCGAGCGCAACGGCGGCGCCGACGCCGGACCCGCGCCGTTCGACCTGCTGCTGGCGTCGCTGGGCGCCTGCACGGCCATGACCCTGAAGATGTACGCCGAACACAAGCAATGGCCGCTGGAGTCGCTGGAAGTGCGCCTCCACTACCACGGCGGCGAGACCCCGCCCCGGATCGAGCGCGTGCTGCTCCCGGCGGGACCGCTGGACGAGGCGCAGCGGGCGCGACTGGCGGACATCGCCGAGCGCACGCCGGTGACCCTGGCGATCAAGGGCGGCGTGCCGATCCAGACCTCGCTGGGCTGATGCTCTCCCTGTGGGGAGCTATCGCCTCTGCCTCAAAATGATTGTCATCCCGGACGAGCGCGCAGCGCGAAGATCCGGGACCGGGGCGTGAACGCTGGCGCTTCCGGCGGTCCCGGATCGGCGCTCGGCTCCGCCGAGCTTGTCCGGGATGACAGTTTTTTTCAGAGCAGATCCATATGCGATAGCTCTGCCCCGAGGAGGAGAATCTACTCCGCCGCGATCGCCTCGGCCTCGGCCGCCGCCTTCAGCTGGGCGGCGCGCTGTTCGACCAGCTCGACGATATGGTCGATCATGCCGTCGTTCGACTGCTTGTGGTCGGGTTTGCCGGCCATGTAGATCATGCCCGACCCCGCCCCGCCGCCGGTGAAGCCCAGGTCGGTCATCAGCGCCTCGCCCGGGCCGTTGACCACGCAGCCGATGATCGACAGCGACATCGGCTGGCTGATGTGGGCCAGCCGCTGCTCCAGGGCCTCCACCGTCTTGATGACGTTGAAGCCCTGGCGGGCGCAGGACGGGCAGGCGATGATGTTGACGCCGCGGTGCCGAAGGCCCAGCGACTTCAGGATATCGAAGCCGACCTTGATCTCCTCCACCGGGTCGGCGGCCAGGGACACCCGGATGGTGTCGCCGATGCCGGCCCACAGCATCGAGCCGATGCCGATCGACGACTTGACCGTGCCTGTGCGCAGGGCCCCGGCCTCGGTGACGCCCAGGTGCAGCGGGCAGTCGATGCGCTCGGCCAGCTGATAGTAGGCGGCCACCGTCATGAACGGGTCCGAGGCCTTCACCGAGATCTTGAACTCGTGGAAGTCGTGGTCCTGCAGGATGCGGGCGTGGTTCAGGGCGCTCTCGACCATGGCGTCGGGGCACGGCTCGCCGTACTTCTCCAGCAGGTCGCGCTCCAGCGAGCCGGCGTTGACGCCGATCCGCATCGAGCAGCCGTGGTCGCGGGCCGCCTGGATCACGTCGCGCACGCGGTCGGGCGAACCGATGTTGCCCGGATTGATCCGCAGGCAGGCCGCGCCGGCCTGGGCCGCCTCGATGCCGCGCTTGTAGTGGAAGTGGATGTCGGCCACGAGCGGGACCCTGGCCTCGCGGGCGATGGTCTTGAAGGCCGCCGTCGAGTCGGTGTCCGGGCACGAGACGCGGACGATGTCGGCCCCGGCCTCCTCCAGCTGGCGGATCTGCTCCAGCGTCGCCGCCGCGTCGCTGGTCAGGGTGTTGGTCATCGACTGGACCGAGATCGGCGCGTCGCCGCCCACCTCGACGGAACCGACGCGGATCTTCCGCGACTGGCGGCGCGCGATGTGGCGCCAGGGACGGATGTGGGTGTGGTCTGCGGCCATGTCGCCAATCTAAGGGGTTTGGCCCAGGAACCCAAGAGGATCGCGGAAATGTCGCGGGCGCCACGATCCTGACGCGGGCGGGTGGTCTCTGGGTTGTCCCACGGGCGACACCAACGCGCCGAAAAGCGGAGTTTCGATGAGCGGGCGACCGCAGCCGTACGATCCCCTGGTCCCGACGCCGCGTCCGCGCCGGCGGGCGAAGGCGGACGGCCTCGTCGCCGGCCTGTTCAGCGTCGCCGCCCATGGCGCCCTGCTGCTGGCCCTGCTGACGGTGCGGGTCCAGCCGCCGATGGCGCCCGAGCCCGATCCGATCGCCGTGGCCCTGTACGAACCGCCGCCGCCTCCCCCGCCCGAGCCGCCCAAGCTCGCGCCCGAACCGGCCGGCGATCCGGCCCCGGCCAAGGTCTCGCCGCCCAAGCTGCCCGTCCGCCCGCCGCGTCTGGTTCCGCCGCCACAGGTCGAGCCCCTGCCCGCCAAGCCCGCCCCCGCGCCCCAGGTGGTGGCCGAACTGGGCGAGGCCGACCTGGTCGGCGCGGCGACCGCCGGCGGCGGCTCGGGCGCGGGCGGCGATGGCGGCGGTCCGGGCGGCGGCGGGTGCGACATGGTCCAGCTGCTGCAGGACGCCCTGCGCAAGAACCCGCGCGTGCGCGCCGCCCTCGCCCAGGTCCACCCCGAGGCGGCGGCCCGGGGCAAGGCGGTGCTGGTCTGGAACGGCGACTGGGTGCAGAGCCCTGGCCAGGAGGGCAAGGGCCTGGCCGGCGTGCGCGAGCTGATCATGCTGGAGGTCGCGTTCGCGCCGAAAGCCTGCCGCGACGACCCGATGCGGGGCCTGGTCCTGATCTCGCTCAGCGACGGGCCCGGCGCGCCGCGCCTGGCCCTGGGCTCGCGGCGGTGGAACTGGTCGGACCTGCTGTTCGCGAAGTCGGGGCGCGCGCGAGGCTGAGCCCCTGGCGGCAGGGGAACGATCGCCGTCCCGCCGCGATTTGCCCCAATGCAACGCTTCGCTGCGCCACGCGCTTGGTCGCCGGCGATGCGCGACGCTGCCGACTTGGCGGCCGCAAGCGCCCGTGCGGCCAACTCCACGGCCCATCCGCCCGACGACGTCAGCGCCGCGTCACGCTCCTGGCCGGCTTAGCGGCGCCCGCCGAACGGCCGGGGCGGATCACCCCTGCGGCTTGGCCGGCTGGGGAGCCGCGAGCGGCGCGGCGGGCGCGACCATCAGCTTGCCCAAGGCCGCCGTCGGGCCGGGCATGCGGCTGGTCAAGGCGCCGGCGTTGTAGACCTCGAAGGCGGCCGGGTCGGAGACCTCGGCGATCAGGCCGCCGTTGCGCGGGGCGCGGAACGCCTCGCCGGCCGCCATCCAGCGGGTGAAATAGATCGCGCCCGCCGCGTCGTGGACGGTCAGCGAGCCGGGCTTGCGGGCCTGCAGGATCAGGCCCGAGGCCTCGGCCTGGGCCGCGCCATAGACCGCGCCCTTGGCCCGGAACGGGGCGCCGACATTGACCACCTGGCTGGGATCGACGCCGCTCTTGGCCGCTTCGGCCGCGCGGGCCTTGGAGGCGGCGCTGACGGCGTCGGCCGAACCGCCGTTGGCGGCGGCGTCGTCGAGGCCGGGGGTCTTGTAGGGCTCGGGCGTGGTCGACTCGACCGGAGCCGGCAGGGGCGCGCCCAGCGACACCGAACCGGGCGCGGCGTTGGGATCGACCGGAACGGCGGCCGGAGCGGCGACGGCGGCGGTCGCCCGGGCCGGGGCCACCAGGGCCGGCGGGGTGTCCTTGGCGATGGCGCGCTGGGCGACGTTCCACAGCACGATGGCGGCCACGACCAGCACGCCCAGCGCCAGGATCAGGCCCAGGCGCGGATCACGCTCGTGGCGCACGCCGACCGGGGCGCGCAGCGGCTCGCTGTCCTCGGGCGCGTCCAGCTTGAAGCGGGCCACGGCGGCGTCGCCGTCCAGGCCCAGCACCTTGGCGTAGGACTTCACATAGCCGATCGTGAACGGGCGCGAGGGCAGGTCGTCCAGGCGCAGCCCCTCCAGCGCCTCGATATAGCCCTGGCGGATGCGGGTGGCGTCGGCGACGTCCTGCAGCGTCAGGCCCCGGAATTCGCGGGCCGCGCGCAGGGCCGAGCCGATGTCAGCGCCGTGATCGACGGAAGGCTGGTGGGCGGGCATCGGCGCGTCCTCGCGCTCGCCGTCGGCGACCAGATGCAAGTGCGAAACCCTGCCCGTATCCAGCGGCATGGCTGCCATGATACCCCAAAATCGCGTCGCCGGAGACATTCGCCCCATCGGGGAGACGAGCCCGACGCGCTATCCCGGCCATCCTGGCCGGGAATTGTTAATACTTTATGGTCGATATCAAAGTAAGTCGCGGGATTCAATAAACTATAAAGCCGCGCTTGGTTAACCCGTGCGTGTCTAGATGGCGACGTAGAGCTTGCGCGCCAGGGTTTCGATCTCGCCACGGAGCGATCCGGCCGAGGTCTTCAGCAGGGCCTCGACATTGCGCCGGGCGGCCTCGCGATCGCACGACAGCACCATCTGCTTGACCGGTCCGATCCCCGCCGGCGGCATCGACAGGCGATCGAAACCCAAGGCCAGCAAGGCGAAAGCCTCGAGCGGACGCCCCGCCATCTCACCGCAGACCGAGACCGGCGTGCCCGTGTCGGCGCAGGCCTGCTGGATGGTCTTCAACGCCCGCAGCGCCGCCGGGGACAGCGGGTCGTAGCGATCCGAAACCCTTGGATTGCCGCGATCGGCGGCGAACAAATACTGCATCAGGTCGTTGGTGCCGACCGAAACGAAGTCCGTCATCGGCAAAAGCGCGTCGAGATGCCACAGCAGGGACGGCGCCTCGATCATCGCCCCGACGTCCAGGCGGGCCGGCTCGGGCCGGCCGCGCTTCAGGGCCCAGGCCACCTCCTGGTCGACGAAGGCGCGGGCGGCGCGGAACTCGTCCACATTGGCCACCAGCGGGAACATGATCCGCAGCTCGCGGCCCCGCGCGGCCTTGATCAGCGCCCGGATCTGCATGCGCAGCAGGGCTGGACGGTCCAGGCCCATGCGCACGGCGCGCCAGCCCAGGGCCGGATTGTCCTCGCGCTCCAGCTCCATGTACGGCAGCAGCTTGTCGCCGCCCAGGTCGAGGGTGCGGAAGGTGACCGGCATGCCGTCGGCGGCCTCCAGCACCTTCTCGTAGAGCGCCGTCTGGGCCTCCAGCCGGGGCATTTCCTCGGCGACCATGAACTGGAACTCGGTGCGGAACAGGCCGATGCCCTCGGCCCCGGTCTCGCCCAGGATGTCCAGGTCGACGGCCAGGCCGGCGTTCATCAGCAGGGTGACCTTGTCGCCGTCCTTGGTGACGGCCGGCGTGTCGCGGATCCGGGCGAACTCGGCCTTGCGCTGGGCGCGGACCTCCATCCGGGCCTTCAGCGACTTGACCACGTCCGGGCGCGGCCGCAGCCAGGCCTCGGCGGTCTCGGCGTCAACCACCACGGGGTCGCCCTCGTTGACCCGGTCGCGCAGGCCCGGCAGACGGCCGACGCAAGGAATGTCCAGCGCCCGCGCCACGATGCCGGCGTGACTGGCGGCCGAACCTTCCTCGAGCAGGATGCCTTTCAGCTTGGTGCGATCGTATTCCAGCAGGTCGGCGGGGCCGAGATTCCGGGCGATCAGGATGGCGTCGTCAGGCAGCACCCGCACGGCGTGGACGTCGCCCGACAGGTGACGCAGCAAGCGGTCGTTGAGGTCTTCCAGGTCGTGCAGGCGCTCGCGCAGATAGGGGTCCCGGGCCTGGCCCAGGCGGGCGCGATGCTCGGAGCGGACGCGTTCGACCGCGGCCTCGGCGGTCAGGCCCGAGCGCACGGCCTCCTGCAGCGACCGGTTCCAGCCCCGGTCATGGGCGAACATGCGGTAGGTCTCGAGCACCTCGTACGAGGCGCCGACCAGGCCGTGCTGGCCTTCCAGCATCTCGTCGATCTGGGTCTGCAGCGCCTCGACGGCCCATTTCAGCCGGGCCTCCTCGGCCAGGGCGTCGTCGGACAGCAGCTGTTCGGGGGCCACCGGCTGCTCGTGCAGGACGGCGACGCCATAGGCCAGCCCCTCGGCGAAGCGCGCGCCCTTCAGCCGCTCGGGCTTGTGCGGCGCGATCTCGACGTCCTTGAGCTCGCCCTGGCCCAGCAGCTCGCTGGAACTGACCATCTCGGCCAGCACCATGGCGATGATCTGCAGGTCCTCGACCTCCTCCTCGTCATAGACCCGCTCGGTGCGGTTCTGGACGACCAGGACGCCGATGGTCCGGCCGCCGCGCAGCAGCGGCACGGCCAGGAAGGCGTGGTACGGGTCTTCGCCCGTTTCCGGACGATAGGAGAAGGCCGGATGGCTGGCGGCGTCCGACAGGTTCAGCGGCCGGCCCAGGCGCATGGTCTCGCCGACCAGGCCCTCGCCCGGCTTCATGCGGGTGACGTGGACGGCGTCGCGCGACAGGCCCTCGGTGGCGAACAGCTCCAGGTCGCCCGAGGCGCGGCGCAGATAGATCGAGCAGACCTCGGCGACCATCGAGATGGCGATGGTGCGCACCACCATGTCCAGCTTGGCCTGGGCGGGCCCGCCACCGGCCATGGCCTCGCGAATCTGCCGAAGCAGGCTGCGTGGTCCCCGAACAGCGATCCCGGACGCCGCCATGTTTGCGCGCGCACTCCCCAATGGTCCGATACGGCTGGTCTCGACAGAACGCGTCGAAGGTTAAGAAGCCGCATCGCCCTAGCCGGGCTATAGCAGATTTCGCGCGCGGCACAGCGTTCGCTCGCGGTCAAATCGTGGTTCGCGCACGAAAAAAGGCGCCGCCCGAAGGGGGCGGCGCCGGATCGTCAGGGCGCGGACGCCGTTAGCGGCGCTGGCCGTAATAGCCGTCGTAACGACCGCCGCCGTCCCGGCCGCCATAGCGGTAGCCGGTGTTGTAGCGGTCGCCGCGGTGGTCGCGGCTGTCGTAGCCGGAACGGCCGTAACCGTTGTCGTAGCCCGAGCGGCCATAGCCGCTGTTGTAGCTCGAGCCGTAGCCGGAGCCGTAGCGGCTGTCGCGATAGCCGCTGGAATAGCGGCGGTCGCGGCTGTAGCGGTCGCCATGGCCGGTCGAGGCGCCCAGGGCGGCGCCGGCGACGGCGCCGATGGCGATGCCGCCCGTGTCGCCGTCCGACAGAGCCGCGCCGGCGATACCGCCGATCACGGCGCCGAGGATGGCGCGCTCGGTCTTGTTGCTGCGGTCGCCGGCGAAGGCGGCCGAGGCGGGCAGGACCAGGGCGCCGGTCACGGCCGCGGCGATGGCGATCTTGCTGAAGTGGCCAAAGGTCTTCATGGCGTTGCTCCTCGAGAGCGTCAGGCCGGAAGAAGTCCGGTGCGGCGCTGTTGGGACCTTTGTCGCAAAGTCGCCTTGAACCCGATCTGAACGGCGATGTTCAGCTGACAGTCATGTTTGTGGTCGCCCCCTACGCCGCCGGATGGGCCTCGGCCTCCGGCCGATGCAGATGCACCGACCACAGCACGCCGGCCAGCATCAGGACGATCGCGGCCCCCTCCAGCGGCAGCGGCCAGCGGGCCTCGTGCAGGAAGCCGTACAGCAGGGCGAACAGGGTCTCGAAGACGATCAGCTGGCCCGACAGGCTGAGCGGCAGCAGCCGGCTGGCGGCGTTCCACAGGCCGTTGCCGATTACCGAGGCCCCAAGGGCCACGGCCAGGCTGACGCCCCAGAACAGGGTCCAGCCCGCCGGCGCGTGCGACACGCCGCCCAGGAAGGCGGGGATCACCAGCAGCAGCGACAGCAGGCCGGTGACCACCCCGGTCAGCAGCGACCATTCGTGACTGTTGAAGCGCGGGGTGGCGGCCAGGCGTCGGGCGTTCCAGACGGCGTAGGCGGTCCACATGACCAGGGCCCCGACCGCCGCCAGCAGCCCCAGGACCAGCCGCCCGACGCCGACCTCCCGGGCGGTCTGAAAGGTGGCGACGTTGATGCAGAGCACGCCCGCGGCGACCAGCAGCAGCGGCGCGGCCAGCCGGCGCAGGGCCACGCCCTCTCCCGGTTTCGCGCCGACCAGCGTGATGGTCACCGGCAACAGGCCGATGATCAGCGAGGCCGGGGCGACCCCGGCGATCTGCACCGACACCGCCAAGCATACATAGTAGACGATGTTGCCCAGCAGGCTCAGCCCCGCCAGGTCGCGCCAGTCGGCCAGGGTCAGCCGTCCCAGCACCCCGCGGGCGCTGGGCGCCAGCAGCACCGCCGAAGCCAGGCCGTAGCAGAGATAGCGCCCGGCGGTCATCTGCAGCGGCGTGAAGGCGTGGAGCAGCTTGGGCGCCAGGAACACCCCGCCCCAGAACGCCCCGGCGACGAGGCCGCACAGAAGTCCGATCAGGAGGCGCTGCTGGTGGGTCATGGTCGGGCGTTAGCAGAGCGGGGCGCGGGAGGCTTGGCGAAAGCTCTCGGTTATTGGGCCCGCACTCTCATAAGGCTCGAAAACGCTCAGAAACGCCCCCTCCGACGCCACGCCCCCGGAGTCGTCCCCAGCCGCGCCCGCATGCTCCGGGTCAGGGCGCTCTGGTCGGCGTGCCCCGTGCGTAGCGCGACCTGCGCGATCGACAGCGACGTCTCCGACAGCAGCCGCTGCGCCGCCCGCAGGCGCAGGTCGGCCAGATAGCCGTGCGGCGTCTGGCCGAACGCCGCGGCGAAGGCGGCGAAGAAGCGGCTCTGGCTCATCCCCGCCTCGACGGCCAGGTCCTTGACCGCCAGCGGCCGGGCGAAGTCGCGCTCGACCAGGGCCACGGCCCGGGCCAGACGCGGATCGACGATCGACGGGGCGGCGGCCAGGCCGCGCAGCAGCAGCGGCGCCCACAGGGCCGCCACGGCGTCGTCCACCTCGCCCGCCGCGTCGCCGGCGATGTAGTCAAGCAGGCCCCGCACCGGCGCGTTGACCGGCAGAAAGGCGCGCTCCCTCAGTCGTTCGAACGGCGCGATCAGCTCGGCGCCGATATTGGCCACCACGAACAGGTTGTCGCCGGCGGCGGCGAAGGCGTGGCGGGTCCCGCTGCGAACCAAGGCCGCCTGGCCGGTCTGGACCCGGCCGCCGCGGCCGTCGATCTCCATCTCCAGCACGCCCCGACGCGGCAGGACGATCTGGTCGAAATCGTCATGGACGTGCGGATCGGCGTCGGAGCCGTAACGGCGCAGGGACAGCTGGGCGATCAACTCGGTCATCGTGCCTACGACCTCAGCGACAAGCGGCTATTTCACGATCCAGTCTACCGTCCAATAGCCAAACCCGCCTCCGGCGAACAGCGCGTTATCCATGCCGCGTCCGGCGCGGGTCGCCGGTCGATCACGGTGACCCCCGACCCACGCGACGACAAAATCTGTCATCCCGGACGTAGCGAAGCGAAGATCCGGGATGACAGGTCTTGGCGGGGGCTCAGGCCGCCTCTTCCGCTTCCTGGAAAGCCGCCATCTGCGCCGCCAGCGCGCGCTGGAAGGCCGGCCGCACCTCGCAGCGGCGGACATAGGCGTCCAGCACCGGGTTGGAGGTCACCAGGTCGGTCTGGCGCGGGAAGCGCAGCACGGTGGTCATCATCAGGTCGGCGGCGGTGAAGCGGTCGTCCGACAGGTACTCGCGGCCCTCCAGCCAGGCGGCCACGGCGTCCAGCCGCGAGATCGCGAAGGCCTCGGCCGCCGGCCGGCGCGCCTTGGCCCAGGCTTCGTCGGCGTGGAACAGGTCGATGGCGGTCAGGTTCTGGATGGCCGGCTCGACCGAGTTCAGCGCGGCGATCAGCCAGGTGTGCATCCGCAGCCGCGCCTGCGGGTCGGACGGCGCCAGGACCGGCGAGCGGTCGGCGATATGCAGCACGATCGCCCCGCTCTCGAACATCACGAAGTCGCCGTCCTGCAGGTAGGGGACCTGGCCGAACGGCTGCAGGGCGCGATAGGCGGCCGTCCCCTGCTCGCCCTGTTCCAGCAGGCGCGCCCGGTACGGGATCCCCGCCTCCTCCAGGGCCCAACGCACCCGAAGGTCGCGCACGATGCCTTGGGCGAAAGGCGGAACCCAGCGGAAAGCACTGATCGTGATCATCATCCAGCTCCTCGTCACGAGGCCCCCCGCGGGGCCTTCGAGGGGAAGTCGCGCCAGGAAGCGCGATTTCGACATCGGGCCGGAAATTTTCTCTACGCCGCGCCCGGCGCCAGTCGCAGCTCGATCACGGTGACGGCCGGTCCGCGCGACGACGGCGGCACGGACAGGGCGTGCCCCTGGGCGTCCGCGGTCCATCGGACGACGTCGCCCGACAGGTTGCGGGCGCCGACGACCTTCCTGGGCAGGGGCGGCAGCCGCAGTTCGTCCGCCGGCCAGCCGACGACATGGACGAAAGCGCTGTCGCCGGCGGTCGTCATGCCATAGACGCCGTCGACGGGCTGCAGCGGTCCCGGACGCGTGCCGTAGACGGCCCGGCCGTGGCGCTTCAGCCAAAGCCCGACGGCCTTCAGCGTTTCGGTCTGCCTGGGCGGAATGACGCCCTCGCGGTCCGGGCCGACATTGGCGATGACGTTGCCGTTGCGCACGATGGCGTCGACCAGCAGGCGCACGACCTGGTCGGCGCTCATGACCTGGTTCTCGGGCATGTAGCCCCAGGCGCTGTTGAGGCTGAACGCCTTTTCCCAGGGGCGGGCGCGGATCGGCCCCTTGATCGCCCCGCCGCCCTCCTCCACGTCGTAGTCGCCCTGCCAGCCCGAGCGCGGGTTGATGACGATCTCCGGCTGGTACCGGCGCACCATGCGGTTCAGCTTGTCCGGCTCCCAGAACCAGGCGGCGTCGGCGTCGGTGCCCTTGTGCGCCAGCCAGCCGCCGTCCCACCACAGGATGTCGATGTGGCCGTAGCGGCGCATCAGCTCCTCGACCTGGCCATAGGTCTGACGCTTGAACAGCGCGGCGTTCTCCGGCAGCTCCCTGGGGTGGAAATAGGCCGGGAAGCGCCAGTCCCGCGGCGAATAGTAGAGCCCGACGCGAAGCCCCTGCCCGCGGACGGCGGTCACGAACGGGGCGACCAGGTCGCGATGCGCCGCCGAATGCATCGCGTCGAAATGGCCATGGCTGGCTGGGCTGTTCCACAGGGCGAAACCGTCGTGGTGGCGCGCCGTCAGCACCATGTAGCGGGCGCCGGCGGCCTTCGCCAACCGGGCCCAGCTGTCCGGATCGTAGTGGTGGGGATTGAACTCCTCGGCGAGCTTGGCGTAGGCCTCCGGCGAGACCTTCTCATTGTGCATGTACCACTCGCCGCGGGCCGGAATGGCGTAGAGGCCCCAGTGGACGAAGACGCCGAACTTGGCGTCGCGCCACCACGCCATGGCCTTGTCGGACAGCAGCAGGTCCGGCGCCAGGGTGGGGTCGGAACTCGAGGCCTTCAGCGCCGACCGCTGCTCGTCGGTCAGGGTCTGGGCGCTCGGCGCGGATGGCGCGAGTGCGGCGGCGGCCCCGAGCAAGAGATGACGACGGTCCAGCACGAATTTCCCCCCGGTTTTTCGGGCAGGCTAAGCGAGGTCCGGTAATTTCAAAAGAGAAAAACGTTTCACATATGAACGGAAGGCGCCGACGGAACGAAGCCCTCAGCCGTGCCCCGGCAGGGCCAGCGGCGCACTGATCGCCTCGACCAGCTGCTTGGCCTGCTCGACCGCCGCGTCGATGTCGCGCTCGATGAACTCGACCTCGGCGTCCGTCAGCGGATGCGGGGCGGCGATCACCTCGCGCAGATAGGCCCGCTTCTCGGGTTCGGTCATGGTCCACCAGCCGACGGTGTGACCTTCCTCGATCACCGCGTCGCCCATGGCCAGCAGGTCGTCCTCATCGAAGATCGGCCGGCCGGGCTGTTCGGGGAACCACTGGCCGTCGTCGGGCAGGGCCTTGTCCAGCTTGCGCAGCAGCGAGGCCAGCCACGGGCTGACCAGCAGCGGTTTCTCGTAGCCGTCGCCGAACTTGGCGCGCAGCAGCAGGTCGTACAGCAGTTCCAGCCCGGCCTCGCCCTCGAAGGTGACGGACTTCTTCTCGGGATCGAAATGGAAGACCGACATGGAGACTCCTGGAGGATGACGTTTCGACGTCATAACGTCAGAAGGCGACGTTTTGCTAACGTTCAGGGACGCCCCCTCCGTCACGATGCGTATTCGCATCGCGCCACCTCCCCCGCGACGCGGGGGAGGTGCGAGAATCCTTCTCCTCCCTCGTGAAACGGGGGAGGTGGCGGCGAAGCCGACGGAGGGGGCGTCCCCTCCGGCCTTCAATTCTACAGCTGATCCAGCCCGTAGGCCGCGTGCAGGGCGCGCACGGCCAGCTCAGTGTAGGCTGCGTCGATCAGGACCGAGATCTTGATCTCCGAGGTCGAGATGACCTGGATGTTGATGTTCTTCTCGGCCAGGGCCTGGAACATCGACTGGGCCACGCCGGCGTGCGACCGCATGCCCACGCCGATCACCGACACCTTGGCCACGTCCTCGTTGATGGCGACGTCCTCGAAGCCGATCTCCTTCTGGGCGGCGCGGACGATCTCGACGGCGCGGACGGCGTCGCGCTTGCCGACCGTGAACTCCATGTTGGCGGTGTCGGCGCTGCGGGCGCGCGACTGCACGATCATGTCGACATTGACGTTGGCCTCGGCCAGCCGGCCGAAGATCTGCGAGGACACGCCCGGGTGATCGGGCAGGCCCAGCAGGGTGATCTTGGCTTCGTCGCGGCTATAGGCGACGCCCGAGACGATGCGCTTTTCCATGATTTCTTCCTCGTCGCAGACGATCGTACCTTGGCCCGGGGCTTCGCCCGGCTCGACGAAACTCGACAGCACCCGCACCGGGACGCGATGGGCCATGGCCATCTCGACCGAGCGGGTCTGCAGCACCTTGGCCCCCAGCGAGGCCATTTCCAGCATTTCCTCGTAGCTGATCTTGGCCAGGCGCTTGGCCTTGCTCTCGATCCGAGGGTCGGTCGTATAGACGCCGTCGACGTCGGTATAGATGTCGCAGTCGCCCTTCAGGGCCGCGGCGATGGCCACGGCGCTGGTGTCCGAGCCCCCCCGTCCCAGGGTGGTGATGCGCTGGTCGGTGGTCACGCCCTGGAAGCCGGCGATCACGGCGATCTGGCCGGCCGCGAAACAGGCCTCCAGATTGGCCGGCGGGATCTCCTCGATGCGGGCCCGGCCGTGGGCGTCGTCGGTCAGGATCGGCACCTGCCAGCCCAGGAACGAGCGGGCGTTCAGGCCCATGTTGCGCAGGGTCATGGCCAGCAGGCCGGCCGTGACCTGTTCGCCCGAGGCCACGACGGCGTCGTACTCGTCGTCCGACTCCGGCAGCCCTTGCGCCGCGCGCCCCGAGCCGTCGGTCCAGGCCACCAGCTCGTTGGTCTTGCCCGACATGGCCGAGACGACCACCGCCACCTGCTTGCCGGTGGCCACTTCGGCCGCGACCAGGCGCGCCACCCGGCGGATGCGCTCCAGGTCGGCCACCGAGGTGCCGCCGAACTTCATCACCAGACGTGACACGCCCTACCCCGTCAAAACCTAAGGTCAATTCTTGCGCCGAGGGCGGACGAACCGCCACCGCCGCGCAAGCCGCGGTCTTCTAGCGGCGCGGGCGCGCAACGGCAATGTCGCGCGGGTGTCTTTTTCGTCGAGTGTGGCGCCGCGCCCTGTGCCGGTCGCCGCGTCGTTGCTACATGAAGCCCATGAGCCAGCCCGCCGACGCCCCCGCCCCCCCCTCCTGGAGCATCGACCCCGCCGACGTGGCGCGGTTCTCGGCCATCGCCGCGGAGTGGTGGGATCCGCATGGCAAGTTCGCGCCGCTGCACGTGTTCAACCCCTGCCGGCTGGGCTTCATCCGCGAGCAGGCCCTGGCGCGGTTCGACCGCGACGGCAACGCCCGCACGCCGTTCGAGGGCCTGAAGCTGCTGGACGTCGGCTGCGGTGGCGGCCTGCTGAGCGAGCCGATGGCGCGGCTGGGCTTCACCGTCACCGCGATCGACGCCTCGGAGAACAACATCAAGACCGCCGCCGCCCACGCCGCCGAACAGGGGCTGGAGATCGGCTATCGCCCGGCCACCGCCGAACAGCTGCTGGCCGAGGGCGCGGGACCGTTCGACGTGGTCCTGACCATGGAGGTGATCGAGCACGTGGCCGATCCAGGAGAATTTCTTCGAACCTGTTCGCGCTTGCTCGCTCCCGGCGGCCTGATGATCGTCGCCACCCTGAACCGCACGCTCAAGGCCCTGGCCCTGGCCAAGATCGGCGCCGAATACGTGCTGCGCTGGGTGCCGCCCGGCACCCACGACTGGAAGCAGTTCCTCAAGCCCGACGAGCTGCGCGCCTTCCTGGCCGGCGAACCGGTGACGACGCACGGCCCGTTCGGCGTGGCCTACAACCCGCTGACCGGCCGCTGGAGCCGCTCGGCCGACGTCGACATCAACTACATGATGACGGTGACGCGGGATTGACGTCCCACGGTGACCGGGCCCGTCTATCATGATAATCTCCACTGCATCATGACAAAGCCCGGCCCCATCCAGATCCGTAACGCCGAGGTCGTGGAGAACATCCGTGAACTGGCGCGGCTGCGCGGCGCGGGCTTGACCGAAGCCGTCGAGGCGGCCGTACGGGAAACACTCGAACGCGAGCGGGCTTCAAGACGCAGCGCCGCCGCTGACCGAGACGCGGAAATCGACGCGATCGTGCGACGTTTCCAAGCGCTCCCTCGGACAGGTCCATTGTTGACCGACGACGATCTCTATGACGAGGACGGTCTCCCGAAATGATGATCGTCGATGCGTCGGCGATCGTCGCGATCCTCCTGGGCGAGCCGGAGCAGGAGGTTTTCAAGGCCGCCTTGAAGGCCGCGCCCGGCAAGGCGATGTCCGCGATCAACTTCTGGGAAGTCCTGGTTCGCGCCTACGGCCTGAGCGGCCCTGCCGGACGAGAGCAGGCCGAGGCGTTGGTCCGCGCGTTCGGAATCGAGATCGTCGGCATCGATGTCGAACAGACACGGGCGGCGGCGGACGCCTTCGCGCGATATGGCCGACGCACGCCGGCCGCGTTGAATCTGGGCGACTGCTTCGCCTACGCGCTCGCCAAGACCCATGGCGACGGGATCCTGCTCTACAAAGGCGACGACTTTAAGCGCACCGACATCAAAAGCGCCGTGGCCGCCTCAGCCGCCTGACGGAACCTGCACCGCCGCCACGCCTTCTATCTACAAGGGACATCCCATTAGGATTGACGGCCCGTTCGGGGGCCGGACGTCGATCCGTTCGCCGGAACGGAGTGCTACCATGACCTCGAGAACCACCGTGTGGCTGATGGCCTCGGCCGTCGCCCTGAGCACGGTCGCGCCTGCCTTCGCCCAGTCGGCGGACGCCGCCTACCAGCAGCGCCTGGAAGCCTATGGCGACCAGCGCGCCGTCTATGACGCCCAGAACGCCGACTACCAGCAGCAGCAGCGCGACTACGACCGCGACCGCGCCAAGTACCTGAGCGACAAGGCCGACTACGATCGCCGCTACGGGGCCGGCGCCTATGACCGCCGCTATCCGCAGTACGCCACGCGCTTCGACGACGCCCGCTATTCCGGGAACTCGGACTATTACCGCGACCAGACGGCCTTCGACCACGACCGCCAGGTCTATGAGGACACCCGCCGCGACTACGACCGCCGCAACGGCTACGGCGCCTATGACCGGCGCTATCCCGACCAGGCGCGGCGCTTCAGCACCAGCGGCCAGGTCTACGGCGCCGACAGCAGCGACTATATGAGCCAGCGGGCCCAGTACGACCGCGACCGGGCCGAGTACGAGCGGGCTCGCTCAGACTACGACCGCCGCTACGGCTCGGGGGCCTATGATCGCCGCTATCCGGACTACGCCACCCGCTACGCCGCGCCCTACGCCGGCCGCTACGGCGACGACGTCTCGTACAACGCGCCGTGCCGCATCGACGCCAAGAGGAACGCCACCGCCGGCGGGGTGATCGGGGCCCTGGTCGGCGCCGTGGCCGGCTCGAACCTGGCCGCCCGCAACGCCAAGCCGGAAGGCACGGTGCTGGGCGCCCTGGTCGGGGCCGGCGTCGGCGCCAGCATCGGCAACGCCTCGGCCAAGAACCGCTGCGACGCCAACGGCCAGTACTGGACCCGTGACGAAACCGTCGCCTATCGCGAAAGCCGCCGCTACCGCGCCAGCTCCGGCGCCGACTACAGCAACTATTCCAGGCGCTGCCGGCTGGCCCCGGCCGACACCGACTACAACGGCCGCGTCGAGACCCGCTACGTCCGCGTCTGCCCCGACAGCCAGGGCCGCTATCGCGTCCAGGGCTAGAGCGTGGCAGCCGAAAGTGTGAGCGGTTTCGGCGCCCGCCACGCTCTAAATGTTTGATTTAGAGCCTTTTTAGACGCCTCACATGATCCATGTGAGGCTAAAAGGCTCTAGCCGATGAGCGGGGATGAACGGCGTGGTCGGCGCCGCTTCATCCCCCGTTCAGGTCGGATTGCCGACAATCATCGAACCCAATCCGAGCTTGAGCGTTCATTGCGCTCAAGGATCACAAACAAAGAACGGAGCTCGCCATGCGCGCCCAACTCAAGACTCTCGCCGTCGTCGTCGCTCTCGGCTTCACGGCCTCCACCGTCGCGGTCACCGCGGCCGAAGCCCAGACCCGCACGCACAAGGTCTGGGTGTGCAAGAGCACCAAGAGCGCGCGCAACAAGGGCACCGTGATCGGCGCCCTGTCGGGCGGCACCCTGGGCGCCGTGGTCGCCGGCAACGGCGCCAAGACCGAGGGCGCGGTGCTGGGCGGCGTGGTCGGCGCGGTCGCCGGCAACCAGATCGCCAAGAAGAATTCCAAGAAGAAGAACTGCCACTACGAGTATCGCCGCTACTAGGCGACGGCTTCGGCCCTCGGGCCGGACCTCACGGGAAGCGAAGGGGGCGCCGACACGGTCGGCGCCCCCTTCTTGCCTGATCCCCACAGATTTGTTGCCCGATCCCGCTTAACCGCGTCGTCGGGCTCGCCCCTTCGCATCCTTCCCCCCATCTCGCGCATTTTGAGCGGGACAGCGCGCGAGGGACAGCATGGACAGGCAGGAACTCTTTCCGGTGTCGCGCCGAGGCGTGCTGGCGGCCGGGGTCGCCACGGCGACGCTGGCGGGCGGCGCCCTCTCGGCCCAGGAGACCGCCATGGCCGAAGGCCCGCCCCCGGCCTCGCCGGTGACGCTGAAGGTCAATGGCAAGACCCACCGGCTGGACCTCGACAACCGCACCACCCTGCTGGACGCCCTGCGCGAGCACTGGAAGCTGACCGGCACGAAGAAGGGCTGCGACCACGGCCAGTGCGGGGCCTGCACGGTCCTCGTCGACGGCCGGCGGATCAACAGCTGCCTGAGCCTGGCCGTCATGCACGACGACGACGACATTACCACGATCGAGGGCCTGGGAACGCCCGACCGCCTGCACCCGATGCAGGCCGCCTTCGTCCGGCATGACGGCTACCAGTGCGGCTACTGCACGCCGGGCCAGATCTGTTCGGCCGTGGCGGTGCTGGGCGAGATCAAGGCCGGGATCCCCAGCCATGTCAGCGCCAGCCTCGAGGCCAGTCCCGAACCCAGCATCGACGAGCTGCGCGAGCGGATGAGCGGCAACATCTGCCGCTGCGGGGCCTATTCCAACATCATCGACGCCATCCGCGAGGTCGCCGGTCAAGGCGCGGGAGGCAAGGCATGAAGGCCTTCACCTACGAACGGGCCGCGACGCCCGCCGAGGCCGCCGCCGCGGCGGCGCGCACGCCGGGGGCCAAGTTCATCGCCGGCGGCACCAACCTGCTGGACCTGATGAAGCTGCAGATCGAGACGCCGCGGCATCTGATCGACGTCAACCGCCTGGGCCTGGACCGGATCGAGGCCACGCCGGACGGCGGCCTGCGGATCGGGGCCCTGGTGCGCAACACCGACCTGGCCGCCGACGCGCGGGTGCGCCGGGACTACGGCGTGCTGAGCCGGGCCCTGCTGGCCGGCGCCTCGGGTCAGCTGCGCAACAAGGCCACCACCGCCGGCAATCTGCTGCAGCGGACGCGGTGCCCGTACTTCTACGACACCACCAAGCCCTGCAACAAACGCGAGCCCGGCGCCGGCTGCTCGGCGATCGGCGGCTTCAACCGCAACCTGGCGATCGTCGGGACCAGCGAGCACTGCATCGCCACCCATCCCAGCGACATGGCCGTGGCGATGCGGGCGCTGGACGCGGAGGTGGAGACGGTGACCGCCGACGGGGCCAAACGCGCCATCCCGATCGCCGATTTCCACACCCTGCCGGGCGCGACGCCGCACGTCGAGACGACCCTGGCGCCCGGCGAACTGATCACGGCGGTGACCCTGCCTCGGCCGCTGGGCGGGACCCACGTCTACCGCAAGGTCCGCGACCGGGCGTCGTACGCCTTCGCCCTGGTCTCGGTGGCGGCGGTGCTGCAACCCGACGGAACCGGCCGGCTGGCGTTCGGCGGACTGGCCCACAAGCCCTGGCGGGTCGAGGCCGCCGAGCAGCGGATCGGCCAGGGCGCGCGGGCCGTGGCCGGGGCGGTGCTGGACGGGGCCAGGACCACCCCGCAGAACGCCTTCAAGACCCTGCTGGTCGAGCGGACGCTCGACGCCGTCTTCACCTCGGCGAAGGCCTGATCCGATGAAGTTCGACACGCCCGCCACGACCAATCCGATCGACCGCCTGAAGGTGATCGGCCAGCCGCACGACCGCATCGACGGCAAGCTCAAGACCACCGGCAAGGCGCCCTACGCCTACGAGCGCCACGACGTCGCGCCCAACGCCGCCTACGGCTACATCCTGGGCGCGGCGATCGCCAAGGGCCGGATCGACCGGATCGACGCCTCGGCCGCCCGCCGCGCCCCCGGCGTCCTGGCCGTGGTCACCTACGAGAACGCCGGCAAGCTGGGCAAGGCCAAGGCGATCACCGCCCGGCTGCTGGCCGGCCCCGAGGTGCAGCATTTCGACCAGGCCGTCGCCGTGGTGGTGGCCGAGACCTTCGAACAGGCCCGCTCGGCCTCGAAACTGATCCGGGTCGACTACACCAAGGCCAAGGGCCGCTACGACCTGGCCGCCGCCAAGGCCTCGGCGGTCAAGCCCAAGGACGACTTCTCCCCGACCGACACCGCCACCGGCGACTTCGCCAAGGGGTTCGCCAGGGCGCCGGTCAGGCTGGACCAGACCTACACCACGCCCGACCAGTGCCACGCGATGATGGAGCCGCACGCCACCATCGCCGCCTGGACCGGCGACCAGCTGACCCTGTGGACCTCCAACCAGATGATCAACTGGGCGGTCCGCGACATGAGCGAGACCCTGCTGATCCCCAAGGACAACATCCACGTGATGTCGCCCTATATCGGCGGCGGATTCGGCGGGAAGCTGTGGGTGCGCAGCGACGCGGTGATGGCCGCCCTCGGCTCGCGGGCGATCGGCGGGCGACCGGTCAAGGTGGCCCTGGCCCGGCCGCAGGTGTTCAACAACACCACCCACCGCCCCGCGACCATCCAGCGGATCCGCATCGGCGCCGACCGCGACGGCAGGATCCTGGCCATCGGCCACGAGAGCTGGTCCGGCGACCTGCCCGGCGGCGGACCGGAGACGGCGGCCAACCAGACCCGGCTGCTCTATGCCGGCAAGGACCGGATGACCGCCCACCGCCTGGCGGTGCTGGACCTGCCCGAGGGCAACGCCATGCGCGCGCCCGGCGAGGCGCCCGGCATGCTGGCCCTCGAGGTCGCCATGGACGAGCTGGCCGAGCGGCTGAAGCTGGACCCCGTCGAGCTGCGCATCCGCAACGACGTGCAGTTCGACCCCGAGGCCGGGCCCGAGCGCCCCTTTTCGCACCGCGACCTGGTCGGCTGCCTGAGGATCGGCGCCGAGCGCTTCGGCTGGGACCGGCGCGATCCGACGCCCGGCCAGGTCCGTGACGGCCGCTGGCTGGTCGGGATGGGCGTGGCCGCGGCCTTCCGCAACAACCTGACCATGAAGTCCGGCGCCCGGGTCGGGGTCGACGGCAAGGGCGTGGTGACGGTGGCCACCGACATGACCGACATCGGCACCGGCAGCTACACGATCATCGCCCAGACGGCGGCGGAGATGATGGGCGTGCCGCTCGCCAAGGTCGTGGTGTTGCTGGGCGACTCCCGGTTCCCGGTCTCGGCCGGCTCGGGCGGCCAGTGGGGCGGAAACAGCTCGACCTCCGGGGTCTACGCCGCCTGCGCCAAGCTGCGCGAGGCGGTGGCGCTGAAGGCGGGCCTGGATCCGGCGACGGCGGTGTTCGAGAACGGCAAGGTCAAGGCCGGGCGCAAGAGCCTGTCCCTGGCCCGCATCGCCGGTCCGGCCGGCCTGTCGGCGGAGGACAGCATCGAGTTCGGCGACCTGGGCGAGCAGTACGTCCAGTCGACCTTCGGCGCCCACTTCGCCGAGGTGGGCGTGGACGCCGACACCGGCGAGATCCGCGTGCGGCGGATGAGCGGCGCCTTCGCGGCCGGCCGTATCCTCAATCCCAAGTCGGCCCGCAGCCAGGTGATCGGGGCCATGACCATGGGCGTCGGCGCGGCGCTGATGGAGGAGGCCGTGGTCGATCCGGGCTTCGGCTATTTCGTCAACCACGACATGGCCGAGTACCAGGTGCCGGTCCATGCCGACATCCCGCACCAGGACGTGTTCTTCCTCGACGAGGTCGACGACAAGTCCTCGCCGATGAAGGCCAAGGGCGTGGGCGAGCTGGGCATCTGCGGCGTCGGCGCGGCCGTGGCCAACGCCGTCTACAACGCCTGCGGCGTGCGGATCCGCGACTATCCGCTGACCCTGGACAAGGTGCTGAGGGGGATGGCGACGGCTTAGGGATGGCGCTCGCTTCCCCTCGCGGTCGTCAGCAACCGTGCGACAGGCTCCGATCGTTGCTGGCATTGGCTTGAAAGCGGACGGATGAGGTTGCCCGAAAAGGGTGGTTTTGGCCCTTCACCAATGCGCAACGCGACCGGACCATGGTCGCGTTCTGACCCCGTTGAAATGGTCCGCTCCATGAACGCCCGCCCACCTAGGCCTTTCGAATGGATTCCGGGGCGGGGTTCTGACCCCGTCGCCCTGGCTCGCCTGCGGGAGGCTATTCCTCGTCCTGCCCTTCCAATGGGTGAGGCCTGGTTCATGGGCGAAAAGCGCCGCATGTTCGATGAACTGTTTGGCGATCTAGACACCTTGCCCGTGGCTGAACTTCGTCATGTTCTGGAAGAGATTGCGAGCGGCTCCGTCAGTTTCGGATCGCTGGATGAATGGCGCGACTGGTTTCTGTATCTTTTGCCGCGCCTAGTCCCTCGCATCCATCAACGAGACTACGTGTCCTTACTTGAAGTCACGATCACGGCGCTCTTCACCCAATATCCCGCAGGCCTTGAAGAGGGTCCCTATGCAGGCTTTCGAGAAGACGTTCTGAACACGCTCGGCCAATGCCAGATGGACGCCGCGTGCTGGCCCAATGGCGAGCTTGACGTCGAGGTTTGCCTGGATCGCTACTTTATTCCCCGTTTGGGGCTTTGGTGCTGGAGCGACGCCAATGGTCCGCTGTCGGCCTCGATGTTCCTCTGCCTCAAATATCTTCGCGCGGATGAGGTGGTGCCTTGGTTACGATCGGTCCTGGCCATCGCCGAACCACGCTGGCGCGCACAGGTCATGAGTTGGCTGCTGGGCGCTCACCCCGTGCTGACCGGAACCGTGCGGCAACCTTCCAAATTCGACCAGTCCGACTACCCCCGCATCGATTGGGACTGGTCCCATTGCCTATCCGGTGACTACCACGATGGTGAAACGGGAGAATGCCGTCGGCTGGACTTCATTCCAGAGGCCAATCGCCAAGCGGCGCTGTTTGGCGTGAAGGAGCATTTTGACGAAGCCACGTTCCTGGACTGGCTGGCGTCGTTCGAGACCATCCCAAGCGTGGAAGCTGAACTCGCCGCTACGCCTTTCTGGTTCTTTGAGCTGTATGGCCGTCACAATCCAAGCCCGATCCAGGGCTCGTAATACGATGTCGCCGGGCTCATTCGGTCGGAAGCTGGTGCACCTGCGGCGTAAGCAAGCTGACTTTCAGCAGATAGAGTCACTCACCATAAAGCTTCCGATGAAGGTCCGGATACCGTTCACCTATGTGATAGGTAACCGCGCCAAGCATCTTACTTCTGATGGCCCCGACGCCGTACCTTTAAGCTCTCCACTCTTCCTCCGGAATCCGCCCCTGGAGCTGAACGAGCGAGGTGTTCAGCTACTCGGCAATTTTCTGCATAAGGCTGAGGACTTCAGCGGCAACTTCGTGATCTGAGAACATTGGTTCGGGCCTCGCGCCTATCCAAGAGCCATCGGCATAGACGCAGCAGCGTCGAGCTGAATCAGAATGCATGGACTTCCGAGCAAGGTCGCGCGCAGAGCTCGGAACCTGCTTTCGAAACGCGACATGGTCGGGGCCGAAACCCTGGCCGGTAGCCGCGCCGCCGTCCTCAGTTCACCTCGGTCTTCTTCGGCGCGGCCGGCGGCAGCGGGGCGATCCTGACGCCGTCCTTGATCAGCGCCTTGACCTCCTTGGGCGAAGCCTCGCCGTAGATGCCGCGCTCCTCGGACTTGCCGTCGTGGATGTCGCGCGCCTCCTTGGCGAAGCGGTCGCCGACATAGTCGAAGTTCTCCTCGACCTGGCGGCGGACCTCGCCCATGGCGGTCATCATCATCTCGCGCATGGCGGCGGTGGGCTCGGGCGCGGCCTTCTGGGCCTTGGTCCCGGCGACGGCGGGGGCCATGATCTGCTTGCGCACCGCCTTGGAGCCGCACAGCGGGCATTCCAGCAGCCCGCGCGCGGCCTGGTCGTCATAGTCTGACGACGAGCCGAACCAGCCTTCGAAGGCGTGGTCATGGTCGCAGCTGAGCGCGTACTTGATCATCTTCGGTATATGGGGTCACGGACCCGCGAATTCACGGGCGTTCTTGAGGGCCGGGATCGCCGCGCGGGCCTTGTCGACGGCCGCGAGGTCGAGGTCGGCGATCAACACGCCCGGTTCGTCATGGTCAAGCTTTCCGATCACCTCGCCCCATGGTCCGATGGCGATCGAGCGGCCCCAGGTGCCGCGGCCGTCCTCGTGGAAGCCGCCCTGGGCCGCGGCGATCACGAACGAGCCGGTCTCGATGGCCCGGGCCCGCAGCAGGATGTCCCAGTGCGCCTCGCCGGTGGGCCGGGTGAAGGCGGCGGGGACGGTCAGGACCTGGGCCCCGCCCAGCGCCAGGGCGCGGTGCAGGGCCGGGAAGCGCATGTCGTAGCAGATGGTCAGGCCGAAGGTTCCCAGGGGGGTCTCGACCACGGCCGCGCGGTCCCCGGGCTCATAGGTCGCCGATTCCCGCGCCGTCTCGCCGGTTGGCAGGTCGACGTCGAACATGTGCAGCTTGTCGTAGGTCGCCACGATCGCGCCGGCCGGGTCGATCACCGCCTGCCGGTTCGCGGCCTTGCCGTCCTCGCGCCGGACCAGGGCCGAGCCGACGTCGATCCAGACGGAAAGTTCGCGCGCCAGGTCGCGCAGACCGCGCACCACCGGATCGTCCTCCAGCGAGACCAGGGTCGGCAGGAGCTTGGCGCGATCCTTCTGCAGCACGTTGACGCCCTCGGGCGTCAGGATGAACTGGGCTCCCTGCTCCGCCGCCTGGCGCACCAGCGGCGCGACATGCGCCAGAGCCGCGGCGTGAGTGGCGGGGGTGCGGGTCTGGACCAGGCCGACTCGGAGAGGCGCTTGGGGACTCGTCATGCGGCCAGCAGCGGGTCCAGCTTGCCCTCGCGCTCGAGCGCCATCATGTCGTCGCAGCCGCCGATGTGCTGGTCGCCGATGAAGATCTGCGGGAAGGTGGCGCGGCCCGAGCGGTCCATCATCTCCTTGCGCAGCGCCGGGTCCATGCCCGCCTCGATCTCCGTGAAATCGGCGCCCTTGTCGTTGAGCAGCTTCAGGGCCCGGGCGCAGTAGCCGCAGAACGGGCGGGTGTAGATGGTGACCTTGGCCATGGGAAATCCGTAACAGAGATCGTGCCCGTCCTCATATAGGACGTGCTTGCATTTCTGTAACGCGTGCGACGACGGCAAGCATCACCTGCGTCGCGCCGGCCGCCAGCAGGGCCCGGGCGCAGCCCTCGGCGGTGGCCCCGGTGGTCAGGACGTCATCGACCAGCAGCACCTTGCGGCCGATCACCCGATGGCGGCGCGGTTCGGGCACGGCGAAGGCGGCCGCGACGTTGCGGCGGCGGCCGTCCGCCGACTTGCCGCCCTGACTGTCGGTGTCGCGTTTGCGGACCAGGGTGTCGGGCAGATAGGTCCGTCCGACCATGGCGCACAGGGGCCGGGCGATCTCTGCGGCCTGGTTGTAGCGCCGCTTGCGCAGGCGCGAACGGTGCATCGGCACGGGGACCACGGCGTCGGCCTCCTCCAGCAGGTCGACGGCGCAACGCGACAGCCAGCGGGCGAACAGGCCCGACAGGTCGGTGCGGTCGGCGTGCTTGAGCTTGAGGATCAGGTCGCGCGAGTGCTCGTCATAGAGGCAGGCGGCCCGCGCACGGGCGAAGGCGCGGGGCTTGGCCTGACACAAGGCGCAGCGAACCTCGCCGGCGTCGTAGGCGAACGGCGCGCCGCAGCCGTCGCAGACCGGGCCGTCCAGGAAGGTGATGCGGCTCCAGGCGTCGGCGGATAGGCCCGAGCTCAGGGCGGCCCCGCCGTCGAAGGCGCGCGGCGGCAGGATCAAGTCCAACAGCCCCTGGGCGAACGCCGTGACGCGCGCCGGCGGTTTCGCAAAAGGTTTCCATGGCGCGCCGGAAGGCCCATCTTGCGCGGACATGACCGTCGCTCCCCTGCTCTTCGACCGCGCCCTGCTGCGCGCCCGCCTCGACCGCGCCGCCCCTGGCTTCGACGCCGCCGGCTTCCTGAAGGCCCGCGCCGCCGAGGACGCCGTGCTGCGCCTGGAGGCGATCCTGCGGGAGTTTCCCGTGGCCGTCGATCTCGGAAGCCGAAACGGCGCTTTCTCGCGGGCCCTGGCCAACAGCGACGCCCGCGCCAAGATCGGCCTGCTGGTCGAGACCGACCTGTCGGCGCGAATGCTGGCGGGCCGGGCGGGGACGCGGATCGTCGCCGACGAGGAACGCCTGCCGTTCGGCGACGCGACCATCGACCTTCTCGTCTCGACCCTGTCCCTTCACTGGACCAACGACCTGGTCGGGGCCCTGATCCAGGTCCGCCGCGCCCTCAAGCCCGACGGCCTGTTCGTCGGCGCCCTGTTCGGCGGGGCCACCCTGACCGAACTGCGCCAGGCCCTTCTGGCCGCCGAGGACGAGATTACCGGCGGCGCCTTCCCGCGCGTCTCGCCGTTCGCCGACACGGTCGACGCCGCCGGCCTGCTGCAACGCGCCGGCTTCGCCCTGCCCGTGGCCGACAAGGACCGGGTCAAGGTGCGCTACGCTCATCCGATCGCCCTGCTCAAGGACCTGCGGGCCATGGGCGAGACCAGCGTGCTGATCGACCGCTCGCGCAAGCCGCTGGGTCGCCAGGTGCTGCTGCGGGCCATGGAGATCTACCAGCAGCGGTTCGCCGAACCCGACGGCCGCGTGCCGGCCACGTTCGAGATCATCACGGTGACGGGCTGGGCGCCGCACGAGCGCCAGCAAAAGCCGTTGCGCCCCGGCTCGGCCAAGATGCGGCTGGCGGACGCGCTGGGTTCCGTGGAGCAATCGGCCGGCGACAAGGCCGGAGGTTAGGGCCTGGCGCCACCCGCCAGCGCGGTGCGGCATAAGGTCCCGGGGCCGCCCGTCAGCCTGCGGCGATGGCCGCCTGGATCGTGGTGTTGACCTTGGTGAAGCTGGCCTTCATCGACTCGCCGACCAGACCCAGGGCGCCCATCAGCACCACGGTGATCAGCGCGACAATCACGCCGACCTCGACGGCCGTGGCGCCGCGCTGGTCGTTCCGGAACCTCGACCAGAACCGGATCAGAGCAGATCGCGCAGCCAGGCGATCAACGGCAGGTCGGCCGGCGGCATCGGATAGTCCGCCAACTGGTCCGGCTTCACCCATTTCAGCGCCTCGTGCTCCTTGGCGGTCACCAGTCCCTCCCAGCGCCGCAGCAGGTAGAGTGGCATGAGTAGGTGAAAGGACTCGTAACCGTGGGACGCAAAAACGAACGGGGCCAGGCAGGCCTGGGCGACCTTGATGTCCAGCTCCTCGTGAAGCTCGCGGATCAGGCACTGTTCGGGCGTCTCGCCGGGCTCGACCTTGCCGCCGGGAAACTCCCACAGACCGGCCAGCTGCTTGCCCCGCGGCCGTTGGCAGATCAGCACGCGGCCGTCGACATCGATCAGGGCGGCGGCGGCGACGAGGATGGTGGGCTTGGTCATGGGCGCGTTAGTCCGACGCGTCGCGCGACTTGGCAACATCTCTCTGCGCCGTAAGCCCCCTCCGGCCCTTCGGGCCGCCTCCCCCAGAGGGGGTGGATCTACGCCGTGCGGATGCTCCCGCTCTGGGGGAGCTGTCGCGAAGCGACTGAGGGGGTTTCACCCCACGCTCGCCTGATACCCCCGCTCCACATAGCCGAACCCGTCGAAATCCGCCGCCAGGCCCGCGCCCGACAGGTCCTGGCAGGCCATGCCGACGAAGGCGCCGGTGAAGTTGGGGGCGCCGGGCGCCGTGGCTTCGTCCGACAGGATCGAGGCGTCGAACACCTGGGGCAGCCAGGTCCAGGCCTGGCCGTCCAGGCTGAAGGCGAAGCGCAGGCGCTCGAAATCAACCTCGACCCGCAGGTGGACCAGCCCCCCGTCGGGCAGCGGGATCGGGGCGGTGAAGGCGTCGGCCTGGGGGCTGTCGGGCAGGGCCGACATCACCTGGATGTGGCGGCCGTGCTCGTCGTCGCGCGACACGAACAGGTAGTGGAACTTGCTGGCCCCGTAGTAGCAGGCCAGCCCCGCGGCCTGTTGGAAGTGCTGGGGCGCGAAGTCCAGCACCGTGCGGGCGGAATAGCAGAACGCCTGCTGGCGGCGGGCGACCAGGGCCTGGCGGTAATGGCTGCCGATCGTCTCGCGGCCGTACAGGCGCAGCCAGCCCGGACGGGCCGCGAGGCTGAACAGCTCGTCGGGAAACGGCGAGCGCAGCCACTGGAAGTCGATCGGCAGGTCGGGCGCGTCGAAGTCCTCCCAGTCGGACGCGGCGGGCCAGGGCGCGAGCGGCAGGCCTGGCGACGGCGGGGCCAGCTCGGGATCGCCGGAGCCGTCGCGGGTGCGCAGCCAGCCGTCGTCGCCCCAGGTCATCGGCTGGATCGCCGTCTCGCGGCCCAGCACGCAGCGGCCGCGATTGGGCAAGGGCCGACCGCACAGATAGGCCATCCAGGTCCGGCCGTCGGGCGTCTCGACCAGATCCGCGTGGCCCGCCCGCTGCAGCGGCGCGTGCGGCCGGTCGCGGGCGGTCAGCACCGGACCGTCGGGGTGGAGCTCGTAGGGGCCTTCCAGAGTCCGCGACCGGGCCATGGTCACCGCGTGGCCGAACCCCGTGCCGCCCTCGGCGGTGACCAGGTGGTACCAGCCGTCCCGCCTGTAGAGGTGCGGCGCCTCGGTCAGGCCCAGCGACGTGCCGGGGAAGATGGTCTTGCGCCGCCCGATCAGCGCCTGGGCGACCGGGTCATATTCCTGGGCGACGATGCCGGCGAAGCGGTTTCGGCCCGGCCGGTGATCCCACAGCTGGTTCAGCAGCCACTTGCGACCGTCGTCGTCATGGAACAGCGAGGGGTCGAAGCCGCTGCTGTTGAGAAACACCGGGTCCGACCAGGGTCCCTCGATGTCGTCGGCGGTGACCAGGTAGTTGTGAAAGTCGCGCAGGGACGCGCCCGAGGCCCCGCCGACGGTGGTACGACCATAGCGCTTGACGTCGGTGTAGATCAGCCAGAACCGGCCGTCGGCGTGCGTCAGGCACGGGGCCCAGACCCCGCAGCCGTCGGGCGCGCCCAGCATGTTCAGCTGGCTGGGCCGGGTCAGGGGCCGGGTCAGCAGCCGCCAGTTGGCCAGGTCGCGCGAATGGTGGATCTGCACGCCCGGGAACCACTCGAACGTCGAGGTGGCGATGTAGTAGTCCTCGCCGACGCGGACGATCGACGGGTCGGGATTGAAGCCCCGCAGGATCGGGTTCGGGATCGTGTCTTGCGGCATGGCTCTACGGGGCGGGAACGGTGACGGGCCTGGCGGTCGGCGGCCCAAGAGAGGTGATGGCGGGGTCGCGGACCAGGGCCCACAGCAGGGCGGCCCCCGCCAGGTCCAGCACGCCCAGGGCGATGAAGAACGGATCATAGCCGACGGTGGCCACCAGGCCGCCGATCAGCAGCGAGAAGACCAGCACGCCCAGATTGGCGAAGAACCCGGCCATGCCGGCCACGGTCGCCACCTCGTTCCTGCGGAACAGGTCCGACGACATGGTGATCACCGTCACCGACAGGGTCTGGTGGGCGAAACCGCCCAGGCACAGCAGGGCGATGGCCGCATAGGGGCTCTCGACCCGGCCGACGAACATCATGCCGGTCATCAGCACCGCCCCCAGGGTGAAGGCCCCGCGCCGGGCGTTGACCAGGCTGACCCCGCGCCTTTGCAGGAACAGCACCACCGCCGGCCCGAACAGGCAGCCGACGTCGGCGGCCACGAACGGCAGCCAGGCGAACAGCGCGATCTGCTTCAGGTCGAAATGGCGGACCGTGGTCAGGTACAGCGGGATCCAGAACGACAGCGTGCCCCAGGTGGGGTCGGCCAGGAACCTGGGCAGGGCGATGCCCCAGAAGTTGCGGCGGCCCAGCAGGCTCAGCATCGAGGGCCGGGTCCCGGCGTCCTCCAGGTGGGCCTCCTGGCCGGCGGCGATCAGGTCGCGCTCGGCGTCGGACAGTCCCTTGTGCTTGTCGGGGGACTCGTAGGTGAAGAGCCACAGCACCACCCAGGCCAGGCCCAGCGCCCCGGCCACCACGAAGGCCGCCCGCCAGTTCCAGACCAGGATCGACCAGGCCACCAGCGGCGGCGCCAGCACCGAGCCCATCGAGGCGCCGATGTTGTAGACCCCGCCGGCCAGGCCGCGCTCGCGGGCCGGGAACCAGATCGACACCGCCTTCATCCCGGCCGGGTGGGCGCAGCCCTCGGCCGCGCCCAGCGCCCCGCGCAGGCCCAGCAGCGCCTGCCAGTTGCCGGCCAGGCCGTGGGCCATGGTGATCAGCGACCAGGCGGTGGCGAACAGGGCGAAGCCCAGCTTCAGGCCTATGGAGTCCAGCACGTAGCCGCACAGGGGCTGCAGCATGACCCCCAGCTGGAAGGCGCCGGTGATCCAGGAATATTCCTTCGGGCCGATATGCAGGTCGGCCAGCACGGTCGGCGCCGCGACGCCCAGGGTGCTGCGCGTCAGGTAGTTGAGCACCGCGCCCAGCATCACCAGGCCGATCATCCACCAGCGCAGGGCCCGGATCTTGCTGTTCATGCGCCTCTCCCCAGGCCTGCCTGTCCTGACGCCTTCACCGCGACGGTAGCGGTAACGGGCATAGATCGGCCTTCCCTCGTCCGCAAGGCGAGCGGCCTGGCAATACCGACCAAGGTCTAACCAGGGATCGATCCGCGCCGTGGCCGCGTTTGTCTTCGACAACCCAAGGGAGACCCCCGATGAGCCTCGACGATCGCCTGGTGAAGAGCGCCGCCCTGATCGGGGTGAAGGTCAAGGACGCCGGCGGCCACAAGCTGGGCGTGGTCCGCGAACTGTTCATCGACCGCGACGCCGGCATCGCCCGCTACGTGGCCGTCGAGCCGGCGGGCCTGTTCGCGGCGGGCGGCAAGTTCCGCCCCCTGCCCTGGCGCCTGTTGACCTGGGACGACAAGGACGAGGCCTATGTCGCCGACCTGACCAGGGATCGCTTCAAGGAGGTTCCCGCCTACGACCGCGACCAGCTCAACAGCGCCACCTACGGCTGGGCCAGCCAGGTGGAGCGGTTTTTCGAGGCCGGCGACACGGTCTAGAGCCTGTTCATCGGGATCAGATGGAATCATCTGATCCCGATGAACAGGCTCTAGATTCAAACATTTGGAGCGCGTTTAGCGGGCGAAACCGCTCACACTTTCGCCCAACGCGCTCTAGCGATAGCGATTGAACGAGTAGCGGCGAACGAGGCGCGCAACGGCGAGGAGGTCGTCGGCGGTGAGCGGCGGCTTTCGGATCTTGACCATGGCCTCGCAGGCTTCAATCAGGGTTTCGATCGCTGGCCTCACGACCGCCTGCTCAAGCCCCTGCGGGGTTCGTTCCTGGTCCCAGCACGCCATGAGTAGATCGACCACGTGCGCGTTCTGCCCGCCGTCGAGAAGGTCATAGAACCACTCGGCGACCTGGAAGGTTTGCCCCGTCTCCACCGCCGCCATCAACGCGATCAGCGGATACTCCGGCAGCCGTCCCTTTTTTCCGCCCAGCACGGCCTCTCCGTCCTCCTGGCCGCGTCTGGCGCGGGCGATGCGGTAGACGTTGACCAGACGCTTGACCCCGCGCGGCGCCGTGGCGGCCAGGGCGGCGATCTGCGGCGAGCCCAGGAAGGCGATCTCGTCGTTCGTCAGCTGCAGCTTGCGCCGCGCCTCGACCAGCTTGACCTCGCGCTGGCTCAACAGGGAGCCCCGGACATCGCCGGCCCCGCCGGTCGCGCCCTTGAGCGGCTCGGCGCCGCCGCCCCCCTGGGAGCCCGGCGCGCCGCCGAAGACAGGAGTCTCGAACACCGGACTTTGCTCGGCCAGCTTGCGGGCCTGCTCAGCGGTCGCCGCCTTCGCCCGCGCCGTTTCGGCCGAGTCGCCGGCCAGCATCTCGATGAAAGGCCGAAAGGTGCCCTCGTCGCCGCTGCTGAGCGGCCGCAGCCAGAACGGGATCTGGAAGATCTTTTCCAGATAATGCATGGCGCGCTCGTTGCGCTGCTGCTCGCTGGCCGCGTCGACCTGGGCGTCGCCGGTCTCGAACTGCTTGGCCAGAGCCGCCTGAACCCATTTGACGTCGACGCCCACCACCACCACGAACAGGTCGAAGGCCAGCAGCAGGTGGATGGCCTGCAGCACCTCATAGACCTTGTCTTCGCGGCAGCGATCCAGGTCGTCGATATAGATGATGATCCGCTCGGGCGTCTCCCAGTCGGCGCCCTTCCGGTCGGCGTAGCCCTCCTCCCGGCGAGCGTCGCGCACCTCCCTGGCGATGGTGTCGACCGCCTGGAACAGCCGCCGGGTCCGCCCAATCAGCCCGATGTCCTTCTCCAGCGCCTTGGTGTCAGGATCGTCTTCGAGGATGTAGCGCAGCAGCCTGGGCGGATTGGCCTTGCCGGTCGGATCGACATAGCGGGCCATGGCCTTGGCCGAGGCCCGCTCGGCCTCCTCAAGCGCCTCGGCCTCGGCCAGGGCGCTCTGCAGCTTGGCCTCCTGGGCCAGCAGAAGGCCGACGGCGCCCTGGTCGGCCTTATCGACCTCCGCGGCGATGCCCGCGCCCCGCTCGGCCACGCCGTTGACCAGTTGGAGCACCGGAGCCACGGTCCGAGCCAAGGCGCCCGTCGCGGCCAACAGTCCCACCAAGGTGGTCCATTTCTCGGGCGCCTTCACGCCCTGCCACGGGCCGAACAAGATCGCCCAGCCGACGGCCGCGCAGCCCAGCAGCGCCAGCAGGAAGGCCCCCGCCAGCACCGCTCGCAGCGGCGTTTTGAGCAGCACGCGCCGTATCGCCTTCAGTTTGCCGAAGGTCGAGGCCAGGTCCTTGACCAGGCCGACGACGATCTGCGCTCCCTGCCCGGCCTTGTCGGGCGCCTTGTCGCCCATCGGATCCGTGGCGGCGCCAGGCGCGCTTCCGGCGCGTTCCCGCATCAGGCCCAAGGTCGCCATCAAGCCTTTCTGGTCGGCCAGGACCTGGGACAGCACGTCCAGGGTCGCCTGGCCCAGCGCCTTGCCCGACGCCTTGCGCGCGTCCTCCGCCGCTGTGTCGCGGGCCTTCTGCGCCTCCAGCACCGCCTTGCCGTTCTTGGCCATCGCCTTGCGATTGGCCGACAGGGTGTCGGAGAGGGCGTGGACGTGCTGATTGACCCGCTGGACCAACTGGGCGTGCCGCGCCTGGCCCGAACGGTCATAGCCGCCGGCCCGCAGTTGGTCGAAGAACTCGGCGGTCAGGCTGGCCCACAGGTTGGCGTCGGCGAAATGCCAGGCGTTGAAGCGGATCTGCACGATTGGGTGCACGAAACGCGCGACGTTGGCCTCGTCGACCAGAGGCGGAGCTTGTCCTGCCTCCCGCCCAGGCATGTCGCGCACCGCCTGCTCTAGTTTGGCCATGAAGGTCGACTTGCCCGAGCCCCAGTCGCCGAAGATCGCCACGGCCAGTGGCGTGACACGGTCCAGGCAGACCAATTGCGCCAGGGCCTCGACGTCCCGCTCGGTGTCGAGCACGTCGTTGTCGTCAGCGATGGGCGTATCGCCGTTGAACGGCGAGACGGCGTCGTCGAGCGGCGGCTGAGAAGCTTCACCCTCTTGCGCCTTGTTCGAATCGACCAGACCGTCTGGAGCCGTGGCGCCCCCAAGGTCGAGTTCCCGCAACCAGATCGTTTCGGTCTCGCCCGCCTCGGGAACGGTCATGATGCGCGTCACGAGCGTGCGCTTCAGCGTCGTCACGTCTTCGGCGCTCAGGGCTAGGCTAAACTCGGAGAGCAGCACTTTCTGCAGCGCCCCCTTAGCGATCATCGTCGCGAGTAGATGCCGCCCGTCGTAGTGTTCACGCTTGACGGTGATGATCGCCAAGGCCCGCGCCGAGGTCTCCAACGCGGCGACGGATCTTGAGAGAACAACGCCTGCGCCACCGGCGAACGCATCGAACGCGGCCTCTGACGGAGTGCGCGCCCGTAGCGCCTGCTGAATACGCTCCAGCCCGACACGCGCGCCAAGCCATTCGGCGAGCCAGGTTGTCGTGTTGTTTGAGAGTGGGGCGCCGCCGAATTCGATCCCCGCCGACAGGAATCCCAGCACTAGCGCTCGCATGTCGAAAACCAACTCTCGAGCGGAAGGATCGACGACGACGTATTCCGCGCCTTGCCGAACGAGGTTGGTGATCGCGCGCGAGCGGCTGGCGTGCTTGAAGGCCGACAGAACGCCGGACGCGATTGTTTCCCAATTCACGAACCTCGAAGACGGAGTTGATGGCCCTTGATCCATGAGCCGTTCTCTCCAAAGCCCCTCCAAACTCAAGCATCGGTTGCTTCAAGCAAGAGCGCAACCACTAGAAGCCTCGCCAGATCCTTGCCGTTCTTGGCCCCCCTTGACTTCGCACCTGCAATAAACGACATAGGCCTCACGCCATCTGGCGTTATCGGCGCTCCAGCCGCGTGAGGGACCCTTCGGGTCCAGCCTGTCGAGCGCACCGAAAGTTTCTCATCAGACCGCCCGTGTCACGCGGGGCGCTCCCCACCGACCCGCCGCCAGGCGAGCCGTGCGAGGATCGCATGCGCCGTCTCGTGGCTGCACGAAAGCATCCGACTTGACTCAATTTTCCGACCTCGGCCTCGCCAAACCGCTTCTGAAGGCGCTGGCCGACAAGGGCTACACCCAGCCCACCCCGATCCAGGCGCAAGCCATCCCGACCGTGCTGTCGGGCCGCGACCTGCTGGGCATCGCCCAGACCGGCACCGGCAAGACCGCCGCCTTCGCCCTGCCGATCCTGCATCGCCTGGCCGAGGACCGCCGACCGGCCCCGCGCCGCGGCTTCCGCTGCCTGGTCCTCTCCCCGACCCGCGAGCTGGCGACCCAGATCGCCGACAACTTCAAGGCCTACGGTGCCCACCTGGGCCTGACCGTCGCCACCATCTTCGGCGGCGTGAAGTACGGCCCGCAGATGAAGGCCCTGGCGGCCGGCGTCGACGTGGTCGTGGCCACCCCGGGCCGCCTGATGGACCACCTGGGCGAAAAGTCGGCCCACCTGAACGGCGTTGAGATCTTCGTGCTCGACGAGGCCGACCAGATGCTGGACCTGGGCTTCGTGGTGCCGATCCGCAAGATCGCCAGCCAGCTGCCCAAGGAACGCCAGAACCTGTTCTTCTCGGCCACCATGCCCAGCGAGATCGGCAAGCTGGCCGGCGAGCTGCTGAAGAACCCGGCCCAGGTGTCGATCACCCCGCAGGCCACCACGGTCGAGCGCATCGACCAGTCGCTGATCTTCATCGAGGCCCAGCGCAAGCGCCCCCTGCTGGCCGAACTGCTGGCCGACCGCAGCGTCGAGCGCGCCATCGTCTTCACCCGCACCAAGCGCGGCGCCGACCGCGTGGCCAAGTATCTGGTCGCCAGCGGCATCGAGAGCGCCTCGATCCACGGCGACAAGACCCAGGGCCAGCGCGAGCGCGCCCTGGCGGCGTTCAAGGCCGGCCAGGTCAAGGCGCTGATCGCCACCGACATCGCCGCGCGCGGCATCGACGTCAACGACATCAGCCACGTGTTCAACTACGAGCTGCCCAACGTGCCGGAGGCCTATGTCCACCGGATCGGCCGCACCGCCCGCAAGGGCAAGGACGGCATCGCCATCAGCTTCTGCGCCGATGACGAGCGTCCGCTGCTGAAGGACATCCAGAAGGCCACCCGCCAGACCATCCCGACCTTCGATCGCCGCAACGACAAGGGCCTGGCGGCCGCCGCGGCCGTGGCCGACAAGCTGGCCCCGCCGGAGAAGTACGTCGATCCGCGGCGCGCCGACCCGCGCAACAACGTCCCCTCCGAACTGCGCCGCCAGCGCAACCGCCCGAACAAGGGCGGCGGCAACGGCCAGGGCAAGCCGGGCGGCCAGCAGGGTCGCGGCCGCAACGGCGGCGGCCAGGGCCAAGGTCAGGGCCAGCAAGCCCAGGGCCAGGCCCGCTCGGGCGGCGGCGACTTCCGCGGCCCCAAGCGCGCGGCCGCCCCGTCGGAACGCTGGAACCCGATCGACTGATCGGGCGGCCGGACGCCCCCTAAGCAAAACGCCCGCTCCGGTCTTCCGGGGCGGGCGTTTCTGATTCAGCGGAAGCGAAAATCTCGTCCTTCGACAGGCCGCACGAAACACCCCTCATCACGCGCTGCTTCGCAACCCCGCCGGAGACGGAAAAGGGCGCCTGAACCGTTGTCATCCCGGAAGCCTCGCAGAGGCTGTCCGGGACCCAGGGGCCGGCGCACTGCGGCGGTCCTGGGTCCCGGCCCTTCGCTTCGCTACAGCCGGGATGACAACGGTGGGGGCATGCTCAAGCCATTCGCCCCTACGCCTTGAAGAAGGCCAGCAGGTCCTTGTTGATCACCTCGGGGTGGGTGGTGGCCATGCCGTGCGGCAGGCCCGGATAGGTCTTCAGCACGCCCTTCTTCAGCAGCTTGATGCTCAGCAGGGCGCTGTCGGCGATCGGCACCAGCTGGTCGTCCTCGCCGTGCATCACCAGCACCGGCAGGTCGACGGCCTTGAGGTCGTCGGTGAAGTCGGTCTCCGAGAAGGCGGTGATGCAGTCGTAGTGGGCCTTGGCGCCGCCCATCATGCCCTGGCGCCACCAGTTCTCGACGGTGGCCGGCGAGACCTTCGCGCCCGGGCGGTTGTAGCCGTAGAACGGGCTGGCCGCGACGTCGTGGAAGAACTGGGCGCGGTTGGCGAGCAGGGCCGCGCGGAAGCCGTCGAACACCGCCTTGGGCAGGCCGCCGGGATTGGCCGCGGTCTGCAGCATGATCGGCGGCACCGCGCCCATCAGCACCACCTTGGCGACCCGGCCGGCGTCGGCCCGGGCGGCGTAGTGGATGGCCTCGCCGCCGCCGGTGGAGTGGCCGACGTGGATAGCGTTCTTCAGGTCCAGGTGGCGGGCCAGGGCGATGACGTCGGCGGCGTAGGTGTCCATCTCGTTGCCGGTGTCGGTCTGGGTCGACCGGCCGTGGCCGCGACGGTCATGGGCGATCACCCGATAGCCTTGGCCCAGGAAGAACAGCATCTGGGCGTCCCAGTCGTCGCTGCTGAGCGGCCAGCCGTGGTGGAAGACGATCGGCTGGGCGTTCCTGGGGCCCCAGTCCTTGTAGAAGATCCGGGCGCCGTCCTGGGCGGTGACAAAGCCGCTGCCCGGGTTGGACTTGGCGCCGGCCGACTTGCCGGCCGGCGTCTGGGCGGAGGCCGGGGCGGCTTGGATGGAAGCGGCGAAGACCGCGGCGGCGGCTACGCCGAGGCCGCCGGTCATCAGGTGACGGCGCGAGGCTTGGGGGGGCGACAGGCTCATCTCGGTGTCCCTCAGGATTGTTTCCGCGATATTCATTATCGCGATAATGTTATGCCTAGGGCGTCCGTGACGACGTGTCCAGCAAAATATTTATCGCGATATCATTTTTCGTGGTACGCAACTGGCGAGGCGCTTTTCACGCACAAGGACCACGCCGTGCCGATCCCATTGGACGACCAGATCTGCTTCACCCTCTACGCCACCAGCATGGCGATCACCCGCACCTACAAGCCGATGCTGGACGCGATGGGGATCACCTATCCGCAGTATCTGGTGCTGAGCGTGCTGGGCGAGGACCAGGGCCAGGACGGCGGCGCGACGGTGGGGGCGATCGCCCAGCGCCTTTCGCTGGAGTCCAGCACGATCACCCCGCTGGTCAAGCGCCTGGAGCAGGCCGGCCTGGTCATCCGTCGGCGCGGCACGGTGGACGAGCGTCAGGTCCAGGTCAGCCTGACCGACGCCGGGCGCGCCCTGCTGAACCAGTGCGACTGCCTGGGCCAGGCCCTGGTGGCCAAGTCGGCCATGACCCTGGACCAACTGGACGCCATGAACCGCCAGGTCCAGGCGCTGCGCGCGGCGCTGGTGGAGGGTTGAGCAAAATCCTTCTCCCCTTGCGGGAGAAGGTGTCAGCGAAGCTGACGGATGAGGGGTTTCCCAAACGAAAACCGCCGCGACCGGCCCTTCGGCTGATCGCGGCGGCTCTGTCTTTCGCCCCCTCGCCCGACCTCGCTCCGCGAGGCCACCCTCTCCCGCAAGGGGAGAGGGAAAGAGGGGCTTAGACCAGCGCGCCGTGGCAGTGCTTGAACTTCTTGCCCGAACCGCAGGGGCAGGCGCCGTTGCGGGCGGTGTATTCCCAGCCCTCCGGCAGGACCGACACGGGCAGCGCCTCGCGCTGCTGCGGCGACAGGCCCTCCGGCAGGGCGCCGGCCGTGGCGACGTTCTCGCCGCTCAGCGGGTCCAGGTGCACCGGGATCAGGCCTTCGGGCGTGTGCAACGGCTCGGGCTCGGCATAGGCGATCTCGACCGTCATCAGCCAGCGGGTGGTGTTGGTGCGCAGGTCGCCCAGCAGCTTCTCGAACAGCGAGAAGGCTTCGGTCTTGTACTCGTTCAGCGGGTCGCGCTGGCCGTAGCCGCGCAGGCCGATGACGTTGCGCAGGTGGTCCAGGTGCATCAGGTGCTCGCGCCACTGCAGATCGATCATCTGCAGCAGGAAGTTCTTTTCCACCGAGCGCATCTGCTCGGGGGTGATGATCACCTCGCGCTCGGCGGCGTAGGCGTCGGCGGCCTTGGTCAGGCGCTCGCGCATCTCCTCGTCGCCGAAGCCTTCCTCGGCCGCCCACTCCTTCAGCGGCAGGGTCAGACCCAGGATCGCCTGGACGCGCTCGTCCAGGCCCTCGATGTCCCACTGCTCGGCATAGGCCTTGGGCGGCATGTAGCGAGCGACGAAGTCGTCGATCACGTCATGCCGCATCTCGGTGATGATCTCCGAGAGGTCGGTCGCCTCCATGAACTCCTGGCGCTGCTCGAACACGGCCTTGCGCTGGTCGTTGACCACGTCGTCGTACTTCAGGAGGTTCTTGCGGATCTCGTAGTTGCGCTGCTCGACCCGCTTCTGGGCGGTGGCGATGGCGTTGTTCAGCCACTTGTGGGTGATCGCCTCGCCTTCCTGGACGCCAAAGGTGCGCATGATCGCGTCCAGGCGCTCGCCGGCGAAGATGCGCAGCAGGTCGTCCTCGCACGACAGGAAGAACTTGCTGCGGCCCGGGTCGCCCTGGCGGCCGGTGCGGCCGCGCAACTGGTTGTCGATGCGGCGGCTCTCGTGGCGCTCGGTGCCCAGCACGAACAGGCCGCCGGCGGCCAGGGCCTTGGCCTTGGCTTCGCCGATCTCGGCTTCCAGCGCGGCCTTCTGGGCCGCCTCGTCCTCGGGGGTCGGGGTGATCCCCAGGCCCTTCTGCTGCTGGCGCCAGTTGGCCAGGCGCATGTCGAGGTTGCCGCCCAGCTGGATGTCGGTGCCGCGGCCGGCCATGTTGGTGGCGATGGTCACCGCGCCGGGCACGCCCGCGTCGGCGACGATGCCGGCCTCCTGCTCGTGGAAGCGGGCGTTCAGCACCTGGTGGGGAATGCCCTTGTGCTTCTTGCCTTCCCATTCCCAGGCGTAGGTCGACAGCAGCCTGGACAGCTCCTCCGACTTCTCGATCGACACGGTGCCGACCAGGATCGGCTGGCCGCGGGCGTGGCAGTCGGTGATCTGCTTGAGGATCGACTCGTTCTTCTCGCGCTCGGTGCGATAGACCTCGTCGTCGTCGTCGATGCGCTGGACCGGGCGGTTGGTCGGGATCTCGCTGACGCCCATCTTGTAGATGTCGTCGAACTCCTGGGCCTCGGTCGCGGCCGTGCCGGTCATGCCCGACAGCTTCTTGTAGAGGCGGAAGTAGTTCTGGATCGTCACCGAGGCCAGGGTCTGGTTCTCGGGCTGGATGATGGCGCCTTCCTTGGCCTCGATGGCCTGGTGCAGGCCTTCCGAGAGGCGGCGACCGGTCATCATGCGGCCGGTGAACTCGTCGATCAGGATCACCTCGCCGTCCTTGACGATGTAGTCCTTGTCGAGCGTGTAGAGCACGTTGGCGCGCAGGGCCTGGTTGACGTGGTGCACCACCGAGATGTTGGCGGCGTCGTAGAGGCCGGCGGTGTCCTCGGCCAGGTGGCCGCCCGCCATCAGGATCTCTTCGATGCGCTCCTGGCCGTCCTCGGTGAGGATGACCTGCTTCTGCTTCTCGTCGTGGTCGTAGTTAGTCTTGTCCTTGATGAGTTCCTTCACCAGGACGTCGATGATCTTGTAGAACTCGCTGCGGTCCTCGGTCGGGCCCGAGATGATCAGCGGCGTGCGGGCCTCGTCGATCAGGATCGAGTCCACCTCGTCGACGATCACGTAGTGGTGGCCGCGCTGGACCATTTCCTCGACACTGTAGACGAGGTTGTCGCGCAGGTAGTCGAAACCGAACTCGTTGTTGGTGCCGTAGGTGATGTCGCTGCGATAGGCGCGCTGGCGCTCGCCCTGGCTCAGGCCGTTGACGATCACGCCGTACGACAGGCCCAGGAAGTTGTGGATCTGGCCCATCCATTCGGCGTCGCGCTTGGCCAGGTAGTCGTTCACGGTGATGACGTGGACGCCCTTGCCTTCCAGCGCGTTGAGATAGGTGGGCAGGGTGGCGACCAGGGTCTTGCCCTCGCCGGTGCGCATTTCCGAAATCCCGCCGCCATGCAGGACCATGCCGCCGACCATCTGGACGTCGAAGTGGCGCATGCCCAGCACGCGCTTGCTGGCCTCGCGGACCGTGGCGAAGGCTTCGACCAGCAGGCTGTCGAGCGTCTCGCCCTTGGCCAGGCGAGCCTTGAACTCGTCGGTCTTGGCCCGCAGGGCCTCGTCGGACAACGCGGCATAGTCCGGCTCCAGGGCGTTGATCTTCGCCACCTGGGCGGACATCGCCTTGACCTTGCGTTCGTTGGAAGAGCCGAAGAACTTTTTGGCGAAGCCGAGCATGAAGTGAGGGTTCCGGAGCGGTGTCTGTGAGGCCGGCGCTAGGGCTTGAAGGCCTTCACTACGGTAAATTCGAGGCGTCGAAGCGCGCGGAAATTCCACGTCTTGTACGCGCGCGGAGACTTAAGCACCGGCCCAGCGGGTGTCAACGCGAGGTGGGGGCCCGTGGTGACGGTTTGCGCCGGGTTTAACTGCTTCGCGCGTTTTCCGATCCATATCGCGAAGCTGTTTCCTCTCGGCCCTAAACCGCGCTAGAGCGCTGGAGGAGAGTCAGCCGGAGATCGGCCCCCCATGAATACAATCCAGTCTCGCCTTCGCGTTTCGAAAGCCTCGGCGCTTGTCGCCATCGCCGCGCTGAGCCTGTTGATCGCCGCGTGCGGCCGCGACAAGGCCGACGAACGCCCGCCCGAGCCCGGCGACACCGCCGTGGCCAAGGTCGACGGCCATACGGTCTGGGCCTCGGACGTCAAGCGCGAGGCCGTGGCCCAGGGGCTGATCAGCGAGGGCGAGCCGCTGGACATCGGCTCGGACCTGTTCCGCCAGCGCCTGGACGAGGTGATCGACCAGAAGCTGCTGGCGGCCGAGGCCCTGAAGCAGAAGCTGGACAAGGATCCGGTGGCGCAACGCCGCCTGGCGGCCGCCCGGGAAAGGATCCTGGGCGACATGCTGGTCGAGAGCGTCGTCGAGAAGGCCGTCAACGAGAACGCCATCCGCGGCCTCTACGCCGAGCAGCAGAAGCTGTCCAAGCGCAGCGAGGAGATCCGCGCCCGCCAGATCCTGGTCGGCGGCCAGGCCGACGCCGAGGCGGTCAAGAAGCTGCTGACCGCCGGCGCCTCGTTCGACGCCCTGGCCATGGAGCGCTCGACCGACCCGGCCACCCGCTTCAACGGCGGCGACCTGGGCTATTTCACCGTCGACGTCATGCCGCCCGCCTATGCGGTGGCGTTGAAGGACGCCCAGAAGGGCGCCCTGGTCGGGCCGTTCCAGACCGAGGGCGGCTGGGCCGTGCTGCGCGTCGAGGACAAGCGCCTGGAAGAGCCGATCACCCTGGAGGCCGCCCGCCCGCAGATCGTGCGCTTCCTGACCTATGACCAGGTCCGCGACCTGCTGGAGAAGCTGCGCGGCGGCGCCAAGGTCGAGATGCTGACCAGCAAGCCCCAGGACGTGCCCGGCGCGCCCCAGGAGCCGGCCTCCGCCCCGCTCGGCGCGGCCGACCAGGCGCCCTCCTCCGATCTCGACGCCGCCCCGCCGGCGTCCGCTCCCGCTCAAGTCCCGGCCAAGAAATGACCAAGAAACCCTCGAAGGCCCCCAAGCCCGCGCCGAAGGCGGCGGCCAAGCCGGCCTCAAACCCCGCGAAGGTCGCCAAGACCCCGGCCGCCGCGACCGCCCCGACCCCCGCCGAGATCGTCGGCCAGGTCGGCGCCAGCGTCGGCCAGACCCTGGAGCGGGCGCTGGTCGACCCGCTGACCGCCGCCCTCAAGCGCGCCGGCCTGCGCCGCGCCCAGAAGGACGCCAATACGGGCTCTCCCGAAGCCGTGCAGGCCGCCAAGCCGGCCGCCGCGCCCGGCAAGCCGGGCCTGGCCGTCTCGCCGCTGGCCGTGCCGTTCCCGGCCATCCCGCCGATCGCCGGCGTCGAGATCGCCACCGGCCGCGCCGGCTTCTACAAGCACGATCGCGAGGACATGCTGCTGATGCGCTTCGCCGAGGGGACCTCGGCGGCCGGCGTCTTCACCCGCCACGGCGTCGGTTCGGCGCCGGTCGACTGGTGCAAGCGCCAGCTGGCCGCCAGCGGCGGCGCCGACGTGCGGGCCCTGGTGGTCAACGCCGGTTGCGCCAACAGTTTCACCGGCAAGCCCGGCGCCGACGCGGTGCGCCGGGTGGCCACGGCCGTGGGCAAGCGCTTCGACTGCCGCCAGCGCGACGTGATGATGGCCTCGACCGGCGTGATCGGCGTCATCCTCGACGACAGCAAGATCACCTCGAACCTGCGCCTGGTGGAAACCCGCCTGACCGAGGACGCCTGGGCCGGGGCGGCCTCGGCGATCATGACCACCGACACCTTCCCGAAGGGCGCCTGCGCCACCGCCCTGATCGACGGGCACGAGGTCCGGATCGCCGGGATCTGCAAGGGTTCGGGGATGATCGCGCCCGACATGGCCACCATGCTGGCCTTCGTGGCCACCGACGCGGCCATCGCCCCAGCGGCGCTGCAGACCCTGGTCAGCCTCTACACCCGCACCACCTTCAACTGCGTGACCGTGGACGGCGACCGCTCGACCAACGACACGCTGCTGCTGTTCGCGACCGGGCAGTCGGGCGCGCCCAAGATCCATCGCGCCGGCGACCGCCGCCTGGCCGACTTCCGCGAGAAGCTGGAGGCCGTGCTGCTGGACCTGGCCCTGCAACTGGTCCGCGACGGCGAGGGGGCGACCAAGTTCGTCAAGATCACCGTCAACGGCGCCGAGAGCCCGCTGTCGGCCCGCAAGATCGCCCGCACCATCGCCGAGAGCCCCCTGGTCAAGACCGCCTTCGCCGGCGAGGACGCCAACTGGGGCCGCATCGTCATGGCCGTCGGCCGCGCCGACGAGCCGGTCAATCGCGAGAAGATCAGCGTCAAGTTCGGCGACCTCTACGCCGCCCGCGACGGCCTGGTCTCGGCCGAATATGACGAGGCGGCGATGAGCCGGTACGTCAAGAAGGCCGAGTTCGAAGTGTCGGTGGACGTCGGCGTCGGCAAGGGCTCGGCCACGGTGTGGACCTGCGACCTGACCAAGCAGTACGTGGCGATCAACGGGGATTACCGGTCGTAAAAGCACCGCTCATCCCGGTGAACGCCGGGACCCAGATCCCTTAGCGGGGAGGATGATGGGAAGAGCTCAGCGCTCTTGGCGTCCACCTCAAAGCTATTCCATCTAGGTCCCGGCATTCGCCGGGATGAGCGGATATTTTGAGAGAACAGACCCATGTCTGACACCCCCATCAACCTTCGCGACATCGCCGAAGCCTGCCGCGAGGCCGGCTATGTCGTCGCCGAGATCGACCGGGGCCTGGAGGTCTCGGGGTCCGACGACGGCGGGGCCTTCTACCTGTTCCCCGAGGGCGACTGGCTGCAGGTGCGCTGCCAGGTGTTCGACCCGGCCGACCTCGACCAGGCCCGCAGCCTGGACGCGCTGTTCGAGACCACCGCCCGCGCTCAGTTCCGCATGATCGGCTGCCGGTTCGGCTTCGACGAGCTTACAGGGCTGTGGCTGGTCGCCGACCTCTATCCCGGCTTCGAGCCCGAGCGCCTGCCCGCCGTGCTGGAACAGCTGGCCTTCGTCTGGAGCTCGCTGGGCGGGGTGCTGGACGCGGCGCTGAAGGGGACCGTCGTCGACGAGGTCACCCTGGACGCGGCGTTCGAGCTGGAGCCGGAAGGGCGGCCGAACTAGAAAATTCCCGACGACCGCCGCGTCCGGATCGGGCGCCGGCGCTACCGGAGGGCCATTTCCTTCCAGATCGCATGGAGGCTGCGGACCTGCTGGTCGAGGGGGTCTTGCAGGTCATGGGCGTCGCCGAACGCCAGGCCGAAACGCAGGCCGCGACGCCAGACGATGGTCGCATCGTAGGCGACGCCTTCGCGCGCCAGCAAAAGCCGCAGCGACGACGGCAACAGCAGGAAGCCTTCGAGTTCGATCTGGGCGCCCGTCGCACTCAGGTTGCGGATTCCGCAGGGGACCGTCACGGCCGGATCGCCATAGGCCAGCCGCCCCGCCAGCAGGGTGCGCCGACGCGCGGCGCCGCGGCGCTCGATCGGGTTCTGGGCTTGAATGCTGCAGGCCGTCATCCTCGCAGCCTAGGCCAGGAATCCAGATTGTGGATTGCGTCTCACCGTCGCGGACGCCCGGCGCGCCGGGGATCCTGCCTTGCGACGATCGTCGAGCCGCCCCGTTTCAGGCTATCGCGCCCAGGGCTGGCGGCCTTTTCAGGAAGGCGCGCGCGACGAATCGGCGTCGAATCGGAACTGGAAGCAGGACGCCGATTGCGACGCCGGGCGATATGCCGCAGTCGAGGGCCACGACGGCCAGGCCGGAACGGCGTCGCGATATTTCCCTCATATTTTCAACAGCTTTTTCCTGAAAGGACGGATCGCCGGCGCTCGCGATCATCGGTGTTGCGGAGGTGCGGCGTCGCGTGCAACGCCGGATTTAGGACTTGTTGACCAGCTCCACCGTCAGTTTGCGCCCGAAGACCACCGGCGCCCCGAGGAGCGAGTATGTTCAAGCGTTCGCATGTTCAAGCAGTGGAGACCCTGGCGGCCCTCGATCGCTCGCTGGCGACGATCGAGTTCGATCCGAACGGCAAGATTCTCTCCGCCAACGCCAACTTCTGCGCCGCCATGGGTTATCGGCTCGACGAGATCGTCGGCCGCCATCACAGCCTGTTCGTCGACCCGGCCTACGCCGCCAGCGAGGACTATGCGGCCTTCTGGCGCAAGCTGGGTCGCGGCGAGTTCGACGCCCGGGAATATCTGCGCCTGGGCAAGGGCGGCGCCGAGGTCTGGATCCAGGCCTCGTACAATCCGGTCCGCGACGGGCGCGGCATGGTCTCGCGCATCGTCAAGATCGCCACGGTGATCACCGAGGAGAAGCGCAAGAACAGCGAGCAGCAGGGCAAGATGGAGGCCATCGGCCGCGTCCAGGCCGTGATCGAGTTCACCCCGGACGGCGAGATCCTGACCGCCAACGACAACTTCCTCGCCGCGCTCGGCTATTCGCTGGCCGACATCCAGGGCCGGCACCACCGGATGTTCGTCGAGGAAGGCTACGCCGCCTCCGCCGACTATGCCGACTTCTGGCGCAAGCTGAACGCCGGCGAGTTCGTCGCCGCCGAGTTCAAGCGCGTCGGCAAGAACGGGCGCGAGGTCTGGATCCAGGCTTCCTACAACCCGATCTTCGACCACAAGCGCCGCATCACCAAGGTCGTGAAATTCGCCACCGTCATCACGGGCCGAGTCCATGCGGTGAACGAGATCGCCCAGGGCCTGGAACACCTGGCCAACAATGATCTGGCCTACCGGATCGAGCGCGCCATCGATCCTCAGTTCGACAAGGTCCGCAACGACTTCAACACCGCGATGTCCGCCCTGGACGACGCCATGAGCGTGGTGACCAACGTCACCCAGGGCGTCGGGGCGGGGGCCCAGGAGATCTCGATCGCCTCCGCCGATCTTTCCCGTCGCACCGAGCAGCAGGCCGCCAGCCTGGAGGAGACGGCCGCCGCGCTCGACGAGATCACCGCCACGGTCAGCCGCAGCGCCGAAAGCGCGCGCAAGGCCGCGGCGGCCGCTTCCGGCGCCCGCACCGACGCCGCGCATTCCGGCCAGATCGTCGGCGACGCCGTGGCCGCCATGGGCGAGATCGAGAAGTCGTCCGGCCAGATCACCAGCATCATCGGCGTCATCGACGAGATCGCCTTCCAGACCAACCTGCTGGCCCTGAACGCCGGCGTCGAAGCCGCGCGGGCCGGCGACGCCGGCCGCGGCTTTGCCGTCGTCGCGCAGGAAGTGCGCGCCCTGGCCCAGCGTTCGGCCGAGGCCGCTCGGGAGATCAAGACCCTGATCGCCAGCAGCACCGCCCAGGTCGAGCGCGGGGTCCGCCTAGTCGGCGACACCGGCGCGGCCCTGTCGACGATCGTCGAGAAGGTCGGCCTGATCGACGGCCTGATCTCCGAGATCGCCCAGTCCTCCCGCGAGCAGGCCACCGGCCTTTCCGAGGTGAACACCGCCGTCAATCGCATGGACCAGGTCACCCAGCAGAACGCCGCCATGGTCGAGGAGGCCACCGCGGCCGCCGCCGGCCTGCGGACGGAATCCGCCGAACTGACCCGTCTGGTGGCGCGCTTCTCGACCAGTTCGGCCGGGACGTCGTCGACGCGAACCGAACGCCCTCGCCGTCCCTCGGCGCCCAGGCCCCCGGTCGCGAACCTCGCCCGGACGCCGGTCCGCCAGTCCGGCGGCGCCCGGCTGGCCGCCGGCGCGGAGGACTGGGCCGAATTCTAGGCTGGCCCAGGCGGGGTTCGGCGTCGAGGCGCCGACGGGACGCCCGGCCTCCGGAGGCCGGGCTTCGGTCGTCGGCGGAAAGCGCGCCCCCGATCGGGCCGGAGCCGCTTGAACCCCGCCGCCAATCGCGGTCACATGCCCCTGCGCCACCAGGGGAGACGCCGCGCTTGACCGAAGCTCTGATCGTCCGCGGCCTCGACAAGACCTTCACCAAGCCGGCGGTCATGGACCTGGACCTCACCGTCCACGCCGGCGAGCTGTACGCCCTGCTGGGGCCCAACGGGGCGGGCAAGACCACCACCCTGCGGATGGTCGCGGGCCTCACCCGGCCGGACAAGGGCGCGATCAGCATCTTCGGGATCGACGCCCTGGCCGATCCGGCCGCCGCCAAGGCGATCACCGCCTGGGCCCCGGACGAGGCCATGGTCTACGACCGGCTGACGCCGCTGGAATATCTGGAGTTCGTCGCCGGCCTCTGGAACGTCGAGCCCAAGGCCGCCAAGGCCCGGGCCGAGGACCTGGTGGGAAAGCTCGGCCTGGCCGCCGACGCCCGCACGCGCTGCGAGGGCTTCTCGCGCGGCATGAAGCAGAAGGTGGCCCTGGCCGGCGCCCTGATCCACGATCCGCGCCTGCTGATCCTGGACGAACCGCTGACGGGCCTGGACGCCGCCGCCGCCCGCCTGGTCAAGGACATGCTGCAGGAACGCGTCGACGCGGGCGGCACCGTGATCCTGACCACCCACATCCTGGAGGTCGCCGAGCGGATGGCCGACCGCATCGGCATCATCGCCGCCGGCCGCCTGCTGGCCGAGGGCACGCTGGACGCCCTGCGCGGCCAGGCCGGAGAAGGCAAGGGGGGCTCCAGCCTGGAAGACGTCTTCCTGCAGCTGACCGCCGCCGACGCCGCGCCCCACGAGGCGATCGCGTGAGGCTGGCCGCGCCCGGCTCCATCCCCTGGCTGCTGGCCCACGAGATGCGGCTCTACTGGCGCAACTTCCGCGCCGGGCGGGCCGGCAAGGGCGCGCGGGGCCTGATCAGCCTCATGGTCGTCGGGGTGATGCTGGCGGGCGGCGGCGTTCTGGCGGCGCTGGGCCTGCACGACGTCCAGGTCCCGATCAACCCGATCTCGATCAGCCTCGCGGCCCTGGCCAGCGCGGTGGTCTTCACCCTGATGCTGTCCCAGACCCTGAGCGCATCCAGCGAGGCGCTGTACGAGCGGGGCGACCTGGACCTGCTGTTCTCCTCGCCGATCGGGCCGGCCAAGGTGCTGTTCGTGCGCTCGCTGGGCGTAGCCGGCGGGGTGATCACCATCTTCCTGCTGCTGGTCACGCCGCTGCTGCTGCCGTCGGTGATCTGGGGCCATCCGGGCTGGATCGGCGTGTTCGGCGTGCTGGCCGCCCTGGCCCTGGCCTCGACCGCCACCGGCCTGCTGCTGGCCATGGCCCTGTTCGCCCTGATCGGCCCGCGCCGCACCCGCACCGTGGCCCAGGTCATGGCGGCCCTGGTCGGGGCGGCCTTCTTCCTGGTCAGCCAGACCCGCACCATCCTGGGCGCGCAGAAGAGCGACAGCCTGTTCGCCGAGATCACCCGCCAGGCCCAGGAAGGCCGGTTGCGCCCGGCCCCGATCGTCGGCCTGCCGCTGCAGGCCATGCTGGGCGAGCCCCTGCCCCTGCTGGCCCTGCTGGCCGGGTCGGCGGCGCTGTTCGCCGTGGCCGCCCTGGCGCTGGGCCGGCGGTTCTCGGACGCCGCGGCCGCCACCCAGGGCAAGACCGCCGCGCGGCCGGCCAGGCCGACGCGCGCCGGCGCCCGGCGCGCCTTCGCCGCCGGGCCGTTCCTGGCCACCCTGCGCAAGGAACTGCTGCTGATCGGCCGCGACGCGGCGCTGCTGTCGCAGGTGTTGCTGCGGGTGCTCTACCTGATCCCGACCGCCCTCGTGCTCAGCCGCAACGCCGCCCACGGCGCCGACGCGGCCCTGGCCGGCGGAGCCGGGGTGGTGGCGTTCCTGGCCGGACAGGTGGCCGGCAGCCTGGCCTGGATCACCCTGTCGGCCGAGGAGGCGCCCGACCTGCTGGCGGTGTCGCCGGCCCGGGTCCGCACCCTGCGCCGCGCCAAGGTCGCCGCCGCCCTGGTCCCGGTGGCGCTGTTCCTGGCCCTGCCGATCGCCGCCCTGACCTGGTTCGCCCCGGCCGCCGGCGCCTGGACCGCCCTGGGCGCGGCCCTGGCGGCCTGGAGCAGCGGCCTGATCAACATCTGGCACCAGCGCCCGGGCAAGCGGTCCGAGTTCAAGCGGCGCGGCGCGGCCTCGTGGATGGCCACGGTCGCCGAAATGCTGGTTTCGGCCCTGCTGGCCGGGGCGACCGGGATCGCCGTGGCCGGCTTCTGGCCGTGGGCCCTGATCCCGCTGGCCCTGGCCGGCGCGGCCCTGCTGAGCCTGCGGCGCAGCGACGCCCAGATCGCCCGCAACCTTCGAACACGGTAAAGCTCCGATTAGGGTTTTACCCGATTTCCGCGGCGGGGCGCCGGCGCTAGGGTCCATGTCGGGTCGGGGGACGTAGAGCTTGAGAGCACCTATGCCCGCCGTGCATGCGACATTTCGCGCCCGGAACCACCGCAAGGAATCCAAGCCCCTGGTCGTGGCGGTCAGCGTGCTGCAGCTGGGCCTGATCGTGCTGGTTTGGCTGCTGGCCCTGTTTCCCGTGGCCGTGATGGCCTTGATCGCGACGATGATCAGCGCCCTGAAGCCCACCCCGGCCAAAGCGCCGACACCGGTCGACTCCTGAGGCGTTCACCGGCTAGCTGTCCAGCGCCGCCTCGATCCGGCACACGACCCCATCCGGCCTGAAGTCGATGCGAGCCTCGCCCGACAGCTCCGCCGCCAGGCCGCGCTCGATCAGCCGCGAGCCGAAGCCGCGCCGGGTCGGCGGCGGCACCGGCGGACCTCCGGTCTCGGTCCAGGTCAGGACCAGGCGGGGCTGGGCGCCCCCCTGAACCACGGTCCAGGTGATCCGCACCTGGCCCGACGGCGTCGACAGCGCCCCATACTTGACCGCGTTCGTCGCCAGCTCGTGCAGGGCCATCGACAGCGACAGGGCCATGCGCGGCGACAGCCGCACCGGCCCGCCGATGATCGCGAAGCGCTCGGCGCCGCCATGCACGATCTCCAGCCGAGCCAGCAGGTCCAGCAGGTCGGCCCCCTCCCAGTTCTCGCGGGTCAGCAGGTCGTGGGCCTCGGCCAGGGCGACGATGCGCGCCGAGAACGCCTCCTGGGCCTGGGGCAGCGAGCGGGCGGCGTGGAAGGTCTGGGCGGCGATGGCCTGGATCGTGGCCAGCGAGTTCTTCACCCGGTGATTCAGCTCGTTGACCAGCAGCCGCAGGTGCAGTTCGGCCCGCTTGCGCTCGGTGATGTCGACGGTGGCCCCGACCACGCGCGTCGGCTTGCCGGCCTCGTCGAAGAAGCCCCGCCCCTTGGCCGAGATCCAGCGTTCCAGGGCGTCGTCGCGGCCGATCGTGCGGTATTCGACGTCGATGTCGCCGCGAAGGCTGGGGTTCATCGCCGCCAGCAAGGCCTGGCGCGTGGCCTCGCGGTCCTCGGGATGCATGGCGGCATAGAAGTCGTCCAGGCCGACGTCCGCCCCCGGCGTGATGCCGAACATGTCGTAGCCGCGCTCGGACCAGCGCAGCTGACGCTTGCGGACGTCGAAGTCCCAGGTGCCGACATTGCCCGCGTCCAGGGCCAGGGCCATGGTCGCCTCGCGCAGGACTTGGTCGGCCTCGGCCTGCTTGCGTTCGGTGACGTCGGAGACCACGCCGACGAAGCGCACGCACTGGCCGTCGTGAAAGAAGGCCCGGCCGAAGGTCTCGATCCAGCGCAACGCGCCGCCGTCGCCGCGCCGGATCCGGTATTCGCGGTTGATCGTGTGGTCGCCGGCCGGGTCCATGGCGATCCGCGCGGCGTCCATCAGCGCCGGCAGGTCGTCGGGATGGACCAGTCGCTCGAAGGCGTCGAGCGGGTTCTCGATCGGGCCCTCCGGCCAGCCGTAGATCTCGCGGCAACGCTTGTCCCAGAACCGGTCGCCGGTCTGCGGATTGTGGTCCCAGCGCCCCAGGCCGGCGGCGTCGACGGCGATGCGCAGGTCGGCCTCGGCGGCCTCGAGCGCCTGCTCGATACGCTTGCGCCCAGTGATGTCGACCATCACCCCGCGGTGCCGGACGGCCCAGCCCTTGGCGTCGCGCTCGACCCGGCCACGGGTCTGGACCCAGCGGATCGAGCCGTCCGCCTGGATCAGCCGGTACTCCTCCAGGAAGTCGGTCGTGGTCTTCAGGCTGGTGCGCCCCGACCTGAGCAGCCGTTCGTAATCGTCGGGATGCAGGGCCTTGGTGAATTCCGACAGCGGCGCCCCCCGCGCCGCGCGGTCGGGATCGACATTGTGGAGCGTCGCGTAGCGGGGGTCGGCGTAGATCTTGTCGGCGACGATGTCCCAGTCCCAGGTTCCCACCCCGCTGGCCGCCTGCAGGGCCAGTTGGTAGCGCTCCTCGCTGGCCCGCAGCGCCTGCTCGGTCCGCACCTTCCGCGTGACGTCGGTCAGGGCGATCAGCACCCCGCCCACGCCCGAGGACGCGGTTGCGTCGGGCATCGGGCTGAGGCGGATGGTGAAATAGCCCTCGGTGGTCGAGCCGTCCGGGTGGGTGGTGGAGAGCGGCAGTTCCTCGATGATCGTGCCGGCGTCGGCGCCGGCCAGGATCGCCCGCTCGGGCCCCTCGGACTCGGCGGCCGAACTCGGCGGCGCCTCGGCGAAGGTCTTGCCCAGTACGCGGGGATGACGATCGCCCAGCATGGGCGCATAGGCGTCGTTGTAGATCAGCACCAGCTCGGGACCCCAGCGCAGGGCGCTGGGAAACCGGCTGGCGACGATCATGTCGACAGCGACCGTCAGGCTGGGCGACCAGGTCGCGCGCGGTCCGAGCGGCGTCGCCGCCCAGTCGAACGTGTCGATCCGCCCGCGCATCTCACCCAGCGCGAACATCCCGAGAGCGAGCCCCTGATCACGGGTGTTCACCATGCCCCGTGTTCCTTCCCGACCGCGATCACGGCCAAGGTGCAGCAGACCTCATGGCCGGCGAGGTTTCAAGCCGCGGCGCGAGAACTTGGCCTCTCGTCCGACGAAAAAGCGGCCGGTTCCACCTCCGATGGCGAAAATGCCGGGTATTTCATTCGGTTGCGGTCGGCTGGCCGACGGGCGGGCGCGGACGCCCTTCGCTGCGCCAGGCCACCCAGGCCACGCCCAGCAGCACCGCCGCGGCGATCAGGCCGGAGCTTCGCAGTCCGGCCGCGATCCGGTCGGGTCCGCCCGCCGCCAGGGCCCCCATCACCGCCACCCCGGCCGCCCCCGCCGCCTGGCGGCAGGCGTTCAGCACGCCCGAAGCCGTACCGGAGACGTGGCGGTCGACACTGGCCAGCAGAGCGCTGGTCATGGCTGGCACGGCCGTCCCCATGCCCATGGGGATCAGCAGGAAGCCGGGGACCATCGCCCAGAACGGGCTGTGCGCGGTCAGCTGGCTGGTCAGGGCGTAGCCGCTCGCCGCCACCAGCACGCCGCCGGCCATGGTGCGCGCCGAGCCGAACCGATGGGCGATCCGCCCGCTCAGCAGGTTGGAGACGATGAAGGTCGCCGTCAGCGGCAGGAAGGCCAGGCCCGCCTGCACGACGCTGTAACCCGCCGACCGCTGCAGGAAGAGGCCCAGCACGAAGATCACGCCGTAATAGGTGAAGTTGACGCCGACCCCGATGACCACCGCCGACCAGACCCTGCGGTTCTGGAACACCGCCAGCGGCACGGCGGGGTGCGGGCTGCGCCTCTCGACCGCCAGGAAGGCCGCGGCCGCCGCGACGCCGGCGACAAGGGCGCCCAGCACCAGCGGGTCCCTCCAGCCGCGATGGCCGCCCTCGATCACCGCCCCGACCAGACAGGTCAGGGCGACGAAGCCCAGGCCCTGGCCGGGCAGGTCCAGCGGCCGCTTCTCGCGCGGCGGGACCTCGGGCACGAAGGCCAGGGTCAGGGCCGCGCCCAGCAGGCAGAGCGGCAGGTTGACCAGGAACACCCAGCGCCAGCCCAGGGCGCCGATCAGCAGGCCGCCGATCACCGGTCCGGCGGCGATCGACACCCCGCCGGCCGCCGTCCACCAGCCCACCGCCCAGGCCCGCGCCTTGTCGTCGCCCGCCGCCGCGTGGGCGATCAGGGCCAGGGACGGCGGCACCAGCAGGGCGGCCGCCGCGCCCTGGATCGCCCGGGCCAGGACCAGCTGCAGCGCGTCCTGCGCCAGGCCGCAGGCCGCCGACGACGCCGCGAACAGCACCAGGCCCGCCAGGAAGGCCCGGCGCGGCCCGAACCGATCGCCCAGCGCCCCGGCCGACAGCAGCAGCGCCGCCAGCAGCAGGGTGTAGGCGTCGACCACCCATTGCAGGCTGGCGGTCGGCGCCCCGAACTCGCGGCCGATGGCGTCCAGGGCCACGTTGACGATGGTCACGTCCAGCTGGACGATCGTGAAGCCGAAGCTGGCCGCCGCCACGATCAGCGGCAGGCCGGCGGGCATGGCGAAAGCGCGGGACGCGACTCGGACATTGGTCATGGGCCGATCTTCGCCGAGGTCGCGGCGGGATGTTACACGCAAGGGTGAAACATCCGCGCGATGGCCGCCTTAGGATCGGATCATGGAAGCCAACATCGCCTCCCCCGCCGCCCTGATCGGCGATCCTGGCCGGGCCGCCATGCTGCAGGCCCTGATGGACGGGCGCGCCCAGCCGGCCGGGGCCCTGGCCTGGGCCGCCGGCCTGACGGCCCAGGCGGCCAGCAACCACCTGGCCAGGCTGGTCGACGGCGGGCTGGTCAGCGTCGAGCGCGAGGGCCGTCATCGCTATTATCGCCTGGCCAACGCCGAGGTCGCTCACGCGCTGGAGGCCCTGGCCGTGCTGGCCGCGCCGGTCCGCTCGCTGGAGCAGCCGCGTTCGCCCCAGGCCCGGGCGCTGCGCGACGGCCGCTGCTGCTACGGCCACCTGGCCGGTCGCCTGGGCATAGCGGTGACCGGCGCCCTGGTGGCGCAGGGCTTCCTGTGTCCCGCCGACGACAAGCAATACGCGGTCAGCGCCGAGGGCCGCGCCTGGTTCGAGGCCCTCGGCCTGGACCTCGACGCGATGCGCTCCAAGCGCGGCGTCGCCCGCCAGTGCCTGGACTGGACCGAACGCCGCCACCACCTGGCCGGACCTCTGGGCGTGACCCTGCTGAGCCGTATGGTCGCCCTGGGTTGGATCGAGACCGTCGCCGGCAGCCGCGCGGCCCGGCTGACCACCGTGGGACGCGAAGAACTGCGCGAGCGGCTGGGGGTGGACCTGGAGGCGGTCGACGGGCGCCAGGCGGCGTAACGATCGGGGACGGCGGCGCGCGCCTGTCCCGTCCGCGCCACCGCGCCCTCCTCACGGGGGAAATACGCCCAAGAGTTAGGCGCGCGTGCGATTGTCATGGCCTCGCGAAAGATGTCCCGCGCCGAGACACACCTCAGCGTTGATGATGCGCCATCCCGGGAGCCCCACCATGCCCGACTTCAAGCTCGCCCTCGCCCCGAACCAGCTGACCCAGACGATCAATCCGTGGTCCTGGACCTTCGGCAACTTCAGCCTGTTCAGCATCAACCTGGGGACCTCCAAGGCGCCCGAGGTCGAGACCCGGGTGCTCGCCGAGGTCGGCAGCTACGGCCGGCAGCTGGGCCGGATCGGCGAGGCCCTCGCCTCCGTGGTCGCCTGGGCCGAGAGCCAGGGCATGCCGGACAGCCAGGCCCTGCGCGACCTGCGGCTGCAGCTGGAGCACATCGACGTCATCCGCCGCGAGGAAGGACGCGCCGCCGCCCTGCCCGCCGCGACGGCGGCGGTGCAGGCCAGCTAAGGCCAAGCCTTGTCCGACGTTGTCATCCCGGAAGCCTCGCAGAGGCTGTCCGGGACCCAGGGGACTGGGCTTATGCGGTGCGGTTCACCTGGGTCCCGGACAAGCGCTGTGCGCTTTCCGGGATGACAACTGTCGGGGGCGTGGCAACCGGATCCTTACGCCGCCTCCACCCCGAACTGCAGCCGCGCCAGCTTCGCATACAGCCCGCCCTGGGCCGAAAGCTCGGCGTGGGTGCCCTGCTCGACGACCCGGCCGTCCTCCATGACCACGATGCGGTCGGCCTTGAGCACGGTGGCCAGGCGGTGGGCGATGACCAGGGTCGTGCGGTCGCTCATGGCGTCGTGCAGCGCCTTCTGGACCAGGCGCTCGTTCTCGGCGTCCAGGGCGCTGGTGGCCTCGTCCAGCAGCAGGATCGGCGCGTTGCGAACCAGGGCGCGGGCGATGGCCAGGCGCTGGCGCTGGCCGCCGGACAGGGTCTTGGCCCGCTCGCCGACGGGCGTGTCGAAGCCCTGCGGCAGGGCGTTGATGAAGGTCGTGGCCTGGGCCGCCTTGGCGGCGGCGCGGACCTCTTCCTCGGTCGCGTCCCCGCGGCCGAAGCGAATGTTGTCCAGGGCCGAGCCCGAGAACAGCGGCGAGTCCTGGGCCACCAGGGCCATGCGCTCGCGCACCTCGGCCGGATCGGCCTCGCGCAGGTCGACGCCGTCCAGCCGGACCACGCCCGCCTGCGGGTCGTAGAAGCGCAGCAGCAGGCGCAGGACGGTGCTCTTGCCGGCCCCGGACGGACCGACCAGGGCCACGGTCTCTCCGGGCCTCACGACCAGGTCGAAGCCCTTCAGGGCCGGCAGGTCGGGGCGGCCGGGATAGGCGAAGGTCACGCCCTCGAAGGCGATGGCGCCTCGCGCGGGGACCGGCAGCGTCCGAGGCTTCTCCGGCGCGGCGATGGCCGGGTCGGAATTGAGCAGCTCAGAGATCCGCTCCATGGCCCCGGCCGCCTTCTGCACGTCGCCCCAGACCTCGCCCAGGGCTCCGACCGAGCCGGCCGCCATGATCGCCAGCAGGGCGAACTGGGCCAGGGTGCCCGGCGTCATCTCGTTCGACAGCACCATGTGCGCGCCGATCCACAGCAGCAGGGTGATGCCGCCGAACGCCAGGACGATGACCACGGCGGTCATGCCGGCCCGGGCGCTGATCCGGCGGACCGAGGCCTTGTAGGCCGCCTCGACCGCGCCCCCGAACCGGGCGTCGGCCGCCGCTTCGCGCCCGAACGCCTGGACGGTGTCCAGCGCGTCCAGGCTCTCGCCGGCATAGCCGACCGCGTCGGCGAACCGGTCCTGGGCGGTGACCGACAGCTTGCGCACGTTGCGGCCCAGCAGGAACATCGGCGCCAGGATCACCGGCACCATCAGCACGATGAAGCCGGCCAGCTTGGGGCTGACCACGGCCATGTAGCCCAGGCCGCCGATCAGGCTGAGCGTGTTGCGCAGCGCCACCGAGGCCGAGGTCCCCACCAGGGTCTCGACGATGGTGATGTCGGTGGTCATCCGCGACAGCACCTCGCCGGTGCGGGTCTTCAGGAAGAAGGCCGGGTCCAGGGTCAGGGTGTGGCCGTACAGCGCCCGGCGCAGGTCGGCGACCACCCGCTCGCCCAGCCGGGTGACGAAGAAGAAGCGCAGGGCCGTGGCCACGGCCAGCACCAGCGCCACCGCGCCCAGGCCGATGAAGGCGGTGTTGACGGCGTCGCCGGAACCCCTGGCGAAGCCCTTGTCGATCACGCCCTTGAAGGCCGCCGTCAGGCCCAGGGTGGCGCTGGTCGAGAACAGCAGGAAAAAGCCGGCGGCCAGGGCGTCGCCGACATGGCGGCGCACGAACGGCAGCAGGTGGGCCAGCGGGCGGATGTCCTTGCGGCGCGGCCGGCGGTTGGCCGCCTCGGCCAGAGTCTGCACCAGCTCCGCGCCCGCGCTCGGCCTGCCTTCGGCCGAAATCTCGCCCGCGTTCACGTCACTCATCAACTGTCCCTTGCCAAAATCGCGCGCTTTCTTTATAGCCGCGCGTCTCCGAGAGCCACCCGCAAGGTTTGGCGCCCGCCCACAATCTCACGCCGCCTCAAGTCGGTTGGATCGCCCGATGAAACAAGACATTCACCCCGACTATCACTTCATCACCGTCACCCTGACCGACGGCTCGTCGTACAAGACGCGTTCGACCTACGGTAAGGAAGGCGCCACCCTGGCGCTGGACATCGATCCGCGCGTCCACCCGGCGTGGACCGGCGGCAACGCCCAGATGATGGACCGCGGCGGCCGCGTCTCGCGCTTCAACGCCAAGTTCGCCGGCTTCACCGCCAAGAAGTAAGCGCTTCACGCGTCTCGCCGTAAGGGCGACGAAAGGCCGGCTCCGCGTTCGCGGGCCGGCCTTTTCTGTTTTGGGTTTCTTGCCAGGTCCCCATCAGCCCTCTACCCAGGACAGCGAAGCTTTCGACTTCACTCTTCGATGTCGCAAAATGGGGCGCAGGTGGCCGGACCGTTCGACGACTTCAAGCGCTGGCTGCTGAACGCCGCGCCTCCCGCCACGATCGACAATTCGTTCGAGTTCGAGGAAGAAGACGAGGAACGCGAACCCACCGACGAAGAGGTGGCCCGCGCCAGGCAGGGCCTGATCCAGACCGCCCGGACGGCGGTGCATCTGAAACGCGTCTACCCGCCCGCGCCGCACGACGAGGCGACCTCCTATGTCGGCGGACTTCCTCGCATGCCCTCCGATCTCGCCTGGCCGCGCCACGAAAAGATGGGTTGGGTAGAGGCAGGCCAGGGCTCATGGGGGCCCGTTGGCGATTGGTCCATGAACTTCGCCGCCCAGATCGACCTGGCGGATTTACCCTGGTTTCCCGACCGCGTACTGCTGCCACGCGACGGCGCGCTCTACTTCTTCGTGAACACCCAATATCGCCCGGACCGCGAGGGTTGGGTGAAGGTGTTGTATAGTCCGGAGTCACCGTCGGCGCATCCCGTCCGCCAGCCGCCGCCCGACCTGATGCCCATCCGGGATTATGATGGACGCCAACCCTATCCCTGGCTGCCGATCGATGATCCCCGCTCTCGGATCTTCGACCGCTATGTTCTGGAACCCATGCTCATCTCCAGCTACCACCCCGATACTGGCGATTGCGAAAGGGCATGGAGCCTGGGACGCGGGCACGAGAAGGCCCTGGAGACCTTGGAAAAGGAAGCCCTGCTGGCGCTCGAGCCGGCGCAACCCTGGGCGTTCCACCACGACCCGGGCCTGAAGGATCCCGCGTGGCCCTATGCGGGAATCTTCGTCTCGGTGGCGACGGACATTCTTCCCCATGCGACCAAGCTCCCGCCGCATAGGTCCTCGCATTTCGTTGGGCCATATCTTGGCGAGGCGGCCGAACGCACGCGCGCCGAATATGAGCGCCTGTTCCAAGAGGCCGAAATCTGGCGTGCTCGAGCACCTGGCGACTTCGAAACCCTGACTCCAGCCGACCATGCCGCGTTTCGCGCTTGGTGGGCCAGCGTTGAGGACCGGTTCACCGCGATCGCCCGGAATGCCCATGCGAGCGAGCAGGCGGCGGTCAAGCGCTGGGAAGCCGTCGACGGTCGGCAGGGGCCGAGGCCGGATGCCCTGATTCCCACTGCGGATCAGCTGCGCAACGTGCTGACCCGATCGATCGAACTTGCGTTGGAAACCTGTTATCGGCATTCGCCGGAGGCCGGCGCTCTGATCCCGGCCGAGACCATCGACTATCTAAAACGCTTCTACCGCAACACTGCCAGCGGCTCGCTGCCGGAGCATCAGATGCTAGGCTATGGATTGGTCGGTCGTGGCGAGCCACAGGCGGACGAGACGGTGCTGTTGCTGCAGCTATCCCCTGAGAAAGATCTGCACTGGCTGCGCCCGATGTTCCTACAGGTCTGGATCAGCCCGCGCGACCTCGCCGAGCGCCGCTTCGATCGCGCCTACGGAATCCTGGGAAGCTGAAAATCACGCCGCCCCGAACGCCGCGCTCAGGCGGTCGAACTGGGCCTGCACCGGGCGGGGGGCCTCCTCGTCGGCGACGGCCTCGAGGTACATGCGCTTGTCGAGATGACGGACGCGCTCATAGAGCCGCTCGGAGCGCTGCAGCAGGTTGACCAGGCCGAACGGCAGGTCCTCGACCGGCGCCGGTTCGCCGGCCTCCAGGCCCAGGCGGTAGTTCTCGGCGCAGGCGGCCTGGGCCTCCATCTCGCCTTCCTTGACCGCGCGCTGGACCAGCAGCCACGAGGCCACCTGCATCAGGCGCGTGGTCAGGCGCATGCTCTCGCTGGCGTAGGCCAGGGCGGCGTTGCGCGAGAGGAGCTTACTGTCGTGACGGCCGGCCCCGTCGAGATAGGCGGCGGTCTCCTCGACCAGCGTCATGCCCTCCTCGAACGTCCGGTCGAAAAGCTCGGAACGAGCGAAGTCCTGGATCACGCCAGCACGCCAGGGGGCCGGGGCCACGTTCAACTCGGTCATAGCTACTCAATGCCCCTTCGAAAGGCCGCGAGAAGGTCCCGCCGGACAGGAGGACTGCAACCCCCGTGCCAGACATGATCGTCCCGTTTCGCGACCGCCCCGCCCCAAGGTCCGATTCAAGCTCGATGTCCGAGCCTCGATATCCGAGTCAGGCGGGTCCGAGAGTCCGCCTGTAGCGTAAACCGATCGTTAGTCCAGGCGACCAAACAGCGCATTGGCCGCGTCGCGTCCCGCCTTTTTCTTGCTGAGTTGCGCACGGGTGCGGGCGATTTCCGCTTCCAGCGCCTCGATCCGCTCTTCCAGTTCCGCCACGCCGTAGGTGTCCAGATCCTCGTGCGTCGCGGCGTTGAGCGCATCGCCACGGAAGGCGCGCGGCTCGACCGGTTCTTCGATCATCGGATCGGTCTCCTTTGCTCGACCCCTTTTCGATCCTTCATCTGACGCCTACCAAGGGCAGGACGCAAGCCTCACGGGATGCTCCGCCATGTCCGAGACCATGACAGCCATCGCCGTCGAAGGCGGCAAGGGGGCGGCCGACGCCCTGCGTCCGGAGACCGTGGCGCGCCCCGAACCGGGGCCCGGCCAGATCCTGATCCGCGTGCGGGCGGCCGGGGTGAACCGCCCGGACCTCCTGCAGCGCCTGGGTTTCTACCCGCCGCCGCCCGGAGCCCCGCCCACCCTGGGCCTGGAGGTCGCGGGCGAGGTCGTGACCGGATCGGGACGCTGGAAGGCCGGCGACAAGGTCTGCGCCCTGCTGGGCGGCGGCGGCTACGCCCAGTACGCCGTGGTCGACGCCCGCCACGCCCTGCCGATCCCGGAAGGTTTCAACTTCGCCCACGCCGCGGCCCTGCCCGAGACCGTTTTCACGGTGTTCGCCAACGTGTTCGAACATGGGGCGCTGAAGGTTGGCGAGACGCTGCTGATTCATGGCGGGACGTCCGGTATCGGGACAACCGCGATCGCCATGGCCAAGGCCCACGGGGTGCGGGTGATCGCCACCGGCCGCGGGGCCGACAAGAAGGCCCAGGCCCTGGCCCTGGGCGCTGACATCGCGATCGACGCCAAGGCCGAGGACTTCGCCGAGATCGCCAAGGCCGCTGGCGGGGTCGACGTGGTGCTGGACATGGTAGGGGCCAGCTATTTCGACAGGAATCTCGACGCCCTGAACACCGGCGGCCGCATCGTCTACATCGCCGCCCTGGCCGGTCCGGTGCTGGAGGTTCCGGTGATGAAGATCATGCAGAAGCGCGCGGTGATCACCGGCTCGACCCTGCGCCCGCGCCCGGCCGACGAGAAGGCCCGCCTGGCCGCCGAGATCGAGCGCGTCGTCTGGCCGTGGATCGCGGCCGGCAAGCTCAGCCCGGTGATCGACGCCACGTTCCCGCTGGAAGAAGCCGCCGCCGCCCACGCCCACCTTGAGGCGGGCGAGCACGTGGGCAAGGTGGTGCTGCTGGCATGAGCGACGCCGTCGTGACCGTCGATAGCGCCCGTGGTCCGACCACGCCCCTGCCTGGCCCCCGGGTGGGGGAGCCGGCGCCGTGGTTCGTCGCCCGCTCGACGTCCAATCCGCGTTTCAACTTCCACACGATCGCCGGACGCTATGTCGCCCTGTGCTTCGCCGGATCGGCGGGCCATCCGCTGGTCGCCGCCGCCCTGGACCAGGTCGCCCGGCGGCGATCCCTGTTCGACGACGCGAAGACCTCCTTCTTCGGCGTCAGCGTCGATCCCGCGGACGAGGCCCAGGGCCGGGCGGTCCAGGACCTGCCCGGCATGCGCTGGTTCTGGGACCAGGACCTCGCGGTCAGCCGGCTCTTCGGCGCCGCCCCCGGCAACGAGACGTCGACGGAAGCCGCCCTGGCCTATCGCCCGTTCTGGTTGCTCCTCGATCCGCAACTGCGCGTCGTCTTCAAGGCCTCGATCACCGAGACCAAGGCCGTGCTCGACTTCATCGCCGCCGCCCCGGACCCCGCCGACCATGCCGGGACGTCGCTGCACGCGCCGGTCCTGATCCTGCCGCGCGTGTTCGAGCCCGAGTTCTGCCGCCGCCTGATCGAGACCTACGAAACCCATGGCGGCCGGGCCTCCGGCTTCATGCGCGACGTCGACGGCAAGACGCGATTGATCCTCGACGCCACGCACAAGCAGCGCAGCGATCACGACCTGGTCGATCCGGTCCTGCGCCAGGCCGCGGCCGATCGCGTCCAGGCCCGGCTGGTCCCAGAGGTGGCCAAGGCTTTCCAGTTCAAGGCCACCCGCATGGAGCGCTATCTGGTCGGCTGCTACGACGCCGCCGAGGGCGGCCACTTCCGACCTCATCGCGACAACACCACCGCCGGCACCGCGCACCGGCGGTTCGCCGTGACCATCAACCTCAACGCCGAGGATTACGAGGGCGGCGACCTGTCCTTCCCGGAGTTCGGCCCTCGTCGCTATCGCGCGCCGACCGGCGGCGCGGTGGTGTTCTCGTGCTCGCTGCTGCACATGGTCGATCCCATCGTCGCCGGCCGCCGCTTCGCCTTCCTGCCCTTCCTCTACGACGAGGCCGCGGCGCGCGAGCGTGAGGCCCGCAACGCGGACCTGGGGGAAGAGCTGGCGCCCTATATGGCCGGCCGGACCGAGTGAGCTGGCCGGAATTCGCGCTTTCGACCACCACGACGCGCCTTGCCCGCTGGCCGTCGCCACCTTCGATCATGGGCTCGGCGCCCAGGACGCGACAAGCCCGCCTGCCAAGCTGATCGTCGCGTCGATCCCCGTTCCCTTTCCCGAAGAACCGCATTATAGCTCCAGGCTGAACATCCCGCCCGGCCGCAAGGTCGGGCGCCGTCATTTCTGGAGGACCGCATGTCCGACATCCTGATGCCCAAGGCGACGGCCGTCTGGCTCGTGGACAACACGTCGCTGAGCTTTGAACAGATCGCCGATTTCTGCGGCCTGCACCCCCTTGAAGTCCGCGGCATCGCCGACGGCGAAGTGGCGCGCGACATCCGCGGCGCCGACCCGATCGGCAACGGCCAGCTGACCCGCGAGGAGCTGGACCGCGCCCAGGCCAACCCCGACTACCGGATGAAGGCCCAGGTCAGCCGCCACGCCGAGCTGCTGAAGCCGCAGAAGAAGGCCCCGCGCTACACCCCCGTGTCGCGCCGCCAGGACCGTCCGGACGCCATCGCCTGGTTCCTGCGCCACCACCCCGAGGTGACCGACGCGCAGATCTCCAAGCTGCTGGGCACCACCAAGTCGACCATCGAACAGGTCCGCGCCCGCACGCACTGGAACGCGGCCAACATCAAGCCGGTCGATCCGGTGACCCTGGGCCTGGTCGGCCAGCTGGAGCTGGACGCCCTGGTCAAGAAGGCGGCCGAGAAGAAGGCCAAGGACGACCTGAAGAAGGGCATCCTGCCGGAAGACCCCACCCTGCGTCCGGCCTCGGAGACCAGCGCCCTGCCGGAAGACCACGAGGACGAGGAAGCCGCCATCCGCGCCGCGCGCATCGAGCCCAAGGCCGAAGACGTGTTCGGCAAGTCGACCTATGTGGCCGACGACGAAGAGGACGACGAGGACTGATCGACGGGGACTGATCGACGGGGACAGGCTGATGCGCCGGTCCCCGCCCGAATAGCAAAAGGCCCGCTCCGTCTGAACGGCGCGGGCCTTTCTGTTTTCGGCCTCCTCGGTCCGTCACCGCCGTCTCACGACGCGGCGACCTTGAGGGGGCTAATGAAGTCGCGCCCTGAGGCCTTCGATCTCCTCCTTGAGCCTGAGCTTCTGCCGCTTCAACTCCCTGAGCAGGGTGGTGTCACTGACGGGACGACGGGTCTCCTCCTGGATCGTGCGGTCGAGGCTCTCGTGACGGGACCCAAGCTCGCGGATACGGGATTCGATGGCCATGGCTGTCGGCTCCTTGCTGGTGGAGAGGCAAGTCAACACCCGCTGTTCGAAGCTGTCAGATCACATATGATTGCAATCGGCGACGCTTGACCTGGCGCAGCTTGCTCCCAAGACGGACGAAAATTCACCATGTCGGACCCGCAGGCCTCCCCCCAGGCGCCCTTGGAAAAGCCTCGCCTGATCGTCGGAATCTCAGGCGCGTCAGGGGTTGTCTATGGCCTGCGGGCGCTGGACGCCTGTCGCGAGCTGGGGGTGGAGAGCCACCTCGTCCTGTCGAAGTCCGCCGCCCTGACCCTGTCCCAGGAGACCGGATTTTCCGTCGGGGAGGTCAATGAAAAGGCGGACGTTGTCCATCGGGTAGGCGACATTGGGGCGGCGATCGCGTCGGGCTCATATCGCACATTGGGCATGATCATCGCGCCCTGCTCGGTGCGGACGATGAGCGAGATCGCCACGGGCGTCACGGCGTCGCTGCTGACCCGGGCCGCCGACGTGACGCTGAAGGAGCGCCGGCCGCTGGTGCTGATGGTGCGCGAGACGCCGCTGCACCTGGGCCACCTGCGCACCCTGACCAAGCTGGCCGAGATGGGCGCGGTGATCGCTCCGCCGCTTCCCGCGTTCTACGCCAGGCCGCAGTCGATCGCCGAGATGGTCGACCAATCGGTGGGCCGCGCGCTCGACCTGTTCGGCCTGTCCTGGCGACCGGTCAAGCGTTGGGGCGAGGACCTGGCGACGATCACTGGAGAGGCCTGAAGGCCTTTGGGAGGTTAACCGAGATGCGGCTTTGGCAGTGGGCCCTGGAGGTCTATGTGCGACCGTCTGTCGCAGGGGCGTGCCTCTCGCTGCAGGACGGGCATGGCCAAAACGTGCCCTACCTGCTGTGGGCCGCCTGGCGGGCCAGCGAAGGCCGCGCGGCCGACGTCAAGGTCGCCGCCCAGCTGGTCCGGCGCTGGGACGCCGAGGTCGGCTCGCCCTTGCGCGCCATCCGCCGCACGGTCAAGCCGACCTGGCCCGGGATCGACGACGGCGCGCGCGAGGACTTCCGCAATGCGGTCAAGGACGTCGAGCTGCACGGCGAGAAGGTGCTGATGGAAAGCCTGGAAGCCCTCAGCGGCGAACCGGGCCCGGCGTTGGACGTGTTCGACACCCTGCTGGAGGCCGCCCGGGCGTCCGGCGATCCGCCGCGCGAGGCCGCCCTGCGCGCCCTTTCCGACGCCCTGGGCGGCTCGGCGGCGTGACGGCCTTTACCGGCTGTCAGGCTTTGCTATCTATCACCGCCCTACTGGCCAGCATGGAGGAGCGTCCATGAACGACGACGATCCTTCCGAAGAAACCGACATCGCCATCGAGCGGCGCCTGGCGACCCTGCGCGAGGAGCACCAGGACCTCGGCGACGCGGTCTCGGCCCTCGAGGAGCGGCCCCAGCCCGACATGCTGCAGATCGCCCGCCTCAAGCGCCGCAAGCTGGCGCTGAAGGACGAGATCGTGCGTCTGGAAGACCAGCTGACGCCGGACATCATCGCCTAGGCGGCGGGTTGCCGGCCAACTGCCCGCGCCCCTGTTCGTCAGTCGTATGACGCTCGACGGCCGATGACGTCTCAGCGCGATCAATTCGGCTCAGCCTCCTTTGACTTCCACGCTCGCCTCGTGCCCGACCGGGAAGTTCAGCGAGTTGGCCACGAAACACTTGGCGTTGGCCTCATGGTGCAAGGCCATGGCCTTTTCCGGGTCACCGGCCGCGATCGTCACCTGGGGCCGCAGGGTCGCGCTCTGGAAGCGGCCGCCGCCGGTCTCGTCCTCGACCATCACCGCCGTGGCCGCGTCGCGATAGGCGACCACCACCACGCCGTTCACGGCGCACAGGTGCAGGTACCACAGCTGATGGCAGGAACTGATCGAGGCCAGCAGCAGCTCCTCGGGGTTCCAGCGGGCCGGGTCGCCCCGGAAGCTGGGATCCGACGAGCCGAGCAGCGCCGGCTTACCGTCGGCCACGACTTCATAGGCTCGTTCGTAGGCGCGATAGCTGGCCGTGCCCTCGCCGGTGTCGCCCGTCCAGGTCAGGGTCGTGGCGTAGCGGTGCGACTTGGACATGGGCGGACTCCCTTGTGAGGGAGATAGCGCGCTCCCGCGCTGCCGAAAACCTCGTCCTTCGACAAGCTCAGGATGAGGTTTTTCCACTGTCCGCGAATGGAAATGGTCCTCATCCTGAGCCTGTCGAAGGACGAGGACCACGCGAGGCGTTTGAACGCCGAAGCGCCCTACGCTTCCTTGCGGACGCGCTTCTTCAGGAACATCGCCGCGTCGGCCTCGGCCAGGGCGGCTTCGGGGTCGGCGCCCGCCTCGATCTCGCGCACGCCCCACGAGATGCGCAGCGGCACGGACCACTCGCCCACCTGCACCGGCATGCCGCGCACGGCGGCGGCCAGGGTCTCGGCCTTGGCGGTGGCGGTCTGCTGGTCGGCCTGGACCAGCAGCACGGCGAACTCGTCGCCGCCGATCCGGCCCACCACGTCGCTCTCGCGGACGTTGGCCTGCAGGCGCTCGGCCACCGCCCCCAGCGCCGCGTCGCCGGCCGCGTGGCCGAAGCGGTCGTTGACGGCCTTGAAACCGTCCAGGTCGAAGAACACCAGGCTGGCGGGCGAGCCGTAGCGCTGGGCGAAGGCGGCGACCCGCTTGATCTCGCGCAGGAAGGCCCGGCGGTTCAGCACCGGGGCCAGCACGTCCAGGTCGGCCAGGCCCTGCGCCTCGCCCAGCTTGAACTTCAGGCGGGCGACCTCGTTGCGCAGGTCGTCGATCTCGACCATCAGGGTCTTCAACGCCGCCTGCACCTGCGGGGTCAGGTCGGCCTCCGACAGCCCCAGGAAGCCGGCCGTATCGGCCGCGACCACGGCCCGCGCGACCGCCGGCCCGGCCGCCTCGGTCAGGGCCCGGCGGCGGATCGCCGAGAAGGATTCGGTGCGGGCGCTGGTGATCTTCATGCGACGTCGGGAACCACAGGGGGAATCACTTGCAGTGAAGCTCCAGCATTTCTGCGTTCTTTCATTAACCATGACAATGGTGACACGCCTGTGTCGCAGCGTCGCGGCGTCGCCCTATCCCTTCGGATCGCCGGGGCTTTTCCCGGGGCTCATTCGGCGAGAACGGGCTTTGGCGCCTGGGCGCCAGGGGCTATAAGGCCCGCGATTCACGGCCGTCCGGCCACGGAGCGCGCCAGAAACTTTTGAGGGGCGCTCCATCACGCCTCTAGGGAAATCGTCGCCGATGCCCACCGCCACGCCACCCGTCGCCATCGTCATGGGCAGCCGCTCGGACTGGCCGACGATGAAGAAGGCGGCCGAGGCGCTGGACGCCCTGGGCGTGGCCTATGAGGCCAAGGTGGTTTCGGCCCACCGCACGCCCCAGCGGCTGGTCGCGTTCTCCACCACGGCCCAGGCCGCCGGCTACAAGGTGATCATCGCCGGCGCGGGCGGGGCGGCGCACCTGCCGGGCATGGTCGCCTCCATGACCATCCTGCCGGTGCTGGGCGTGCCGGTGCAGTCCAAGGCCCTGAACGGCCTGGATTCCCTGCTGTCCATCGTCCAGATGCCGGGCGGCGTCCCGGTCGCCACCCTGGCGATCGGCGAGGCGGGGGCGCGGAACGCCGGCCTGCTGGCCGCCCAGATCCTGGCGATCTCGAACGAGGCCCTGGCCGGGCGCCTGGCCGCCTTCCGCACCGAACAGACCGACAGCGTCGTCGAAAGCGTCGAAGACTGATGAGCACCTTTCCCCTGCCTCCTGGTTCCACCATCGGCATCCTCGGCGGGGGACAGCTGGGCCGCATGCTGGCCCTGGCCGCCGCCCGCCTGGGCTTCGACGTGGTGATCCTCGACCCCGAGGAGAACAGCCCGGCCGGCCGCGTGGCCGCCCGCCAGATCGTCGGTCCCTATGACGACCGCTGGTCGCTCAAGCGCCTGGCCGAGGCCTGCGACGTCGTCACCTACGAGTTCGAGAACGTGCCGGCCGCCACGGTCGCGGAACTGACCGCCCAGGGCGTGCTGGTCGCGCCCGGCGCCAAGGCCCTGGCCGCCGCCCAGGACCGGGTGGTGGAAAAGACCTTCCTGGCCGAGATCGGCGTGCCGACCGTCGCCTTCGCCGCCGTCGAGACCGCCGAGGACCTGGCCGCCGCCGTGGCCAGGATCGGCGCCCCCTCGCTGCTGAAGACCCGCCGCGAGGGCTATGACGGCAAGGGCCAGGCCTGGATCCAGCGCCCGACCGAGGCCGCGGCCGCCTTCGACAGGATCGCCGGCCAGTCCGCCATCCTCGAGGCGCCGGCCGACTTCGTGCGCGAGCTGTCGGTGATCGCCGCCCGCGGCCGCGACGGCGAGATCGCCTGCTACCCGCTGTCGGACAACCACCACGAGGGCGGCGTCCTGCGCCGCACCAGCGCCCCCGCCAAGGTCACCGAAGCCACCCGGGACCAGGCCGAGGCCATCGCCGCCAGGATCCTGACCGCCCTGGAATATGTCGGGGTGATCGGGGTGGAGCTGTTCGAGCTGGCCGGCGGCAAGCTGCTGGTCAACGAGTTCGCCCCCCGGGTGCACAATACCGGCCACTGGACCCAGGACGGCTGCGAGGTCGACCAGTTCGAGCAGCACATCCGCGCCGTCGCCGGCTGGCCCCTGGGCCCCACGGCGCCGCGCGCCCATGTCGAGATGACCAACCTGCTGGGCGCCGAGGTCGAGGCCTGGGCCAAGCTGGCCGCCGAGCCCGAGACCCGCATCCACCTCTACGGCAAGGGCGAGGCCCGGCCGGGACGGAAGATGGGACACGTGAATAGGTTGCGGGGGCTGAAGGATTAGGCGAAGCCGGGCGGCGTTGAAAGCGCGCGCGTTTCAGGTCCGTTTTCGACCCGTGGGAGGCCTATCGCGATCGGCCCTTTCCTCGGGTTGCAAGCTTTGGCTTAGTGGGATCCGTATGCAACGGGGGTCGTGAGAGATGCGGCGACTACTTCTGGCGGCTTCACTCGTCATGGCGTTGACTGCTGTGGAAAGCCGTGCGGCATCGCCACAGTCCACCTCTCAACCCGTCGCGGCTCCAAACAGGCCAGGAATGAAGAAAACCAGCCGAAGCGCCTCACTTCCGGATCGGATGCAAGGACGATGGAGGGATGTTGACGATCCCACTGTCCAGCTCGTGGTTTCCGGGGGCGAAGTCACGTGCTTCGGCAGGGTCGTGAATTATGACTTCAAGGAAATCGTGGAAGAAGATGGTGCGCTCACGGTTAGCCTCAGCGTCAATGATCCAGACCGTGAAGACACGTTCCAACGAGAGAATGTGACCGGGTTGGTGATCACTCCCCAAGGCGACTTTCACGCCTACAATGTGAAATTTGCGGCCAATTTTGTTCGTGTAACCGCAGCGCCATAAGTCCGACTTCGACCCATCTCAGACTTGCAGAGGGGCGCTTGGGGAAATTCGTTGATGCAGGGCCTGGGTGTTCGGTCGCGAGCTGCGATGGCACCGCTCTGGAGCGGAGGGTTGCATGGTCGCGGTTTCAGAAATCCTTTCGGACGCACAGTGCGCTGATATCGGGCGTTCCGTGGTGTTCGCCGCAGAGGCAGAAGAATCAGTTCTGCGAGCGGTAAAACATCTCGATGCTCACTACGGCACTGCGTTTGCGGCCAACTTGCACGCAAGATCGGCGTGGGACAGCAAGACGAAAGCGCTCAAAAAAGCGACGCGTGATCCTAGAGTACCAGCCCCGATCCATTTCTTAGCAGGAGAAGCATGCTGGGCGCTGAAAGCCTGCCATGACGCGAGGCATATGGTTGCGCATTCTGGAGCCGCATATTCGGCCGGCCTCGAAGTCGAGGGCCTAGTTATGAGCCACCCGAGCAATCAATATATGTCGGTGAGCGACCTTCCCGCGTTGGTCGATTTGGCGCGGTTCGCCCGCGAGGCCGCAAACGAGGTGCGCGTTTTGAGCGCCTTCCCTGACCAACCACGACCAACAGCCTTGCGGCCGCGCCCGACGTTGAGGCCGAAGATTTTCGAAATTTGAGCTGCATATGCAGGCGCGTTTGGATCGATAGTTCGGTTGGAAAGCCGCGTCCGACATCCACCCAAAGACCTTGCCGACATCGCGCCCTGGAGGCAGCCTCCTCGTCCCACGGACAAACGGAGGCGCTCGCCATGCCAGTTCCCGACGGCGCGGAGTCGGCGCGCCCCTTCCTGCCCGCCAAGAACTTCGAGACCAGCAAGGCCTTCTACCAGGCCCTCGGCTTCGAGACCCTGCTCGACGGCGAGGTCGCGATCTTCGGGGTCGGCGCCGGCGCCTTCATCCTGCAGCGCGGCTACGAGCGGGCCTGGGCCGAGAACTGCATGATGCAGCTGATGGTCGACGACCTGGACGCCTGGTGGACCCACATCCAGGCGCTGGACCTGCCCGGCCGGTTCGGCGCGGCGCCGCCCAAGCCGCCGGCCATGCAGCCCTGGGGCCTGCGCGTGGCCTATGTCTACGATCCATGCGGGGTGCTATGGCACGTGTGCCAACGGCGTCCGGGCGCGCCGCAGGACTGACGCCTTCCGGGAACGCTGCATGACCAAACAAGCCCTCGTCGGCCTGATCGGCGGCATGAGCTGGGAAAGCTCGGTCCACTATTATCGGCTGATCAACGAGGGCGTCCGCGACCGCCTGGGCGGGGTCGCCTCGGCCCGGAGCCTGATGTGGTCGTTCGACTTCGCCCGGATCGAGGCCCTGCAGCACGCCGGCGACTGGGACGCCCTGGCCGGCGAGATGGCCGAGGCGGCCAGGACCCTGGAGACGGGCGGCGCCGACTTCCTCGTCCTGTGCACCAACACCATGCACCGCTGCGCCGGGGCAATCGAGGCGGCGGTGGACATCCCTCTGCTGCACATCGCCGACCCGACGGCAGCGGCGATCCAGGCGGCGGGCCTCTCAAAGGTCGGCCTGCTGGGCACGGCCTTCACCATGGAGCAGGACTTCTACCGCGGCCGGCTGGAAGAGACATTCGGCCTGGAGGTGCTGGTCCCGGAAGCGGACGACCGCGCCGCGGTGCACGGCATCATCTATCGCGAACTGGTGGCCGGCCAGGTGCTGGACGCCTCGCGCGAGATCTATCGCGCGGTGATCCGGCGCCTGGTCGAACGCGGGGCGCAGGGGATCATCCTGGGCTGCACCGAGATCATGCTGCTGATCGGCCAGGCCGACAGCCCCGTGCCGGTGTTCGACACCACGACCTTGCACGCGATGGCGGCGGTGGAGAGGGCGCTGGGGGCCTAAGGCCCCCTCAGTCGCTTCGCGACAGCTCCCCCACAGGGGGAGCATCTATTGGTCGGCGCGCCGGGATAGCTCCTCCCCCTCTGGGGGAGGTGGCCCGAAGGGCCGGAGGGGGTCACCCCCGCCCGTACCGCATCCGCGCCAGCGCCCCCGCCACCTCGGCCGCCAGGTTCATCGGCTTGATCCCGGCCTTCCACTTCTCGAAGGCCATGACGTTGTCGATGCGGGCGTCCAGGTGCCTGAGCGCCGACTCGCGACCGGACGCCATGTCGACCGCCAGGGTCGAGACCAGGATCCCCGACAGGATCGCCCGCTTGGAATAGTGATTCTCGTCGGTCGCCGTGTCGCCGGCCCAGCGCCACAGGGCGTCGGCGCTTTCCCAGACCAAGGTCAGGGCCAGGGCTAGGTTGGTCGGAAAGGCCAGGAAGGCCGCCAGCCTGCGCAGGGCCTCGGCGTCGCGCCGGGCGGCGTCCAGGCGGGCGAGGACGCCGGCGCGAATCTTGTCGCGGATCTTGGCCGGCGGCGGGTCCAGGGCCTCCAGCGCGGCCAGGGCGACCTTGTCGTGGCGGCGCGACAGCAGGGCGGCCAGGTCGCGCGGGCCTTGCGGCAACAGGAGTTGCATCTCGCCGGCGTCGAACCCGGCGGCCGCGGCGGCGGCCCGGACCAGGCCGGGGTTCCACCCCAGGCGCGGCGCCAGGCGCAGGGCCTCGTCCAGCACCCTTTGCTCGGCGATGTCGGCCCAGTCGCCCGGGCCCTGGGTGGCTTTCGCGGTTTTGTCGCTCATGAATCCGAGTCTACACGGGAGTTTAGGCCGCGTCGCCATGGACAGAGGCCGCCGCCTCTGCTATCAGCCGCCCCTCGTCGCCCGGGAGATCCCTTTCCGGGCTTATCAGGTTTTGTTCGCCCGCCCGGCCCCTGAGAGGGACTCGGGAAGATGGTCGGGCCGTCGAATGGAGAGAGACCCCTGGTCCAGATTTTCGTCCGCGACAACAACGTCGATCAGGCGCTCAAGGCCCTGAAGAAGAAGATGCAACGCGAAGGCTCGTTCCGCGAAATGAAGCGGCACGTGCACTACGAAAAGCCGTCGGAAAAGCGCGCCCGCCAAAAGGCCGAAGCCGTCCGCCGCGCTCGCAAGCTGGCCCGCAAGCGCGCTCAGCGCGAAGGCCTGCTGCCGATGCCGAAGAAGCCGGCCGGCGCGCGTTAAGCGACGCTCCCGAGCTTTCGGATACACAAGCCCGCGCGGAGCGATCCGCGCGGGTTTTGTTTTGGGGCCGCGCGGCCCCCTCCGGCCCTTCGGGCCACCTCCCCCAGAG